>CALFZM010000239.1 GCA_937952235.1 uncultured Opitutia bacterium | reverse complement strand
GGAGCGGCTTGTCCTCAAGCCGCTGCGGACCGGTCCGTGGCACGTCAGCCGCCGGCGGGCCGTCGGCGCCACCGCAACGGAATCGTGTGCTCAGAGCTTGGCGCCCGCCTTCGCGTCGAGGGAGAAGCGTCCGGCGCCGGCGAAGAACAGCACGAGAAACGCACCCAGGAACAGGAACGCCATCTCGCCATTGCCCTGGCCGGTGAGCTTGCCGCCGTGGCCAAACCAGAAGGCGCTCACCATGGTGAGCGCGGCGCCGAGGGCGGCAAACCGCGTGAACAGCCCGACCACGAGCAGCGCGGGACAAAGCACCTCGCCAAGGATCGCGAGCACGAGCGTCGGCGCCGGGCCGATGCCGAACGGATCGGCGAACTTGCCCGCGTAGGCGGAGAAATTCGTGAGTTTGCCCCAGCCGTGCAGCAGGAGCATCGAGGCGCCGAACCACCCGCGCAGGAGGAGAAGCGCGCCGTCCGTGCTGCGCGGCAAGAAGTTCAAGTGGAGGATTTTCATCGCGGCCCACGGTGTGCCCGGCCGTGCGGCACGCAACCTCATGACAAAGATTCGCCGCTTGCCGTCCGGCGCCCCCGCGCTACGCGTCTCGCTTCCCCATGCCCCGCCTGCTCACCTGGCTCACCAACGCGTTCCCGCTCTGGGTGGTGGGTCTCAGCACCGTCGCGCTCTTCGCCCCGGCCTGGTTTACCTGGTTCACCGGACCGTGGATCGTGTGGGGTCTCGCCGTGATCATGCTCGGGATGGGGCTCACGCTCACCTTCGACGATTTCCGCGGCGTGGTGCGCATGGGTCGCGCCGTCGCCCTCGGTTTTGCCGCGCAGTTCACCCTCATGCCCTTTCTCGGCTGGGCGATGGGACGCGTCTTTGCGCTCGAGCCACCCTATGCGGTGGGGCTGATCCTCGTGGCCTGCTGCCCCGGCGGCACGGCGTCCAATGTCGTCACCTACCTCGCCCGCGCCAATGTCTGCCTGTCCGTCGTGATGACGATGTGCTCGACGTTTGCCGCCGTGTTCATGACGCCGCTGCTCACCTCCTGGCTGGCGGGCACGCTGGTGCGGGTGGACGCGTGGGGGCTCTTCTTCAGCACGTTCCAGGTGGTGGTGCTGCCCGTCCTGCTCGGCGTCTGCCTCAACCGGATCGCCCCCGCCGTCGTCCGCCGCACCCAGCTCGCGCTCCCGCTGCTGTCGGTCGTCCTCATCGCGCTGATCTGTGCCAGCATCATCGGCGGCAGCTCGGCGGCGATCCGCGACGCGGCCTGGCGGCTGATCGGCGCGGTGTTCAGCCTGCATGCAGGCGGCTTCGCGCTCGGCTATCTGGTCGCCCGCCTCACGGGCTGGGATCGCGGGGTGGCGCGGACGGTCTCGATCGAGGTGGGCATGCAGAACTCGGGCCTCGGCGTGCTGCTCGCGCGCAAGCATTTCGCCGATCCGCTCACGGCGGTGCCCTGCGCGATCTCGAGCGTGTTCCACTCGGTCATCGGCAGCGTGCTGGCCGGCGCGTGGCGCTGGCGCGATGGCCGCGCGCGAGGGGAGGACCCGCGCTGATGCCCGCGCGCGGCGGCGACGCGGGAAGGACGCCGTTGCGGTGGAGCCGCCTGTCACCCAGGCGGCTGACGTGCGGTGGACCGGTCCGCGGCAGCTTGAGGACAAGCTGCGCCACCGTTCCGTGCAGCCGTTCTCACGGCTGAATTGAAGGCCAGCGGCAGGAGTCCGCTCAGCGCCCGCGAATCCAGGCGGCGAGCGCGGCCCAGGCCCGCGCCCGGTGGCTGATGCGGTTCTTCACCTCGTCCCCGAGTTCCGCATAGCTCTGCGTGAAGCCAGCGGGCACGAAGAGCGGGTCGTAGCCGAATCCTGCTCCGCCCTGCGGCGCGTCCAGCAGCCGGCCGGCACAGGCGCCGTCGAACACCTGCTCCTCCCCCGCCGGGCCAAGCGCGACGAGCACGCAGCGAAAATGCGCCCCGCGCCGGGCGGGCGGCACGCCGCGCATCTCCGCCACGAGGCGGGCGAGGTTGGCCGCCGGGTCGGCCTGGGGACCGGCGTAGTACGCCGATTCGACCCCGGGGGCGCCGCCGAGCGCATCGACGCAGACGCCACTGTCGTCGGCCAGGGCCCACGCCCCCGCCGGCAGGAGCGGCCGGAGCGCCTGCGCCTTCTTGCGCGCGTTGCCGACGAAGCTGCCCGTGTCTTCCTCGACCGCCGGCATGCCGCCCAGCTCGCGGGCGGAACGCACGGCGACCGGGAGCGCGGAAGCGGCGGCGAGCGCCTGCAATTCCGCCGCCTTGTGCGCGTTGCCCGAGGCGAGATAGAATGTCACGACGGACCCTCGGGCGGGCGGCTCAGCCTTCCCGGACGCGCTTCTGCAGCGCCGTCTTCGTGAGCCCGAGGCGTTTCGCGGCGCGGGCTTCGTCGCCGGCTTCCGCCGCCAGCGCGCGGGTCACCATCGCCCGTTCGAGCTGGGGCAGGATCGGCTGATCGCCGGCTCCGAGCTGGGCGAAGAGGAAATCGAGCGCGGCGGGCAGCGTGAGGGCGGGTGCCGCCGGCTCGGAAGCGGGCGCCGGCGGTGCCTCGGTGGCGGGCGAAGGCGAGACGAACGGCGCGGCCGTCTCCGGCCGGGCTTCCGGTGCCGCGATCGGGCCGACGGCGTCGCGGATCTCGACCGGCAGGTCCTTCACGAGGATGGCATCGCCCTGGGCGATGACGGCACTGCGGTACACGACGTTCTCCAGCTCGCGCACGTTCCCCGGCCAGCGGTGACGCACCACGACGGCCATCGCTTCCGGCGACACTTTGGCGACGCGGGTTTTCCGCTGCTTGAGCAGGTTCTGCAGGCAGAAATCGACGATCTGCGGGATGTCCTCCGGCCGTTCGCGCAGCGGCGGCATCCGGATCCGCACCACGTTGAGCCGGTAATACAGATCCTCGCGGAACGTTTTCGCCTTCACCATCGCCTCGAGGTCCTTGTTGGTCGCGGCGATGATGCGCACATCGACGCGGATGGTTTCCGTGCCGCCGACCCGCTGGATCTCGCCCTGCTGGAGCACCCGCAGGATCTTCGTCTGGGTCGCGAGCGCCATGTCGCCGATCTCGTCGAGGAAGATCGTGCCGCCGTCGCACAGCTCGAACTTCCCCAACCGCTGCACCGTCGCGCCGGTAAACGACCCCTTCTCGTGGCCGAAGAGCTCGCTCTCGATCAGATTGTCCGGAATCGCGGCGCAGTTCACCGCGATGAACGGTTTCGCGGCCCGGTGGCTGTGCTTCCAGATCGAGCGAGCGACGAGCTCCTTGCCGGTGCCGCTCTCGCCCGTGATCATCACCGTGACGTCGCTCGCGGTCACCTGGCCGATGACCTTGAACACATCCTGCATGACGGGCGAGCTGCCCACGATGCCCTCGCGGTAGTCATCGGCGTTGATGGTCGGCTTGTAGTCGCCGATCGCGCGCAGGTCGGCGTGCGCCTTGAGGGCGTTTTCCGCCAGTGCGAGCACCTTCGCGGGATCGAAGGGCTTCATCACGTAATCGAACGCCCCGAACTTCATCGCCTCGATCGCGGTCTGCGCGGTGCCGAAGGCCGTCATGAGCACGACCAGCTGCCGCGGACTGGCGGAGCGGATGTGCTGCAGCGCCTCGAGCCCGCTCATCCCGCCCATTCGGACATCCAGGAAAATGAGGTCCGGCGGAGGCCCCTTTTTCACCAGGGCGACCCCCTGCTCGCCGTTGGCCGCCTCGGCGACCTGGTAACCGCGTGACGAGAGCACGCGGGACAGCGAGTAGCGGATCTCGGCATCGTCATCGATGACGAGGATGGTCGGTGAGGCTTTGGCGGCAGCGTCGGACATGCGTGGACCGCGCTCGCGCCCGCAGCCCGCTGTCCATCCACTCCGGACGATTCAGCAAAAGCGTGCTGGCGAAAACGACGGGCGCGCTTTTGTTGCGTCACATGCTTGGCTGGTCAATGAACCTTTTCCGGGTCCGGGGGATCCAGCTGGCCGTTCATTTCTCGTTCTTCCTCCTGCTCGGCTACACCGCCTGGATGGGCTGGCGGGAGGAACGGGCCGCGGGCATGATCTGGTACTCGTTGCTCCTGGTCGCGTGCTTCACGTGCGTCGTCCTCCACGAGCTCGGCCACTCGCTCACCGCGCGGAAATTCGGCGTGGGCGTCCGGCGCATCCTGCTGCTCCCGATCGGCGGGATGGCGGAGTTCGATTCCCTGCCGCGCCAGCCCCGGAGTGAACTGCTGATCACGGCCGCGGGCCCGGCGGTGAATTTCGTCCTGGCCGGCGTGCTGTGGCTGCTGCTGCCCCCGGCGCCGGTGGAGGAGGCGGTGACGCTCAACGTGCTGGAGTTCGGCCACGTCCTCCTGTTATGGAATCTGCTCATGGGCGCCTTCAACCTGCTCCCGGCCTTTCCCATGGATGGCGGACGGATCCTGCGCGCCCTGCTCGTGCTGCGGTGGGATTATCTGACCGCGACGTTCTGGGCGGCGACCGTCGGCAAGGTCGTCGCGGCGCTGGGGATCGGGGCCGCCTTCTTTTTTGGCCAGCCGCTGCTGGCGGTGCTGTTCGGATTCATCATCTTCGTCGGCGAGCTCGAATACCGGACGGTGAAACGCCGCCTCGCCTTCGAGCACGAGCGTGCGGACTGGCCGTTCGTCCCGCCGCGCATCGCGCCCGAGGCGGAGCCGCCTCCCCTCTTTCGCCCCTAGCGCCCTTCGCCCTTCGCATGAACGTTCCGCCCACGCCTGAACCGGTCCCGCCGGCGCCTCCGCCCGACGTGGAGCTGGCGGCGTGCCGGGCCCGGCTTGCGGCATTGCAGCGCGAGATGGATGCCTTCACGTACGCGGTCGCCCATGACCTGCGCGCGCCGCTCCGGGCGGTGACCGGGTTCCTCGACGCTCTGCGCGAGGATCACAGCCGGGACCTGCCACCCGCAGGACAGTCTTACCTGCTGCGGGCGATCGAAGTCTCCGCCCGCGCCCAGCGGATGCTCGAGGCTCTGCTCCGGCTCAACCGGCTGGCCCAGCAGCCGCTGGATCGCCGGCCGACGCCACTGGGCGAGATCGCCGACCAGGTGCGGCGCGAAGCCATGCGCGCCGCCGCGGGTCGCGATGTGCGCTGGCAGGTCGGAGCGCTCCCGGAGGTTTTCGCCGACCGCCGGCTGCTCCACGAAGCCCTGGGCCAGTTGGTGGCCAACGCGCTCAAGTTCACCCGGAACTGCCCCTGCGCGACGATCGAGCTGCGCGTGGAGGAAGGAGCGCAGGGTCAGGTCTTTTCCGTCCGGGACAACGGCGCCGGCTTCAATGCCGCCGCGGCGGCCAACCTCGGCGAGCCCTTTGCCCGCTTCCACGGTCAGCAGGAATTCGATGGCATCGGCGCCGGCCTGGCAATCACGCTGCGGATCCTGCGGCGCCACGGGGGAAGGCTGTGGGCGGAATCGCGGGAAGGCGAAGGCGCGACTTTTTATTTCACGCTGGCTTCGGAGGCTGACGGCGGTCGGGACGCCGAAGTCTCCCCTTCCGAAAATCGGGAAGAGCGCGAACGCTGACGCCACCGTGCGCGCTCGATCGGTGGACGAGCCGCGCGCTCAAACGGGAGGGCGGATCGTCAGCAGCATCGACTCGATGTCGTCGCGGGTTTGCTGGTCGACCGCCCGGAAGGTCTCGCACGCGCGCAGGGCCTCACGCGACGCGGCGAAAAGCTGGTCCACGCCATCGGCCACGCGTTCGAGCGGTCTTCGCACCTGGGGTGCGACGTGTTCGCGCGGCGCATTCAGCAGGACCACCATTGCGGCGTGCCCCAGCACGACCGCATCCATGAGATGCGCGTCTTGGGGTGAGGCCGTGAGATAGAAATCGTAGAACGCGCTCCGGGCCTCGCGGAGCATGTCCGCCTTGTATTTTTCCATGTCGTCGCTCACGGGTGCGGAGCAGATCGGAAAAAATGCCCGCGGGCGAGCCCACACCTACGTACGTCACCCCCCAATCTCGGGTAGACTCCGCGCCCGCGCGCGAGGGAAAATAAAAATCCCCCGGTGGTGAACCGGGGGAAAGTGGTGGACCCTAGCGGGTTCGAACCGCTGACCTCCTCAATGCCATTGAGGCGCTCTACCAACTGAGCTAAGAGCCCTTTCGCAACTGCGAGGGGGCAGGAAAATCAAAGTAATCGGGGCGAACGCAAGGACTTTTTCTGCGCGGTCCCTACCCCGGTTGAGCGGCCGGTTGCCGCGTGCGTTCAGCCCTCGTTGCGCTCCCGCATGGAGAAGGAAAACTCCACGGCCTCCGCCTTCTTGTCGGGCCGCGGCGGCATGCGCATGCGGCGGATCGCATCGAGCACCGACTCGTCGAACTCGCGGCTGCCGGAGCTCCGGGTGACGCGCGCGCCCGTCAGGGTGCCGTCGGCGTTGCTGCGGACCTCGATCGTGGCCACGAGCGAATCGCTCAGACCCGGTGGTGGTTCGAACTTTTCCCGCAACCGCTGCCGGAAGAGCGCAAAGTAGCCGAGGAGGACGTCGGTGTTGTCGTTGGTCAGCGCCTTGCCGCCGGCGCCGCCGGTCGTGTTGTTGCGCGAGCCGCCGCGGACTCCCTTCGCAATCCCCTCGGCGTCGATCTTGGTGACCTTGACCGGAGCAGACTTGGTGGGCGTGGAGGCCCCCGCCTTGGCCTTGTTCAGCCGGTCGAACTCCTCCTTCGTCATCCGCTTCTTTTCCTCGGCCTGACGCTTCTTCTCTTCGTCCTGCCGCTTTTTCTCGGCGGCGCGTTCCCGGGCAATGTCGCGCTTGGCGCGCGACTCGGCCTTGATGACTTCGCGGACGAGCGCCTTCTTGAAATTCGGCGCCGGCGTCTCGGGCGGTGGCGCTGGCGTAGCTTGCGGCGGGGGCGTCGGAGCCGGCGCCGGGATCACCGGGGCGGGCGCGGGCGGCGTCGGCGCGGGCGGGTCCGGCAGGTCGATCTTCACGCCACCCGGCGTGCCGAGGGCCGGCGCCTCGGTGGCCATGAAGTTGTCGCCCTCGCCGGCGACGAGTTCGAAGACCTTGACCTCGTCCGACTCCCGGCTGTGCACCACGTAGGTGCCGAGGAACAACAGCGTCGCCGCGGCGCCGTGGAGGGCGGCCGACATCCAGAATCCGCGGGAGGCTCCCTCGTTCATCGGGTCGGGATGGGCGGCGCGGACGTCAGCGCGCGACCTGCGTGTCGAACGCGATCCGGGTGAGGTTGTGCTTCTTCAGCTCGTCCATGATCGTCACGAACTGCTGGGCGGTGGCGTTCTTGTCGAGGCGCAGGTGGATCACCGGCGGCTTGGTCTCGGCGGCGAAGCGTGCGAGCTCCGCGGCGAGGTCGCGGACCGACAGCGCCCGGCCGCCGACCATCACGCGGCCGTCGGCCTGCACCGTGATCGACTCGTGCCGCTCCTTCGGGTCGGGCTGCTGCTGGCGGCTCAACGACTCGACCGGCAGGTCGACGGGGATCTTCTGTTCCTGCGTGATCAGCGGAGTCGCGATCATGAAGATGACCAGCAGCATGAACCCCAGGTCGATGAGGTTCGTCACGTTGAGGTCGGCGATCGGATGGGCGGCGTGCCGGCGCCGGAAACTTCGGGCCATGGGGTGCGCTCCGGTGAAGGGTTATTTGGATTCGAGCTCGATGCGGTCCGCCAGCGAGCTCGCGAAGTTTTCCAGCTCCGTGATCATGCGGCGCGTGTTCCCGAGAAGCAAGTTGTAGCCGAACACGGACGGGATCGCGACCACCAGGCCGGCGATCGTCGCCAGCATCGCGCCCGAGACGCCCGGGGCCAGCTCCGCGATCGTGGCGGACTGCTTCGCGGCCACGGCCGCGAACGCCTCCATGACGCCCCACACCGTGCCGAGCAGCCCGATGAACGGCGCGCCCGAGACGATCGAGGCGAGGAAGATCATGCTGGTCTCGTAGCGCAGCGTCTGCCGCGCGAGCGCGCGCTGCAGGGCGTTCTCGGCGTGCTCCACCCGGGCGCGGTGGTTGTCCTCCCCGCGTTCCTGGCCGATCGTGGCGGCCCGCCAGTAGCTCTCGATCGCGTCGGAAAACATGTCCGCATACGGGATCACGCGCTTGTTGCGGAACGACTCCGGCGAATCGAGCAGCGTGCGATGGTCGCGCAGTTGGGACTCGAAACTCAGGTTGAGCAGCCGGAGCCGCTTCAGCTCGTAGTGCTTGCCGAACATGATCGTCCAGGCCACGAGGCTGAAGATCAGCAGCCCGATGACGATGACCTTGTCGACCGTGCCGCAGCGCTCGAAAATCTCGATGATATTGACGGCCAGGAGAGGGGGAACGGCGAACGGCGCGAACATGTGCAAGAGTGGCGGAAGAGTTGCCGGGTTTGTCCGGCACCTTCAACGTCAATCCCGACGAACTTGTTCACGCGCGTGCGCGCGCCGCGATCGAGCGCGCGCGGAATCTGGTTGCGACGGAACGGCGTGGATTTTTGCTCGGCCGTTCCCGCCCGTCATCCATGTTTCGCTCCCACGCGCTCCGCCAGCTTGCCGCCCGCCGCTCCCGCCCGACCGCCCTGCGCGCGCTCGTCGGGCTCGACGGGTTCGTCGACTCCATCGTCACGCCCGTCGGCCTGCGCCGCGGGCCGGGCGAGGACTTCACCGCGATCGCCACGCTGGCGGAACTCGGCCAGCGCATCGCCGCCGCCGCCGGCAAGAGCACCAACATCGAGCTCTACCCGCGCACCGACAAGCTCGGCGGCAACGGCCCGATCATGGCGAATGCCCTGCTGGCCGCCGGCCTCGAGGTCACCTACGTCGGCGCGCTCGGCGCCCCCGCCGTGCATCCGGTCTTCGCCGACCTCGCCGCCCGCGCGCGGGTGGTTTCGCTCTGCTCCGCGGCGCACACGACCGCCATCGAGTGCAACGACGGCAAGCTGATGCTCGGGCAGATGCGGTGCCTCGACGAGGTGACCTACGATCGCATTTGCCAGGTGATGGGCGAGGACGCCCTGATCGCCGCGTTCGGCGCCGCCGATCTCGTGGCGCTCGTCAACTGGACGATGCTGCCCAACATGACCGCGATCCTCGCCGCCTTGGTCGCGCGCGTCCTGCCCCGGCTGCCGGCGTCGGCGGGCCGGCACTATTTTTTCGACCTGGCCGACCCGGAGAAGCGGTCGGTCGGGGATCTGCGCGAGGCGCTGTCGGCGATGGCGCGCTTCGGCGCCTTCGGGCAGGTCACGCTCGGCCTCAATCTGAAGGAAGCCCAGCAGGTCGCCGCCGCCCTGGGCTGCCCGGAGGTCGATGAGTCGGAAGCCAGCCTGCGCGCCAGCGCCGCTGCCCTCCGTGCCCGGCTCCAGCTCGCCGCGGTGGTGATCCACCCGCGGGCGTCGGCCGCCTGCGCCAGCGAGGCGGGCACCTGGTGGGTGCCGGGACCTTACACCGAGCGACCGCTCATCACCACCGGCGCCGGCGATCACTTCAACGCCGGCTTCATGCAGGGGCAGTTGCTCGGGCTCGATCCCGAGGCCTGTCTCACCCTCGGCGTCTGCACCAGCGGACACTACGTCCGCACCGGCACGAGCCCGGACCTGGCGTCGCTCGAAACCTTCCTCGCCAACTGGCGCTGAATTTCCCACCTTTCCCGCCATGCCGCTGAAACAACCACGCACCGGAAAACTGATCTCCTTCGAAGGTTCGGAGGGTTCCGGCAAGTCGACGCAGATCGCCCGCCTCGCCGCGCACTTCCAGAAGTCGCACCGCGACGTGGTCACGACCCGGGAACCGGGCGGCACGGAGATAGGGGAGCAGATTCGGAATATCATCGTGCACAATTCCAAGGGCGACGAGATGTGCGCCGAGACCGAGCTGTTGCTCTTCACCGCCGCCCGCGCCCAGCTCGTGCGCGAGGTGATCGCCCCCGCCCTGCTGCGCGGCGCCATCGTGCTGAGCGATCGTTTCCTCGACTCCTCGACCGTGTACCAGGGCATCGGCCGGAACCTCGCCGCCGATCCCGTGGCGCAGATCAACCGGTTCGCCGTGGGCGACGTGATGCCTGATCTCACCATCGTCATCGACGTGCCCGAGGACGTGAGCCTGGCCCGGCTCAAGACGCGCGCCTCCGACCTGCCGGACCGCATGGAGCGCGAGAACGTCGATTTCTACAAGAAGGTCCGCGAAGGTTATCTCGTCCTCGCCAAGGGCATGCCCGAGCGCTTCATCGTCGTGGACGGCACGAAGAGCGAGGACGCGATCGAGAAGAAGATCTGGGCCGAGGTCGAAGCCCGGGTGAAGTAACCCGGGCCCGTGCGCGCGGGACCATGACGTCCGTCTCTCCCTGGCCTCCCGCCCTGGCCGGCACGCCCGCCATCGCGGTGATCGAGCAGGCCATCTCGCGGCAGCGGCTCTCGCACAGCCTGCTGCTGCACGGCGACGACCTGCCCACGCTGACCGCCGTGGCCCACGGGATCGCGGACCGGCTGCTCAACGGCATCCCCGGGCACCGCGCCGCCGCGACCTTCCCGGTCGACCAGCATCCCGACTGTTTCCAGCTCCGCACCAGCGGCAAGGCGCGGTTCATCCGCATCGGCGAAAGCGCGAGCGAGCCGGGCACGATGCGCGAGTTCATCAGCCGGCTCGGCGTGAGCGCCGCCGTCGCCAGCCGCAAGGTCGGCATCGTGCACGAAGCCGACCGCATGAACGCCGCGACGGCGAACGCGTTCCTCAAGACGCTCGAGGAGCCACCCGCGCACACGACCCTGCTGCTGCTTACCACGCGTCCGTACGCGCTGCTACCCACCATCCGCAGCCGCGTCCTGGCGTTCCGTTTTCCCGGCCCGGGCACGCTGGTCGCCGCCGACGGCTGGAGCGCCTGGCTCGAGGATTACGCCGCCTGGCTGGGCCGGCTCGGCGAAGGCGTCGGCGGCGACAAGACAATCGTCGCGGATCACGTGTTCACGCTCTACGGCCTGGTGGCCCGGTTCGACACGGTGCTTGAATTCGCCACCGGCGAGGTGTGGAAGCAGCAGAAGGAGAAACTGCCGGCGGACCTGTCCGACGACGAACAGGTCGCCATCGAGACCGGCATCGCGAACGGCCTGCGCACGCGGCTCCTGGCCGAGATCGAGCGGGCCACCCGCGCCTTCGCCCTGCCCCGGCTGACCGCCGGGGACGAGAGTGCGCGCCGCGCCGTGGTGGCCGCCGTCGAGCGGCTCGAGCACGGCGTGGGCCTGCTCCGGCTCAATCTCAACGAATCGGCCGTGCTGGAGGATTTCCTGCTGGCGTCGCTGCGGATCTGGAGCCGGCGATAGCGCGCATCGCCTGATGCCGTAGCCGCTCCAAGGCGGGATCCCAAACGCAATGACGCCGAGAGAGCCTGCAGTAAAATCGTAGCCGATCAGGGCGGGATCCGAAACGCAAAGACGCGAAGGAGAGCAAGGACTCGCGAAGGAAATCCTGGCGAAACTTCGCGTTCCTTTGCGACTTTGCGTTCAGGTTTGGCCTACGGAATTATTGAACCTGCTCCAGTGCGTGGCGGCGGGGGACAACCGCGCGGAGTGCGGTCCGGCGATCGCGACGGTGCGCCGCCCGCCGAAAGTGGCAGTCGCACGGGGGCGCCTACCGGCCTTCCTTGGCCCACCGCTTCATCAGCGCGATGTTCTTCTCCGTGACGGTCTCCCGGCCCTTTTCGCTCCGGGAGCCCACGTAGACCGCCATGTCGCTGTCGTACATCGTCTCCGACTCCGGACCGCGGTCGCCGGTCTCGCGGCTCCAGCGTTCGAGGCGCGCCCGCATCGCCTCCAGGGTGGCGCGGTGCGCCGGGTCGCCGGCGAGGTTCCGCACCTGCCAGCGATCGGTCGTCCATTCGTAGAGCTCCTCCTCCGGGCGCGTGGGGCTGAACAGCAGCTTCTCCGCCAGCGGGTCGAGTCTGCCCGCGGCATGGAGGGCGCGCAGCGTCTGCACGATGGTCTTGCCGTCCTTGTAGGCGTTGGGCTGCAGGTGGGGGCGCTGCGGCAGGAAATTGCGGATGTAGAGGAAGCGATCCGAACGCACGCTGCGGATCCACTCGACCGTCTCGTCGCAGCGGTCGCGGGCGGCGAACACGTGCTCGCGGGGCCGGTGATCGGCGGCGAACACGTTGCGCGCCTGCATGCCTGAGGGGATCGGGATGCCCGCGGCAGCGAGCGAGATCGGCGCCAGGTCGATCAGCTCGACGAGATCGTCGCGCACCCGCCCCCGCGGGACGCCGGGTCCCCGCACGATGAAAGGCACGTGCGCGCCTTCGTCGTAGAGAAACTGCTTTCCGCGGGCGTGGCTGATGCCGTGATCCGTGGCGAAGATCACCACGGTGTGGTCGAGCAGCCCCTCCCGCTCGAGCCGGGCGATCACCTCGCCCACGTGCTGGTCGGTGAACCGCACCGCATCGAGGTACGCCGCCCAGTCGCGCAACAGCACCGGATCGCGCGGGTAGTACGGCGGCAGCACCACGCGTTCCGGATCGGTCGCGCCGCCGAGCTCGGCCTGGGCGCGGGCGGCAAGCTGCCGCGCGCTGGCGTCGGTGCCGCCGCGGAGCTTTCCGCCCGCGAGCTGCACCTGCATGAAGAACGGCTGCCCCGGCTTGCGGCCCGCCCAGTCGTTGCCGTGATACATCGCCGGATCCCAGTCGAAGTTGTAGTCCGTCTTGCCCAGTCCGTCGCCCCTGCCCTTCTTCGCGCCCGCCTTTTTCCCCGCGCGATTCTGGCCGCCGAGGCCGGAGCCGATGCACGTGTAGTAACCCGCGCGCTGGAACAATGCCGGCACCGGCTCGACTCCCGCCGGCAGCCGGATCCGCTCCACGCCGCGGCCGCTGCGATGGTGATGCGCGCCAATCGTCGTCTGGTACATCCCCGTGATGAACGCGGAACGGCACGGGGAGCACACCGGCGCGGTGGTGAACGCCCGGGAAAACCGCGTGCCTTCGCGCGCCAGCCGGTCGAGGTGCGGCGTCTGGATCGTCGTCTCGCCGTAGCACGAGAGGTTGGCCGACATGTCGTCGACCATGAACCAGAGGACGTTGGGCCGGCCCTCGGCGGCGCGGGCTCCCGCGAGGGCGGCAAAGCCGGAAAGGACGGGAATCAGGATGCGCGGCAGGAGTCGTTTCATGGCGGTGGGGTTGGAACGGCTGATCACTTGGATTTCACGAAAATCGCACAGACGGGCGAAGGCACTTCGAGGCGCTGCCCGGTGGGGGTCAGGCGCCCAGACTTCGCGTCGATGCCGAACACCACCACGGTGTCCGACGCCTGGTTTTCCGCCAGCAGCCAGGTGCCCGTCGGATCGATGCCAAAGTGCCGCGGCGTCCGGCCCTGCGTCGGTTCGTGCTGCACCGGCCTCAAGCGTCCGGTCCGCGCGTCGATCGCGTAGACCACGATGGAATCGTGGCCCCGGTTCGAGCCGTAGAGGAACTTGCCCGAGGGATGCACCGCGACCTCGGCCGTGCTGAAGCCGGGCTGGACGGACGTGCCGGCGGGCAGCGTGGAAACGCTCTCGACCGCCTTCAGTTCGCCGCGGCGCGCGTCGTACGCGAACACCGCCATCGTGCACAGCAGCTCGTTGATCACGTACACGAAACGGCCGTTCGGGTGGAACGCGAGGTGGCGCGGGCCGGAACCGGGCGGCAGGGAGACCGCCGACGGCGTGTGCGGCGTGAGCATCGCGTTCGCCGCGTCGAAGCGATAGATCCGCACCTGATCGATCCCCAGGTCCGGCACCAGCGCGAAGCGGTTGTCCGGGGAGACGTTGATCGCGTGCGCGTGCGGCTGCTTCTGCCGGGTGGGATGCACGCTCGAGCCGACGTGCTTGCTGACCACGGTCGCCGCGCCCAGCCGGCCCTCGATGTCCAGCGGCAGCACCGCCACGCTGCCCCCGCTGTAGTTGGCCACGAGCACGGTCCGCCCGTCGTGCCCGACCGTCAGATGGCAGGGGCCCGCCGACCCCGGGCTCTGTTCGTTCAGGAACGTGAGCACGCCGGTCGGACCGTTCATGCCGTAGGCGCGGACGCCGCGCCCGGGCGTCTTCGCCGGATCGCTGCCCTCGTCGATCGCGTAGAGCAGGAACCCGCTGGGGTGCGCGGCGAGGAAGGACGGATTGCGCGTCTCCGCGGCCAGCTCGGCCGGGGAGAGCTTGCCCGAGGCCACGTCGAGCCGCGCCCGGTAGATGCCCTTGCTCTTCTCGCCCGTGTAGGTGCCGAAGAACACCTGGAACTCCTTCGGGCCCGCGGGCGCCTTGCCCTCCGCCGCGACCACGCCGGCCGCGCCACCGAGTCCGAGAATGACCACGCCCGCGAAACGCCTGAAGGGGTTCATGCGGGTATCCAAGGCAGAAGCACCGGCGCGGGACAAGCTCTCCGCCCGTCGCCCGGAGGCGCGCTCACTCCGCGCGCCTGATCTCCAGTTCCGCCGGCATGCCGGGACGCGGAAAACGCAGCGTGTGCTTCCGGCCGTCGACGGTGACCTCCACGAGCGTCGTCGTGGTCTCCTCGGTCCGCACGGCGTCCCACGCGACGGTCTGCCCCGCCCGGTGGGGGATCAGGACGGTGACCATCCCGACCTCGCGGCGCGGCTGACGCGTGCCGGCCTCCAGGTGCCAGTGGTTCGGAAACTCGCGCGTCGGCGCCGGCTTGAAGCCGTCGGTCTGCTGGAAGCCGAGCGGCACGGGCGACAGGTACGTGATGTCGACGCCGGCGCCGGGCTGTTCGACCCGGATGCGCCCGCTGCGGGGATCGATCACGAAGGCGTTCAGGGCATGCAGCATGAACTGGAACGTCGCCGGCTTCGGCGCGATCAGTTCGTCGTACAGGACCACGAACGGCGTCGCCCCCTTGACCAGCACCGCGTGCCGCCAGGCGCGCTCGAGCCGGCCGGCGTAGGCGGGCGTCGCGTCGCCCGTGACCTGGTCGAAATCGGGCCCGAGCCGTTCGCGCACGATGCGGCCGGTCGCCGCCGGCGAGTGCGGCGTCTGGCCCTCGCCGTCGACCAGCACCGCATTCTGCGCCCGCGTGCTGTGCACCCACTGGTAATGGAACTTGCTCCCGTGGAGGTCGCGGTAACCGTTCGCCACCAGCAGCGCGTCGCCATAGGCGTTCAACTGGAAGGAATTCTGGGGATTGTGGCCGTGGCTCTGCGAACCGAAGGGACTCGCCTTGAAGAGCAGGTGCACGTCCTCCCGGCTGTCGAGCAGCGTGGTGTGCAGGCTGGCGACGCCGATGCCGTGGAACACCTTCGACTGCGGCAGGTCGGTCGGAGGCCGGGCCGGCGGGAGCGGCGGCAGGTTGGCCCGGTAGAGGAAGCCGAGCACGCCGGTGTTCCGCGGCATCGCCTTCTGGTCCGCCCACCAGCGCCAGTATCCGGCGTTGCCGCCGTCGCCGCTGCGCGCGCGCGCGCGCAGGTGGTACTCCAGGAACGACGGCGCCACGAGGGGCCGCGCCGAGAGGTCGCCGAAGCCAGAGTTCGGCGAATGGGGCGGCGAGATGTAGAGGGGATAGTCGCCGACCTGGGCGAAAAACGGCTTCTTCAGGCCGTCCACGCCCAGCGCCGCCTGCGCCACCTGGAGCCACCAGACCACCTTGTTCTGATAGCCGCTCCAGTAGCTGACGCCCTCGTGCCACCCGCCGTCGTCGTCGGACCAGACCGGATACGTCGAGTAGAACTTGTTCAGCGCATAATCGAGCCATTGCGGCGCCTCCGGGATCTCGTCGAGGAAGGCGATCCCGGCCTCGGCGATCTTGTGCCAGGTGCGGTTGGCGTGGCTGCCGTAGGGCCGCTGGAGGTGACCCACGCCGCGCTGCACCTCGCCGCTGTTCCACGCGTCGAGCACCCGCTCGCGCATCGCCTGCTGGACGCGGGACCGCTCCTCCGGCGTGAACATGTCCCACGCCCAGTCGTAGGCGCGCGCCGGGCGGTAGAGCATGGGCTTCGCCGCCTCGCAGTTGAGCGCGAAGTTCGTGTTGCCCTTCGGATCCCACCCGGCGAGGTGCAGCACCCAGCGCCGGGCGGCCTCGCCGTAGGTCCTGTCTCCGGTCAGGAGATACACGAACGCCAGCGTCTCCGCCTCGGTGCACGCCCGCTCGGTCTGCTCGCGGTTGGGCCACCAGTATTTCACCAGCTCCGCGTTCTCCTTGTCGCGGGCGGAGCCCCGGTGCGGCGGCTCGGGCGTCGGACCGGCGCGCAGATAGCCGTCCGCCGCCCGGCGCAGCGCGGCGAACGCCTCCGCCTCGCGCCCCTGCGCCAGCTCGCGCAGCCGGCCCACGTCCTCCGGCCGCAGGAAAAGCCGGGGATGCTGGCGCGGCACGCGTTCGCGCTGCTGGGCGACCGTCGGGAGCGGCAGGGTGGCGGCGTCCGCCGGCACCTCGACGCGCCGCACCCGGCTCCACGCGGTCACGCGGCCCTGCGCGTCGGTGGCCCGGTAGCGCCAGAAGGTGACGCCGGGCGGGAACGCCGCGTGATGCGTGTAGGTCGGCCAGACGACGCTCTCCACGGTCGTGGTGGAGCCGGCCGGGAACTCCGGCTGCGGCGACCACTGCACCGCATAGGTCACGGCGCCGGCGGGCGCGACCCACGTGAAGGACGGCGGGTTCAGCCGCACCGCGGCGCCATCGGCCGGGCGGTAGCCCCATTCGTCGGACCGCGCCGGCCGCTCGTCGAGCGGCACCGCGGCGACGGCGAGCGGAGCGGCGGCGGAACAGGACGCGAGGGCGAGCAGGCAGCGGACGAGCCGGTTCATGCGCGCAGGTTGAACGTGACGGCCGGGGCTGGCGACGTTTCCGTGGCGCCGCGGCGCGAATTCCTGCCCGGTTCGTCATGGAATTTTACTTCCGCCCCACCCCAAATACCGTAGGCATTAATTCCCGCGTCGGTTACTCGCCGCCCGCCCTGCTCCAGCCACCCTCTCGAAGCCACATGACCTCCGTCTCCCGCCGGCCGCGTTGCCCCGCCCCCGCCCTTCGCCCGCTGCTTGCCGCGTTGCTGCTCGCGGCAGGCGCGGCATCCGCCTGGGGTGCCGCCGCTCCCCGGCGCAGCCCGCCGCCCGGCTACCCGGAGCCGGGGGACTGGGTGGAGAAGGATTTCCCCTTCTTCTCGAGCATCGTCGATGCCCGCAAGGCGGGCGCGGCTTTCCCGAAGGACAACCTGACGCCGCGTGGCATCGTGCTGAACCTGGGTCGCGACGCCTGGGCATGCTTCGACCCGGACCTCCTGCGGATGTCCGTCGTGTGGCGCGGACGCGGGGTCACGGAGAAGGCGCTCGCGCCCGGCTCGTACCACGACATTTCCCGCAAGACCCCCGGCGGCCAGTTGCCGGCGCCCGAACCCGACGGCCAGGTCTGGCTGGCCAGCGGCATCTACCCGGGCTGGCAGCGGGGGGAAACCCTCTCCCTGACCGATCCCCGCGAGCCCGCCCCGAGCCCGGAGGAGATCGGCCGCGGCCCGATCCCCGAGGCCCAGGGCCGCTTCGAAGCCGTGCGTCTCGCCGGCGACAGCGTGGTGCTCGAGTACACCCTCACCGGCACCCGCGTGCGCGAGTGGTCGACCGTATCCGAGCTGGAGGGACGGCCCGTCATCGAGCGCCACTTCGAGGTCGACGCCGCCAGCCAGCCGCTCCAGCTCGTGCTCGGCCACAAGGCCGCTGGCGCCAGCCTCACGCTGGGCGTCGCGGGCGGCGCGGCCCGGCCTGTCGCCGAGCTCGGGGAACGCAACGGGGTGTGGGTCGTCCGCGTCCCCGCCCACCGGGCCCCGGTCACCTTCGCGCTCGCGTTGCATGAGGGGCCGGGCGTCGCCCGGGTCACGCCCCGGCCGCTGCCGGCGTCCCGTCCGGCGGCGCGCTGGCCGCAGGAGGTATCCACCGCGATCAAGGCCTCGACGTCCCCGGAGGCCTACGTGGTGGATCACGTCGCCCTCCCGTTCGAGAATCCGTGGCGCCGCGGCGTGCGACCGGGCGACATCCAGTTCCTGCGCGACGGCACGGGCATCATGGTCACGCTCGACGGCGACGTGTGGACGGTGCGGGGGCTCGAGCGCGCGACCGGTCCGGTGCGCTGGCGCCGCTTCGCCTCCGGCCTGCACGAGCCGATGACGGTCGCGATCCGCGACGACCAGATCTACGCCTTCGACAAGAATGGCATCTGGCGGCTGCGCGACACCGACGACAACGGCGAGGCCGACGTGCACGAGCTGTTCTCCAACGCGTTCGCCCAGACGGCCGACATGCGCGAGTTCCCGTCCCAGATCCGGCTCGCGCCCAACGGCGAGTTCGTGATCGCGAAGGGCGGCCAGCAGGCCACGTATCAGGGCAAGCATAACGGCAGCGTGCTCCGCATCTCCGCCGACGGCCGGCGTTCCGAGGTGCTCGGCTACGGCTTCCGCCAGCCGACGATCGGCGTGAATCCCCGCACCGGCCTCGTCACCTCGGGCGACCAGCAGGGCCAGTACATCCCCTCGACGCCCCTGCACATCGTGCGCGACCGGCAGTTCTACGGTTTCCTCGCCCCGTTCGAGCCGCGGGAGAAGTATCCGTCGCCGCCGGCGGAGCCGCTCACCTGGATTCCGCATCCCGTGAACTCGTCCGCGCTTTCCCAGGTCTGGCTGCTCGACGCGAAGATGGGGCCGCTCAACGGCGCGCTCGTCCACGTCGGCTTCAACAAGCCCGAGCTTTTCCGCGTGGTGTTCAACGAGCGCACCCGCACGCCGCAGGCCTCGGTGGTTTCCATCACGCGCGCGTTCGAGTTCCCTCCGCTCAACGGCTCCGTCAATCCCGCCGACGGGCAGCTCTACCTCGCCGGCTTCCAGGTGCTCGGCTGGGGCAACGTGATCAACACCCTCGCCGGTCTCGGGCGCGTGCGCTACACCGGTGCGCCGGTCACCCTGCCGAACGAGATCGTGCCGATGGACCAGGGCGTGCTGCTCCGTTTCGATGTCGCGCTCGACCCGAAGCTGGCCCGCGATCCGGGCAGCTATTCGCTGCAGTCCTGGTCCTACAAGCGCACCTACAAGTACGGCTCTCCCCAGTACAAGGCTGACGGCACGCCCGGCCAGGACGCGCTCACGCCGAGCAGCGCCTACCTGTCGCAGGATGGACGCGCGGTGTTCATCGGCGTGCCCGGCATGAAGCCGGTGATGCAGTTGCGCATCGGCTGGTCCCTCGCGACGGCCGCGGGCAGGAAGTTCGACGAGAACGCCTATACCACGCCTTACGAGCTCGCCCGCTTTGATCCCAGGGCCGAAGGCTTCGGCGACCTGAAGGTCAACCTCACCCCCCGC
>CALFZM010000238.1 GCA_937952235.1 uncultured Opitutia bacterium | reverse complement strand
ACCCCGGAGGAGTCCCTTGAAACATCTCGTGATGGCCGCCCTGGTGCTGGCCAGCCTGCCCGCCTGGGCGGTGCACCGCTGCAACGGGCCGGATGGCACGCCGGTCTTCCAGGATCTGCCGTGTGCGGTCGGCGGCCAGGAGCTGGCGGTACCCGCCGGTCGCGTGGGCGGCCGTGGGGGGCGTGGCGGACAGGGTGAAGACCAGCCGTTCGTCGCCCAGGGCCTGGAGCGTCGGCGCGAGGGCGGGAAACTCCGCCGGCGGGATGTCCGCCGCCAGCAGCCACTCGTGCCGGCGCACGAGCGTCGCGAACGTCGCGAGGGCCGTGGCGTCGCCGCCGGTGAAGGTGCGCGCGAGCAGCGTGCCGGCCGGCAGCGCCGCGGCCGCCCCCGCGAGCTCGGCGACCGTCACGACCGGGGAAAGCTCGAGCACGAGGAAGCCGCCGTCCGGCGCCGGCAGCGCGGCGAGGTCGGCGGCGCTGGCGACCGCCACCAGCCGGCCTTCGACCGGAGTGTCGGCCGACGCCGGTGGCCGGAAGCCGCGGGCCGGCACGCGCGTGATCACCCGCGGCGCGTGATCGCCTCCCGCGGGCAGGCCGGGGGCGGGCAGGACGGGCCGCGTTGCGCGACGGGCGAAGCGGAAGGGGTCGATGCCGTCGGCGACCTCCGCCCGGTATCCGGAATCCGGTGACCAGAGCGACATCGCCCGGGCGGCGATGGCGCGGGCGACGGGGATCTCGTAGACGCTGTCCTCGGTGAGCGAGACGCGGATGGTGTCGCCCAGGCCGTCGAGCAGGAGCGAGCCGATGCCGATCGCGCTCTTGATCCGTCCGTCCTCGCCGTCGCCCGCCTCGGTCACGCCCAGATGGAGCGGATAGGCCATGCCCTCCCGGTCCATCCGCTCGACCAGGAGCCGGTAGGCCTGGATCATGACCTTCGGGTTCGAGGCCTTCATCGAGAGGATGAGGTCGCGGAAACCATGCGACTCCGCGATGCGCAGGAATTCCAGCGCGCTCTCGACCATGCCGAGGGGCGTGTCCCCGTACCGGTTCATGATGCGGTCGCTGAGGGAACCGTGGTTGGTGCCGATGCGCAGGGACCGGCCGAGCTCCCGGCAGCGCCGGACCAGCGGCGTGAAGGCGTCGTGCAGCCGCTGCAGCTCGGCATCGTAGTCGGAATCCGAATACTCGCGCACGGCGAACTTCTTCTTGTCGGCGTAATTGCCGGGGTTGATGCGGACCTTTTCCACGTGCTCCACGGCCTCCATGGCCGCGGCGGGCAGGAAATGGATGTCGGCCACCAGGGGCACGTGCCCGAATCCTGCGGCCGTGAACTGCGCCCGGATGTCCTTCAGGCAGCGCGCGGCGGCCACGTTGGGAGCGGTGATCCGGACGATCTCGCAGCCCACCTCCGCCAGGGCGATCGACTGCCGCACGGTGGCGGCGACATCCTGGGTGTCGCTCGTCGTCATGGACTGGAGGCGGATCGGATGGGAGCCGCCGACGCCGACGGAGCCGACTTTCACCTCGCGGGAGGCGCGGCGGACGGTGTGGGAGCGGGAGGCGCAGTAGGACATGGGCGGGATGGGAACCTAGACGTCCGCTTTCCCCCGGCCAACTGCGGAATCCAAAAAGTCGGCGTACGATGCAGCGGACCTTCAGCTCACCGATGACAGCCGATGCACCGGCAGGTGGGGCGGCTTCTCCTCAAGCCGCTGCGGATCGGTCCGTCGCACGTCAGCCACCTGGGACCGGCGGCTCCGCCTCCGTCGTTTGAGCGCAGCTCCGGACGTCCGAGGCGGCGCGGACGGGCGGCGCCGGCGGCCTACTTGCCCGGGGCCGGCGCGGCCGGAGCCGGATTGGCCGGAGCTTCGACGGCGCGGACCGCCTTGGCGTCGCGCACGATCCGGCGGACGTCGAAGACACTCACGTAAAGCACCATCGAGAAAAGGAGCACGATGAACACGCTCTGCGCCGTCATGATGAAGTTCACCGGCAGGGGCCGGCCGCGCAGCTGGCCGATGGTCGCGAAGAGCATCTGGCCGCCGTCAAGCACGGGCATCGGCAGCAGATTGAAGATCGCGAGGTTGATGTTGACCAGGATGGTGAACCACAGCGCAAGCGGCAGGCCCGCCCGCGAGACGGCGATGAAATTGTCGATGATGCCGATCGGGCCGCTGAGATGCGACGCGTTGATGTCGGAGCGCGGGTTGATCAGGGCCCAGAGCGTCCGGAACGTCTTCACCACGTTCTCCTTGATCTGCGAGAAAGGGTTCGGGTGCGTGAGCGTGACGCCGGAATTGATGCCCGTGAGCCCCAGGTCCGTGATCTTCGCGGCCGGCTCGAGCGTGTGCGTGACGGACTCCCCGCCGCGCTGCACCGTGACGGCGAGCGGTTTGCCCAGGCCTTTCCGCAGTGCGTCGAAGAGCTGGGACGGCGTCAGCATGACGGCGCCGTTGACGGCCGTGATCAGATCGCCGGGGCGCAGATCGACCCGCGACGCCGGGGAGTCGGGTGCGGTGGGTCCCACGTAGAGCTTGGCGACCGTGGTGAATCCGACCTTGCGCACGTTCTCGTCGCCGCTGAGCACCGGCTGGATCGGCAGTTCCAGCGTCTCCTGGCCGCGCCGGATGGTGAAGATGGTCTGCCGTTCGCCGTCCTTCCATCCGCTGCTCAGGGCGAGGCGCTCGACGATGTCGGCAAACGTCTCCACGGGCGCGCCGTCGACGCGCACGATCACGTCGCCGGGCTTGAGACCGGCCTTCACCGCCGGGCTCACGACCTCGCGCTGGGCGGAATCCTTCAGCGTGGGCGCGATCTCGGCGATGGTGGTGGAGGTGAAGCCGGTGGCGGCCGGCTGGCCGATGATCCAGACCACGCATGCGAGCAGGAACGCGAAGAGGATGTTGAAGGCGGCCCCGGCGACGAAAACGATCATCTTGGTGCCGTAGCTGACCGGGGGCAGGCGCCGGACGTCCACGTTGCTCTGGCCCTCGACGGCGCCCAGGTCGGCGAGCTGGGGCAGCAGCACGTAGCCTCCGAGCGGGAACCAGGAAAGCCGGTATTCCACGCCATCGCGTCCGCGCCACTTGAAAATCGGGGGCCCGAAGCCGATGGAGAACCGCTCGACCACCACGCCGCGCCGCCGGGCGGCGAGGAAGTGGCCGAGTTCGTGGACGAAGATCGAGCCGCCGAAAAGCAGGACGACGAGGACGAAGACCCAGAGGTTGGAAAGCAGCGTTTGGAGCAGGTCGAAGGCCACGGTGGTCAGCTCGGTTTACGAGGAGAAGGTTGGGAGCATGTCCGCCGCGGCGCGGCGGGCTTCGGCGTCGAGCGCCACGACAGCGGCAAGGTCGGCGGGTTCAAAGTTTCGGAGAATGGCCAGAGTATGTTCGACCAGGCGGGGAATCGCAAGGAAGGGAATCCGGCCGGCCAGGAAGGCCGCGACGGCGACTTCGTTGGCGGCGTTGTAGATGGCGGGCGCCGCGCCCCCCGCGGCCATCGCCGCCTGCGCGAGGCCCAGCATCGGAAACCGGGCGGAATCGACCGGGCGGAATTCGAGCTGGAGCAGCCGCGTGAGATCCAGCGGCGCCTCGACGCCGGGCGGGCGCTCGGGGTGGAGCAGCGCGTGCTGGATCGGGAACGTCATCGACGGCGGGCAAAGCTGCGCGAGCATCGCGCCGTCGGCAAACTCGACCAGGCAGTGCACGATGCTCTGCGGGTGCAGCACCGCGGTGCACTGCTCGGGCTGCAGGCCGAAGAGCCACTGGGCCTCGATCAGTTCCAGCCCCTTGTTGGCCAGGGTGGCGGAATCGACGGTGATCTTCGGCCCCATCGCCCAGTTGGGATGCTTCAGGGCATCGGCGGGCGTCGCGTGGGCCAGTCGCTCGGCCGGCCAGTCGCGAAACGCGCCTCCGCTGGCCGTCAGCACGATCCGCCGCACGGCCGCCCCGGCGCGGTGACCCTCGAGGCACTGGAAGACGGCGTTGTGTTCGCTGTCCACCGGCAGCAGCCGGCCGCCGTGGCGCTGCGCCGCCGCCATGACGAACTTGCCGGCCAGAACGAGAATCTCCTTCGAAGCGAGGGCCAGGTCCTTGCCCGCGGCCAGCGCGGCGAGCGCGGGCTCGAGTCCGGTGATGCCCACCACGGCGACGAGCACGATGTCGGCCTCGGGCAGTCGCGCGAGGGCGTTGAGACCCTCCAGTCCCCCGTGGAGCCGGGTCCCGGGCGGAAAGGCCGCCGCGGCCTCCCGGGCGGCGGCGAACGCCGGGGCCTCGAACACCCCGACCTCGCGCACGCCATGGGCGCGGGCGATCGCGGCGAGTTTCTCCCAGTTGGCGCGGGCGGCGATGCCGACCAGTTCGAGGCGGTCGCGGTGCGCCGCCAGCACCCGCAGCGTGTTCTCGCCGATCGAGCCGGTGGCGCCCAGGAGGACGACCCGTTTTTTGCGGTGCGGTGGAGTGTCAGGCACGAAGAGGCGGGCTTTCAGGCGGCAAGGGCCGGCAGCGCAGCCGGTCCGGACGGAAGCGGAGAGCGCGCGAGGCCGGCGCGCGGGACGGGTGATTTCACGGCAGCCGGAAAAAATAATACCCGACCGGCGCCGCGAGGATCAGGCTGTCGCTGAGATCGAACATCCCGCCGATGCCGGGAATGGTGCGGCCCGAATCCTTGATGTTGGCGCGGCGCTTGAGCACGGATTCGACCAGGTCGGCCACGATGCCGAGCACCGCGATCGGCAGCGCGATCAGGGCGGCGACCAGCGGCGTCATGTGCGGCGGGAAGTGGTCGCGGGCAAGCCAGGCCACGAGGGCGCCGATGCCCATCGAGATGAGCACGCCGCCGACCGCGCCCTCCCACGTCTTTTTCGGGCTGATCTGCGGCGACATCTTGTGCCGGCCGAACGCCATGCCGGAAAGCAGCGCGCCCGTGTCGCAGAATTTGGCCACGGCCACGATCCACAGGCAGAGCAGCAGACGGCCCGTCGGCGTGACCGTGTCCTGCGGCAGCGGCGTGATGATGGCCACGAGGTACTGCAGCATCACGGCCACGTAAACCAGGCCGAAGAGGGAGGAGGCGAGGGACTCCACCCGCGTCTCCGGCGTGCGCTCGCCGAGGAGACGAACCGCGAACACCACGACGGCGAGGGGCAGCAACAGCTCGGTGGGCCACCCGAGGCGGGCCTCCAGCCAGGGCCCGAGCGTGATGAGGCCGCCGAAGGCCATGCCGAACTTGTCGAACGGGTCGTAGCCCGACGCGTGCATCAGCAGGAAAAACTCACGCAGGGTCAGCACCGAGATGACGGTGATGAGCACGAGCGCGCCCTCGGTCCGGAAAAACCACAGCGCCGCGCCGAGGATCAGCCAGAGGAGGACGGTGGAGAAGATGCGTTTGCCCATGCGAAAAGCGCCCGGCGGGATGGCGGGCGGCGCCTATTTGGCGGCGGCGGGTTTCAACTGCGCGCTCGTGCGGCCGAACCGGCGCTCGCGCCGGTTGAAATCCGCGATCGCCGCGGCCAGGTCGGCCCGGGTGAAATCGGGCCAGAGCACCGGCGTGAACACGAACTCGGAGTAGGCCGCCTGCAGCAGCAGGAAATTGCTCATCCGCGTCTCGCCCGAGGTGCGGATCACCAGGTCCGGATCAGGCATCTCGCCCGTATACAGGTAGCGGCTGAACGTCGCCCACGACCCGTCGTTGAGTTTCTCCTTCCCCGCCGCCACGGCCGCGGCATACGCGCGCGCGGCGTCGACGACCTCGGCGCGCGACCCGTAATTCAGCGCGAGGACAAGCGTGTAGTCCGGAAAATGCTTCGTCTCCTCGATCGTGGTGCGCAGCACCTTCTGCACGCCGGCGGGCAGCTCCTCCGTCCGCCCGATGGTGCGCAGCCGCACCCGGTCGCGGATGAACGTCTCGAGCTCCTTCTTGAGGTAGTACTTGAGCAGTCCCATCAGCGCGCCCACCTCGTCCTGCGGCCGCTTCCAGTTCTCGATCGAGAAGGCGTACAGCGTCAGCATGCGCACGCCCAGGTCGCGGGCCGCCAGCGTCACGGTCCGCACCGTCTCCACGCCCCGCCGGTGCCCCTCGATCCGCGGCAGTCCCCGCTGGGTCGCCCAGCGGCCGTTGCCGTCCATGATGATCGCGACGTGAGGAGGGACGTTTTCGGCGGAAGGCGGCATTGCGGCAACCGGGGGACGTTGGGCAGCGCCGCCCGGCTTGACAAGCCGCCATCCGCGAAGCGCTCCGCCCGTTTGACGCGGGCGGAAGAGCCGGCACGCTGACGGCATGGCTACGCCGCTTTCCCCCGAAGAATTGCGCCGCGCCGCCGCCGAGCTGCCGGGCTGGGAGTGTGAGGCCGAGGGTCTCACCCGCACCTATCGGTTCGCCACGTTTCGCGCCGCGCTGGCCTACATGGTGCGCGCGGGGTTCGAGGCGGAGGAGCTCAACCATCACCCGGAGTGGACGAATGTCTATTCCCGCGTCGTCGTGCGCCTGCGGACGCATGATGCCGGCGACCGCGTGACGGCGAAGGACGTGGCGCTGGCGCTCCGGCTGGATCGGATCGCGGCGGGGGAGGCGGCCCGGGAAGGCGGCGCACCGTGATCCGCGCCAGGCGGCCCGCCGGCGCCTGAAATTTCCCCGCGACGTTGGCGCCGACCGGCCGTCTGGCGGTTGGAGTTGCGGAACCTGATCCGCGGCCCTAGTCGGTGACGGATTGCGTTGGTTCCCTTCCTGCCGGGAGGCGGGCCGCGCGTTCCTTTCCCCGCTTCCGCTCGCACCCTTCACCTCGACATGTCATCTCCCTCCCGTTTCCGCCGCAGCTGGCTGGTTTACACCGTCCTCGTGGTCGTTTTTTCCGCCGGCGTGTGGTACTTCGGCTTCCGCAGCGCCCCCGCGCAGGACCCGTCCCGCACGTCTTTCCGGAAACGGTTCGCGGCCATCCCGGCGCCCGTGCGGGTGGTGCCGGCGGAAAAGCGGAACCTGGACGTCTATCTCAAGGCCATCGGCACCGTCACGCCGCTCAACACCGTGACCGTGCGCAGCCGGGTCGAGGGCCAGTTGCTGCGCGTGGCGTTCGAGGAGGGACAGCGGGTCAAGCAGAGCCAGCTCCTCGCGGAAATCGATCCGACGCCTTATCAGATCCGTCTCGCGCAGGCCGAGGCCCAGCAGCGGCAGAACGCCTCCCAGCTCGCGACCGCGAAGAGCGACCTCGACCGCTTCCGGCAGCTGAACGCGCAGGCGCTCGTGTCCGCCCAGCAGCTCGAGGCGCAGCAGGCGCTCGTCGCCGAACGCGAAGGCGCGGTGGCCGCGGATCGCGCCCGGGTCGACGAAGCCCGGCTTCAGCTCGCCTACACCAAGATCGAGGCGCCCATCTCCGGCCGGGCCGGCCTGCGCACGGTCGACGTCGGCAATCTCGTCCGGGCCAACGACGCCAGCGGGCTGGTCGTGATCACGCAGACGCAGCCGATTGCCGTGCTCTTCACGGTTCCCGAGGTGGACCTGCCCAAGGTCGTGGAGCCCCTGCGCGCGGGCGAGGCGCTGCCGGTGGAAGCCTGGGACCGCAGTGAGCAGACGCGCCTCGCGAGCGGCGAGGTCCGCACCTTCGACAACAAGATCGATCTCGCCACCGGCACGCTGCGCCTCAAGGCGGAATTTCCCAACGAGGACGAGAAGCTGTTTCCCAATCAGTTCGTCAACGTACGGCTCAAGGTGCGCACCCTGCGGGATACGGTCGTCATTCCCGCGGCCGCCGTCCAGTTCGGCTCCCGCGGCACGTATGTCTACCTGATCACGTCCGAAAACACCTCGACCATCCGCAACATCACGATCGGCCCCTCCGACGGCAATTACCAGGCGGTCACGCAGGGCCTGAGCGGCGGCGAACCGGTGGTGCTCGAGGGCCTCGACCGCCTGCGCGAAGGGAAGAATGTCATCGTGGTCGGCGACGAGCCGGCGCCCGTTGCCGCGGACGGGGCGGCGAAGAAAGGCGGGCGCGGCAAGAAGGCGGCCGAGGGCGGCAAGGGCGCGAAGGGCGGCGACGCCACCGGCAAGGCGGGCAAATGAGTCCTTCCCGCATCTTCATTCTCCGGCCGGTGGCGACCAGCCTCCTCATGGTCGCGCTGCTGCTTTCGGGCATCATGGCGTACCGGCTGCTGCCGGTTTCGGCGCTGCCCCAGGTGGATTTTCCCACCATCCAGGTCTTCACGTTTTATCCGGGCGCGAGTCCCGAGGTGACGGCGAGCGCCATCACCGCGCCGCTCGAGCGCCGGTTCGGCCAGATCCCCGGCATCAACCAGATGTCCTCGACCAGCGCCGCGGGCGCCTCGGTGGTCACGCTGCAGTTCTCGCTCGAGGTGTCGCTGGATGTCGCCGAGCAGGAAGTCCAGGCCGCGATCAACGCCGCCGACAATCTCCTGCCCAACGACCTCCCGGCTCCTCCCGTTTACCGCAAGGTCAACCCCGCGGATACTCCCATCCTCACGCTGGCCGTGACGTCGGCCAGCATGCCGCTGCCGCAGGTGCACGATCTCGTCGACACCCGCATCGCCCAGAAGCTCGCCCAGATTCCCGGCGTCGGCATGGTGAGCCTCGCCGGCGGCCAGCGCCCGGCCGTGCGCGTGCAGATCAACCCCGGCGCGCTGGCGGCCCGCGGGCTCAACCTCTCCGACGTCCGCGCCGCCATCAATGCCGCGAGCGTCAACTCGCCCAAGGGCAGCTTCGACGGGCCGGTGCGTTCGATTCTCATGGACGCGAACGACCAGCTCCGCTCGGTCGAGGAATATCGCAATCTGATCATCTCCTGGCGCGACGGCGCGCCGCTGCGGCTCGGCGACGTCGCCCGGATCGAGAACTCCGCGGAGAACCGCCGGCTGGCCGCGTGGGCCGACCGCCAGCCGGCCGTCCTGGTCAACGTCCAGCGCCAGCCCGGCGCCAACGTGATCGAGGTCGTCGACCGCGTGCAGGCCCTGCTGCCGCAGCTCGCGGCGAGCCTGCCCGCCGCGGCGGAGCTGGCGGTCCTCACCGACCGCACGCAGAGCATCCGTTCGTCCGTCCGCGCCGTGCAGCACGAGCTGATCTTCGCCATCGGCCTCGTGGTGCTCGTGACCTTCCTCTTCCTGCGCAACATCCCGTCGACGATCATCCCGAGCATCGCCGTCCCGCTGTCGCTCATCGGCACGTTCGGCGTGATGTACCTCGCGGGGTTCTCGCTCAACATCCTCACGCTGATGGCGCTGACGATCGCGACGGGCTTCGTCGTCGACGACGCCATCGTGATGCTCGAGAACATCGCGCGTTTCCGCGAGCAGGGCGCTTCGCCGCTCGAGGCGGCGTTGAAGGGCGCCGCGCAGATCGGGTTCACGCTGGTTTCGCTCACGCTCTCGCTGATCGCGGTGCTGATCCCGCTGCTCTTCATGGGCGACGTCGTGGGCCGGCTGTTCCACGAGTTTGCGATCACCCTCGCCGTGGCGATCTTCATCTCGCTGATCGTGTCCCTCACGCTCACGCCGATGATGTGCGCGCGCATGCTGCCGGAACCCGGGGCGCACGGCCACGGGCAGCCCGGCTTCCTCGATGGCATCATCGCGCGCTACGGGCTCTGGCTCGACTGGGTGTTGCGCCACCAGCGCATGGCGCTGCTCGTGACGGTGGGCACGGTCGCGCTGACCGCGTTCCTCTACGTCGTGGTGCCGAAGGGCTTCTTCCCGGTGCAGGACAACGCCGCGATCCAGGCCGTGACCGAGGCGCCGCAGTCGGTGTCGTTCGCGGCCATGGGCGAGCGCCAGCAGGCGCTCGCCGCGGTGATCCTCGAGGATCCCGCCGTCACGAGCCTGTCCTCGTTCATCGGCGTCGACGGCACCAACACCACGCTCAACAGCGGCCGCATGCTGATCAACCTGAAGCCGCACGCGGCACGCAGCGACCACGCGCTCGCCGTGATCGAGCGGCTGCGCGAGCGCGCGCGGGCCGTCTCCGGCATCACGCTCTACCTCCAGCCGGTGCAGGAGCTGACCATCGAGGATCGCGTGAGCCGCACGCAGTTCCAGTTCACCCTGACGACGCCCGACGACGCGCTGCTCGAGGAGTGGGTGCCGAAGCTGATCGCGCACCTCGACGAGCTGCCGCAGCTGGCCGACGTGGCGAGCGACCTCCAGAACAAGGGACTGCAGGCTTACCTCGAGATCGACCGCGATGCCGCGGCCCGGCTCGGCGTCACCGTCGCGGCCATCGACGACGCCCTCTACAGCGCCTTCGGCCAGCGGCAGATCTCGACGCTGTTCACGCAGGCGAGCCAGTACCGCGTGGTGCTCGAGGTCGACCCGCGGCTCGCCCAGGGTCCCGAGGCGCTGATGAGCATCTACGTGAACGGCGCGGGCGGGCGGCCGGTGCAGCTTTCCAGCCTCGCGCGGGTGGTGGAGCGGCCGACCTCGCTCCTGATCAATCACGTCGGCCAGTTTCCCACCGTCACGATCTCCTTCAACCTCGGGCCCGGCGCCTCGCTCGGTGACGCGGTCAAGGCGATCGAGGGGGCGGGGGCCGCGATCGGGCTGCCCGAGGCGATCGAGATGCGCTTCCAGGGCGCGGCGCACGCCTTCCGCGCGTCGCTCTCGAGCACGCTCTTCCTGATCCTCGCCGCGGTCGTGACGATGTACATCGTCCTCGGCATCCTCTACGAGAGCAGCATCCATCCGATCACGATCCTCTCGACGCTGCCGTCGGCCACGCTCGGCGCGCTGCTCGCGCTCTGGATTACGCGGCAGCCGTTGGACATGATCGCCATCATCGGCATCATCCTGCTCATCGGCTTGGTGAAGAAAAACGGCATCATGATGATCGACTTCGCGCTCGAGGCCGAGCGCAGGCAGGGCATGTCGCCGCGCGAGGCCATCCATCAGGCGGCGCTGCTGCGTTTCCGCCCGATCCTCATGACCACCCTCGCGGCGCTGTTCGGCGCGCTGCCGCTGATGTTCTCCACCGGTTCGGGCGCGGAACTGCGCCAGCCGCTCGGCCTGGTGATGGTGGGCGGCCTGCTGGTCAGCCAGGTGCTCACGCTGTTCACCACGCCGGTCGTGTACCTGTTCTTCGATCGCATCGCGGGCCGGGCGAAGGCACGGCGGAAGCGGGAAGCGCCCGCGGCCGGACCATTCACCGGCGCCGTGGCCGCGGAGCGCACCAAGGGATGAACCCTCGATCCACAGGCCCCACCCGGGAGCGCGGATGGCCCCGTCCGCCCGGCTCGGACGCGGACGCCTCCATTCGCACGGTGCGCGGCCGGAGGGGGCGGGGGACCGGCACGCCATGAACCTTTCCCGCCCCTTCGTCCGCCGGCCCGTCACCAGCAGCCTCATCGCGATCGCGATGGTGCTCGCGGGCGCATTGGCGTACACGCTCCTGCCGGTGTCGCCGCTGCCGCAGGTCGATTTCCCGACGATCAGCGTCAACGCCTCGCTGCCGGGCGCGAGTCCCGAGACCATGGCCTCGGCCGTCGCCACGCCCCTGGAGCGGGCGTTCGGGAGCATCGCGGGCGTCACCAACATCTTTTCCGACAGCCGCTCGGGTGCCACCAGCATCTACCTCGAGTTCGCCCTGGGGCGCGACATCAACGCCGCCGCCCGCGACGTGCAGGCTGCGATCAACGCCGCGCGCGGCGAGCTGCCGTCGGGCATGCCGGGGAATCCGACGTTTCGCAAAGTCAATCCCTCGCAGGCGCCGATCATGGCGCTGGCGCTGAGTTCGCCCAATCTCGCTCCCGGGGAACTCTACGACGCCGCCTCCACCATCCTCGCGCAAAAGCTCTCGCAGATCACGGGCGTGGGCGAGGTGTCGGTCGGCGGCAGCTCGCTGCCGGCGGTGCGCGTGCAGCTCAACCCGCACGCGATGGCCCATTACGGGATCGCGCTTGACGAGGTGCGGCGCGCGATCAGCGCCACCAATTCGATCGCCCCGCGGGGCCAGGTGGAGAAGGGCGACCGGATCTGGCAGGTGCGCATCAGCGACCAGCTTCGCCGCGCCGAGCAGTACCGGCCGCTGGTGGTGCGCTACCGCGACGGCGCGCCCGTGCGGCTCGGCGACATCGCCAAGGTCACCGACTCGGTCGAGGATCGAAACAGCAAGGGCTTTCACAATGACCGCCCCGCCGTGCTGCTCATGGTCAGCCGGCAGCCGGGGGCCAACATCATCGCCACGATCGATGCGATCTACGCGCAGTTGCCGATGCTGCGCGCCCTGCTCCCCGCCGACGCCGACCTGGCGGTCGTGATGGATCGCTCGCCCGGCATCCGGGCGACGCTGAAGGAGTCGGAGTTCACCCTGATGGTGTCGTCGGCGCTGGTGATGCTCGTGGTCTTCCTCTTCCTCGGCAGCGCGCGCGCCGCGCTGATCCCCAGCCTGGCGATCCCGGTTTCGCTGATCGGCACGTTCGGCATCATGTACCTCTACGGTTTCTCGCTGAACAACCTGTCAC
>CALFZM010000237.1 GCA_937952235.1 uncultured Opitutia bacterium | reverse complement strand
GTCGCGAGCCGATCGACGCGCACGAGCCAGTTCAAGAACGCCACTGCGGACGTCTGGTACTCCTTTACGGTCTTGGCGGAGCAGGTGAGCGACGCGCGCCACCGCACGAATGCATCGGGCCGGATATCGCTCAACGCCCGCCAGCCCGACTCCGCCACCATCCGCTTCAGCCGCGCGATCGTATCGTGCACGTGGCGGTCATCCAGTCCGCGACCTTCGAGGTCGATTTCGTAGTCGCTGATAAGTTCAGCCAGGGGCGTAGCCGCGGCGACCCGGACTGCCTTCGGCGCGATGATGCCCTCTTGCTCACGCTGCTTCTCGAGGACAATCGCGCGAAGGCGCTTTCGGGCAATCTCACGGTCCGGGGTGTTCAGACAAACGGAGACTGGCTTCGCGCCCTTCTCGATCGCGTAGCGGCCGCTGAAGACCCGCGAAAGCACTTTCTTTCCGTCCACGATCCGCGAATGCCTGAAGACGTATTCGATCATGATTTCACCTCGGAGTATTGGACGACCGACGCCGCGAGGAACCGTTGCAGCTCACTGGGCCGAATCCGCGGCGACCGTTCGCTGACTTTGACGAAAGCGATTCGACCGCCGCCGACAAGCCGCCGAAATTGCCGCAGCGAAATTCCCAGCGTGCGCGCCGCCTCGGCGAACGTGCAGAGCGACTCGACCGCGACGACGTCGCTTGTGGTTCGCACCGGCGGCGGCGCGCGAACCACCACCGGCTCCGCCGCGGACAGACGGGCCTCGCGTGAAACACATTCACGTGCCGCGGGCGAAGCCATGGGCACGTCGAATTCAAGTTGGGAGGAGTTCATGCACTCCGAGTTCAGCCGCTCGCCGCTTCGGCTCAATCGCCCGCACCCACCGAATTTCCGGTAGCGATCCCTCGCCGCGCTTCGATCCGCGTTTCTGCATTCGATCGCGCCCAAGCCAAAAACAGCCGCCTTGGTTATCGCCCCACTTGCGCACGTGTTTGGTTGGAAGACGCAATACCCTATGGAGTTCATAGTTTCCTAAGTCATTCGACGAAGGCTCCGCGGTGCCGGCTCCGTTGCGGCTCGAAAACGAGTCCGAACGCTCGCTTTTTCATCAGGGAAATCTCAGATCCCAAGGTCAAGCGCCGGCGGCTCGGCTCCGCCTTCGGGGGTGTCCGCCGCCCCGGAAAGCGGGGCGCTCGCCGCCGCCCCCCCCGGCTCGGGGCAACCAATGGCAAGAAAGCAATGGCGCGCGCAATCGTTGGCGCAGGTTTTTGCTGGATCCTTAATACAATCAAGACCCGATCGATTCGCGCAGCGTTCAGCGTCCCTATCGCTTCGCGTCGCGCTGAATTCGTTCCGTTTAGGGCTCAGTTCAATGCGCGAAAAACGCTCGAGTCCCGGACATGTCACCGGCCTTTCGATCGAGTCCCGTGCCGAGATCGCGCTCGGGCCGACATTCTCTGTAGCCCTACAGCACTTGGCCCTTGGACCGAGTTGTCTCCGACAATGAAGCGACGATCGAGCTCGATTCGGGCGGTCCGAGAATAGATCACGGCGCAGGTCGAATTCTACCACGGGAGCGCGCCGACATACTCCCGCCCAGCGTTCAGTAGGCTCTCTTCGCGTAGGCGAAGGACCTGCTGGCGGAAGACAATGTCGGTTGCGGGAGGCGTTTTTGGGAGTGAAACCAGTCGCCGTCTCACATCCGCCGCGCACTCGGAGTCGGCATTCTACGCATTGGCGCCAGCCCGATCGTGACGCACGAATACACCAGGGCCGGGCGCCAATCCGTACGGAGCGCCGTGCGGCAATCCGTCGACTTCCGGCGCGGCTGGCGACGCGCTTGGACGTCGCCAGCGATTCCCGCGCGGCCACGGGGATCACGGCCGTCGCGCCGGACTCGAGGGCGGAACTTCACGGGGACGAACGCCGAAATGGGATAGTTTCTCGCGCATGGTGATCCTCGAGACGCCGAGCCAGCGGGCCGCTTTGGCCTGGTTACCGCCGGCGAGCGTGATCGCTTGGGCGAACAACTCCCGGTCCGCGTCTTCCTGCAGGCTGGCGCGCACGTTCTCCCGTTCACCTCGGCTGGCGGCGGCCAGCAGGTCGGCGACGTGCCGGGCGATGGGTGAGATCCCCGGGGAGCGGTGTGGTGCGCCCCCCAGTGCCTTGCGGATGTCGGCGACGGCGACACAGTAGCCGCGCGCCTGCAGCAGGGCGTGGCGGACCACGTTTTCGAGCTCACGGATGTTGCCAGGCCAGGAGTGCTCGCGGAGCAAGTCCAGGGCCTTGGGATGAATGGAGGGATGCTTCGCTCCCAAGTCCTTGCCGTGGCGGCGGAGGAAATACTGCACGAGCGCCGGGATATCGTCGCGGCGTTCGCGCAGGGGTGGCAGGGCGATCACGACACCGCTAAGGCGGTAGAAAAGATCCGGGCGAAACTGCTGCTCGTGAATGGCCCGATCGAGGTCGTGATGGGTGGCGGCGAGCACGCGCGCGTCAATGGGGATGGTCTCCCGGCCACCGAGCCGCTGCAGGGACTTTTCCTGGAGTACGCGCAGGAGCTTGGCCTGCGTGTTGGCGCTCAGGTCGCCGATTTCGTCGAGAAAAATCGTGCCGCCGTTGGCCTGCTCGAAGCGGCCGATGCGTCGCGCTTCGGCGCCCGTGAAGGAGCCCCGTTCGTGTCCGAAAAGTTCGCTTTCCAGGAGGGTCTCGGGAATGGCCGCGCAGTTGACCGCGATGAACGGCCGGTCCGCGCGGTCGCTATGCTGGTAGATGGCGCGGGCGACGAGTTCCTTGCCGGTCCCCGTTTCGCCGCGGATGAGCACGGTCACTGGCTTGGCCGCCACCCGGCCGATTTCCTTGTAGATTTCCTGCATCGCGCGGCTCCGACCGACCATGGCTTCGCGAGCGGCCGAGGCACCGCCGAGCATCACCGGCGCGAACATGAGCCGACTGTTGGTCAGCGCCTTTTTCGCGGCTGCCAGCAGATCAGGTATCTCGAATGGCTTCAGCAGATAGTCGTACGCCCCGAGCTTCGTCGCCTCGATGGCGGTTTCGGCGGTGCCATGCGCTGTCATCAGGATGACCGGCAATCGCGGCCGCTCGGCGTGGAGCCGCTTGAGGAGCTCCGTTCCGCTCGCGCCCGGCAGCCGAACGTCGGTGAGGACGAGATCGCATTTCTCTTCCGCCACCTTGGCCAGTCCGGCCTCGGCCGAGGCGGCCCGGGTGACCGTCCATCCTTCGGCTTCGAGCACGCGCTGCAGTTCGCCGGCGATGCGAGCGTCGTCCTCGACGAGCAGGATCGTGGTGGTGGTCATGCGCTTGCTGCCACGGGCAGGACGACTCGGAATACGGTGCCTTTCGCGCTCGTCTCGAATCGTAGCGTGCCACCGTGTCGATTAATGATCCGCCGCGCGATCGCGAGTCCGAGGCCGGTACCGCCCGGCTTGGTGGTGAAGAACGGATCGAAGAGCTTCGGCTGTACTTCGGGCGGAATGCCCCGGCCCGTGTCCTGCACTTCGAGGCAGATGGCATCCCGTGTGTGTTCCGCGCCAAAGCCGACCTGGACCGGCCGGGCGCGCAGCATGATTCGTCCTCCGCGGCCGATGCTCTCCGCGGCGTTCCGAACCAGGTTGATCAAGACCTGCTTCATCTGCTGCCGGTCGGCGAGAACCGGAGTCTGCACCGCCGCCGGGATGGTAAGCCGGATCGCGGACCTCCTGCACTCGGCCGCCATCAACTCCCGCACCTCGCGCAACAACTCGGCCGGGGAGATGGGCGCGAGCAGAGGATCGCCCGGGCGCGCAGACTTGAGGAAGTCGCGCACGATACGTTCCAGTCGATTTATCTCTTCATCGATGAACTGTGCATCCGCGGCTTCGGGGGAATCTTTGGCGAGGCGTTTCTGCAGGGTGTAGAGGCGGGCTTTGACTGCCGTGAGTGGATTGCGGATCTCGTGCGCCACGCCGGCCGCAAAGCCAGCGAGGGAGGCGAGTTTCTCCGATCTCTCGTGCGCGGTGCGGATCAAGGGGGAGCCGACCAGTCCCGCCATCATCTTCGCCACCCCCACCTCGCGCTCGCCGAATGCGGCGGGCCGGCGGGAGACGAGCTTCAGCACGCCCGCCGTCGTGCCATGCCGATGGAACGCCACGACCACGACCGATCGCAGGCCGACCTCCTGGCAGGCGGCGCGGTCTGGGCACGAATCGGCCTGGGTGTCGTCGCACCGGAAGAATCCGTCGGCGCTCAAGCACTCGCGGGCCAGGCGCGACGCGAGTTGCATCCAGGCGGGTCCTTGCTCCGCCGCCATGCCGGTGGCGATCCGCGAGACCAATTCATCTTTCTCGATCAGGTCGACCGCCACACCGCATGCACGGGTCAATTCCTGAGTCCGGCGGGCAACCATGGCTAACGACGTCGTGACGTCCTGATCCTGGCGGGCGATTTCACGCTGGGCATCAATGAGCGCCAGATGTTCCGCGGCGTCGTTGCGCAGCCTTTCGTTGGCTTCGGCCAGTTCCGCAGTCCGCTCCCGTACGCGGGTCTCGAGTTCCGCGTTGGCGCGCGCGAGCGCCTGCTCGATTCGCTGGCGAGCGGTGATGTCGCGCACGGTGGCGATCACACGGTGACCCTTGGGCGTCTTCAGCGGGCTGAGCATGATGTCCACGGGAAACTCCGTGCCGTCCTTGCGGCGCGCCGCCAGTTTCAAGCCGGCGCCCATCTCGCGCCGGTGTGGATCGCCGAAATACTGGGTGCGGTGCTGAGCATGACTCCGGGCCAGGCGCGTTGGCACCAGACACTCGATCTTCTTTCCGACCAGTTCGGCCGGCGGGTAACCGAACATGGCTTCCGCCCGCTCGTTGAGTTCGACGATACGACCGTGGTCGTCGACCAGCAACATCGCATCCGGTGCAAAGCGAAACAGCGCCGCCAGCGCTTCGTCGGCGCCCGGGGTTGGCTCGCCGTGCTGGCGGGAAACGGTGGCCGTGGGCCTCACGCGAGATCTCTTTGCGGGGGAGGTGATCGCCGGTGAGGTCATCGATGCTTCTGCAAGTGGAAACCAACTTACCAGTGGTAGGCAACCTGCTTGTCACACTTCCCGATTTCAAGCGATGTCACTACATGGCGTAAACTTATGAACAGCATTACATAGAGGCGGATTTGTCCTGGTGGCACGAAAGGCGCAAGGAGGAGAGGACGACACTCCGATGCACTTGCACGTCTACCTTCACAATATCCCGCCGTCAGCCGTAGTGTATGACTACGTGGCGACGAAGATGGGTGGGCTCGCGGCGTTGGCCCCGGATATCCTTTCCCGATATGTTGTGGTATTGCGCAGCGAGCGTCCGGCGGTGCCCGGCAGATTTCGCGCGAATGCGCTGGTGGTTGTCTCCGGTACCGACCTCCACGCGATCGGAGTGGGTGACGATCCACGCGCCGCGGTCGACCGGGTCAGCGCCATCCTGGTCGCTCAGCTCCGGAGGAGAAAACGTGTCCGTTGCCAGCGCCGGCATCCGGCGGCGGAGGGTGGGCAGTGAAGACGCGCGTCCTCCTGGTCGACGACGATCCTTCGGTCGCCTCGGCGCTGGGCCGCGTACTTTCCGCGGGAGGTTACGACGTCCGGTACGCACGCAACGGACGCGTGGCGATCGACGAACTATCCGCCCACGGCCGGCTCCGGCTCATCCTGCTCGACTTGAGCATGCCTGAGATGGGCGGCTGGGACGCATTCGAGCGGCTCACGGCCATGGCTCCCTCGGTGCCGGTCGTCGTGATCACGGCGCGCCCCGATCAGCAGCCTCTCGCCGCAGTGGCGGGAGTGGACGCGCTGATGGAAAAGCCGCTGAACATCCCGCGGTTGCTCGAGACCATCGAGAGTCTTCTTGCGGAGCGACCCGCGGCGCGCCGCACGCGGCTCGCCGCTCAATCCCGCGGCTCCGTGATCTTGCAGCCGAAAACGAGCAAGGCCGTGAGATGAAAAGACCATGCCCTCTCACGGGCGAACGGATGCAGCAGGCAGCGCGGAGCGACAGCGGACGAAGCACGAAGATCCCCAGGGGAGCCCGCACCCTCCACGAGGTTGGCACCGAGTTGGAGCCCACAACACGGATCGATCTAACGGCGGAAAAATCGGGAGACCGAATTCTCCCAAAACCAGAAAGGAACAGAGAACGATGAAGACTAAAAAGACCAACCAAGTCACCCGCACGCCCTCGCCGGCCCGCTTCGAATTCGAACACACCACCGCGCAGTCCGTGTGCCTTGCGGGTTCGTTCAACGATTGGAATCCGGAGGCCACCGAAATGATTCCGGATCGCCCGGGACACTGGGTGAAGGAGCTGTTCCTCCCGCCGGGCACCTACGAGTATCTCTTCGTCGTGGATGGCGAATGGGTGGAGGACCCGCGGGCGGCGGAATCGGTCCCGAATCCCTTCAGCCGGAACAATTCCGTCCTGAGAGTGGCGGAGGTCGTCGTCACGGTGTGACGGACCGCAGGAACACGCGTGCCACCAGTCGGTGCATTCCCAGTCCCGTGAATACCAACGCATATCGCCCGGTCGTGAGCGGAACCGATCCTCACCCGGAAGCTGGCGCGGCGGCGAAAGTGGCCGCGCCCGGGCAGCTCAAGACCAGGAGCGCCGGCGCGCAGCCTGAAGGCAAAGTCATGAAGTCGAACAAGACCCCGCCCATTCTTTGCGGCACGGACTTCTCTCCCAACGCCGCGCAGGCGGCAACAGTCGCGGCGGTCCTGGCAGCCCGCACCTCCAGGCCTCTGCTGCTTGTGCATGTGGCCGATGAATTCAACGCGTACGGAGAGTCGAAGCAGACGCTGGCCAGCTTCCTGAAGTCCGTGCACGAGCGACTGAGGGCCGAAGCTGAGCGCGTGCAGCAAACAGGGGTAAAGGGAGGGGTGGAGTTGTTGCACGGAAGAGTGGCGGAGAAGGCGATCGCCGATCTGGCGAAGAAACGATCGCCAGCGCTCGTGGTGGTGTCCGCCAACGGCAAGTCGGCGTTTGACCGCTGGACCTTGGGGAGTGTGTCCGAAGCGCTCGCCGAGTCGGCCGAAGCGGCCACCGTGGTCGTGCGCGAGGCTGCAGGGTTCGAAGCGTGGGGACGGGGCGAACGGCCGCTGAAGGTGTTTGTCGCGGTGGATTCTACGAACGGATGCGAAGCGCAGTTGCAATGGGTCCGGGAGCTGCTGCGGGCCGGGCCGTGCGAGATCACCGTGGCGTGTGCGCACCGGAACCCGCTCATCGAGGAGCGCAAACGACCCGGCGTCGATTGGATCACGCGCGCGGAGACGGCAAGAACCGGGCGGCAGGCGCTCGAACGGGCGCTACGGGAAAGGATTCCTGCACAGCTCGGCGCCGAGCCGGCGCGCATTCTCGTCGAAACGGTGGTGGGACATCCGGATTCCCGCCTCATCGCCCTGGCGGTCGAGGCCGGGGCGGACGTGATCGTCGTCGGCATCCGGCAGCGGTTCGGTCTCGATCGCCTTGGTCACCGCTCGGTGTCGCGCGCCGTCTTGCGCCGCGCGCCGATGAACGTCGTCTGCGTGCCGTCGTCGATGGCTGCGCCCGATGGAGTGCGGATTCCAAGAATTCACCGCGTGCTGGTCGCGACCGATTTTTCGGCGCTGGGGGATCGCGCCGTGCTTAACGCCTACTCGCTGGCGCGCGAAGGCGGCACGGTCCTGCTGGTCCACGTCACGCGCCCGATGCGGTGGCCGAGCGTGCTGGGTTCCAACGTTGAAGCCAAGACCAGCGCCGCGCGCAAAGCCCACGCGGCCACGCTGGCGGACGCCGCCGCGCGACTCCGCGCCTTGATTCCCGGCGAGGGTGAGTCGTGCGGAATCGCGAGCGAAGTGCACGTTATCGAGAGCATCAATCCCGCGCGCGCCATCAATCAGACGGCGGAGCGCTTGGGAGCGGATGCGATTTGCCTCGGCACCCACGGTCGCTCCGGGCTCTCGGCCGCGCTGGTGGGATCCGTCACCCACGCGGTCATGCAGCAAGCCTCCCGCCCCGTCTTCCTGGTGCGACCGCCGGCAGGATGATTTCGCCCGTTGCTCCACTTCCACCACACCTATGACACCGTCCACTTCACCGACCATTCTTTGCGGGACCGATTTCTCCGCTCCTGCCCGTGCCGCCGCCGATGCGGCAGCGGCCCTCGCCACGCGGTTTGGGATGCCAATGCGACTGATTCACGCCTCTGAAATCGCAAGTTCACCTTGGGTGCAGGAGCACCTGAAGGCAGAGGCCCAACGCCTGCATGATGCCAGCGCGGCGCTAACCGCCGAAGTGGTCGAGGGTATCGCGGACGAGGTGCTCGTGCGGCTCGCGCAGGACCGCGCGGCCCGGCTGATCGTGGTTTCCTCCCTTGGGCAGCGCGCGCCGGCACGCTGGCTGCTCGGCAGCGTGGCCGAGCGCACCGCTGAGTTCGCGACGGTGCCCACGCTGGTCGTGCGCGACGCCGCTGCTTTTCAGGCGTGGGCACGCGGCGAGCGGCCACTCAAGGTCTTCGTGGGTACGGATTTTTCCGCCAGCTCCGAGGCCGCGCTGCGCTGGGTCGCGGACCTGCGGAAGTTCGGCCCTTGCGAGGTGATTGCGGCCTACGCCGCCTGGACCCCGGAGGAGGCGTCGCGACTCGGGGCGATCAGCGAGATGGGGCTGGTCGGATCGTCCCCAGGGGTGCAGAGCGTACTGGAGCGCGATATCAAGGAGAAGGTCACCCGCCTGCTTGGCGATGAAAGCGTGCGGGTTCTCGTGCAGGGCGGCTGGGGGCGACCCGATGTCCAGCTCGTCGGGATGGCGACAGATTCGCAGGCGGATCTAATCGTGGTGGGCACTCACCAGCGGCACGGGTTCAGCCGACTGGGTGAAGGATCGGTCTCGCGCGGCATCCTGCGGTACGCGCCGATGAGTGTCGTGTGTGTGCCTGTTCCATTGGGGCAGCGGATGGCGGTCCCGGCCGTGCGCGCGTGCCCGCGGGTGCTGGTGGCGGTCGACTTGAACGAGTCCCACGGCTTCGCGGCACCCTATGGCTACGGGATTTGCAGTCCGGGCGGCACGGTGCGGCTCGTTCATGTCATCGGCCCGCTCCGTACGCCCAGTCCAACTCCAGGCGGTTTCGATCGGGGCTATTCCAGCCCAGGGGAGCGTCACCTTCACCTCGCCCAGTTGGGGGAGAGACTCCGGGCGCTCGCACCCGGCGAAACGGAGGCGCGCGGGACAAGGACGGAAGTCGAGGTCATCGACGATCCGGAGGTCGCTCACGCCATCTGTGTGGCGGCGGAGCGTTTCAACGCGGATGTCATCTGTGTGGGCAGCCATACGCGCCCGGGCTTTGGCGCCAAGGTGCTCGGTTCCGTGTCGCTCGGCGTGTTGCAGCGCAGCCGACGGCCGGTCCTCGTGGTCTGGCCCCCCACGGAATGACGCACGCAAAGGCCGCCAACGAAGGGACGAGGTGAACTTGAATCGCGAAATCCCCGCCGCCACCGCTGGACGTACTCGATGAAATCGCTGGAAAAAATACTTGTCGCCACCGACTTCGGCCCGTCAGCCGGTGACGCCCTGCGTACGGCGCAGGTTCTGGCCACGACCTGGGGGTCGAAGGTCATCCTCATCCATGTGATGCCGAACCTGCCAGGATCGCTGGTGGCACTGCGTCCCCTCAGGCTCGCGATCCGGGAACGGCTCTGGGTGCTGCAGAACGAACTCCTCAAGGCAGGGGTGAGCGTCGTCGCGTCGGAGGTGGCGGAAGGCGTGGCCTTCGATCAGATCCTGCGCGCCTCGGATCGGCTCGACGTGAATGTGATTGTCGTGGGGTCGGGCGGCCAAGCGGAGTCGGGGGCGGGCCATTTGGGCGTGACGACGGAGCGGCTCGTGCGCAAGGCGAGCCGGCCGGTTTGGGTGGTGAAGGCGGGCGCGGCGCCCGTCTTCCAGCGGATCCTATGCGCCGTGGATTTCTCCGATCCGGCGCGGCGGGCTTTGGACAATGCCATTCATCTGGCGCGTTCGTTTCGCGCCGAGCTGCGGGTGCTGCACGTGAGCGAGTCGTGGCCCGAACTCTACGCGGTCCATGCCGCAGTCGCCGTCGAAGCGCAGGCGAGATATCAAAGCGAGGAGCGGCAGGAATTCGACGCCTTCCTCCGTCCCTTCGATTTCAGCGCCGTCGCGTGGACCAAGGTCGAGCGCCAGGGCGTGGCTCATCGGGAGATCCTGCGCTGCGCGGGCGAGTGGAAGGCCGACCTGCTGGTCATGGGTTCGGTGGGCCGGACCGGACTCTCGCGGATCCTGCTGGGGAGCGTGGCGGGGAAAGTCCTGCGCGAAATGCCCTGCTCGGTGATCATGGTGAAAACCGAGGGCGCGGTGCCGAGCGGAGAAATCATCCGATGAAGCGTTCCACTTCCCCGACCCACTGGCATCAATTGCAGGCGGCCGAAGTCGTGCGTCTGCTCGACGTCGATTTGCAGACCGGTCTGACCGGCGCAGAGGTCGAACGCCGGGAGGCCAAGTTCGGCCTGAACCGCATCACGGCCCGGCGCGGCACGCCGGCGTGGGTGAAGTTCCTCCAGCAGTTCAACCAGCCGCTCGTCTACATCCTCCTCGTGGCGGTCGGCGTCACGGCGTTTCTGGGCGAGTGGGTGGATTCCTCCGTCATCTTCGGCGTGGTGTTCATCAACGCCATCGTCGGCTACCTTCAGGAGGCGAAAGCGGAGAAAGCCATCTCGGCGCTGGCCGGTTTGGTTGCGACCGAGACCACGGTGCGCCGCAACGGCCGGACGCAGCGCATCCACTCCGAGCAGCTCGTGCCTGGCGACGTCGTGCTGCTCCAGTCCGGCGACCGCGTGCCGGCCGACCTGCGCCTTTTCCACGTCAAGAGCCTGCAGGTCGACGAATCGGCGCTCACCGGCGAGTCCGTTCCCGTGCAGAAAAACCCGGACCCGCTCGCGCTCGACACCGTCCTCGCGGATCGGAAAAACCTCGCCTACACGGGCACGTTGGTGACGGCGGGGCAAGCCGAAGGCGTCGTCTGGGCCACCGGTGACCTGACCGAGACCGGTCACATTGCGGGTCTGATTGCGGAGGCCGTGGACCTGTCGACACCGTTGACCAGGAAGATCGCGCACCTGAGCACGCTCCTGTTGTGGGTGATTCTGGTCCTGGCGGCGGCGACCTTCGCGATCGGTGTCGCGCGGGGAGAAAGCCCGGTGGAGATGTTCATGGCGGCGGTCGCGCTCGCCGTGGGCGCGATCCCTGAAGGCCTGCCGGCCGCCGTGACCATCGTGCTGGCCATCGGCGTCTCGCGCATGGCTCGCCGCCGGGCCATCATCCGCAAGCTGCCGGCGGTGGAGACTCTCGGCAGCACCACGGTGATCTGTTCCGACAAGACCGGTACGTTGACCGAAAACCAAATGACGGTGGGTCAGGTTTATGCCGGCGGAAAACTCTACGTCGTGACTGGCGCGGGTTACGAACCGAAGGGCGAGATCCACCTCGATGGTTCGCCGGTCCGGCTCGAGGATGAACCCGCGCTTGCCGAATGCCTCCGCGCGGGTGTGCTCTGCAACGATTCGCACGTGGTCCGGCGGGACGGCCGGCTCACGGTGCAGGGCGATCCGACCGAGGCTGCGCTGCTGGTCGCGGGCGAGAAGGCCGGGTTGCTTCACGCCGAGACCCAGCGCGAGGCGCCGCGGCTGGACGTGATTCCCTTCGAGTCCGAGCACATGTTCCGCGCCACGCTTCACGCCGCTCGCGAGGGCCGGGTCATCTACAAAGTGGGCGCGGTGGAGCGACTGCTTGACCGCTGTACGGATGCCTTGGACGAAGGTGGCAGGCTCGTTGCGCTCGACAAGCCAGCCGTGCATGGGGCCGTTGAACAGATGGCCGCGCGCGGCCTACGCGTGCTCGCCTTGGTCCGGCGCCGGGTCGACGCCGACCACGCCAGGCTTGAGCACCGGCACGTCGCCGAAGGACTGACTTTTCTCGGCTTGCAGGGGATGATCGATCCGCCCCGGCCCGAAGCCATCGAAGCCGTCCGTCAGTGCCAGGAGGCTGGCATCGCCGTCAAGATGATCACCGGCGATCATCTGGTCACCGCCCGCGCCATCGCCGGACAAATCGGCCTGAAGGGACGCGAGGAGGAGGGACGACTCGTCGCGCTTTCCGGCCGCGACCTGGAGAAGGTCTCCGATCCGGACCTCCCTGAAATCGCCGAACGTACCGCCGTCTTTGCCCGCGTCGCCCCCGAGCAGAAACTGCGGCTGGTCCGCGCCCTCCAGTCGCGCGGTCATGTCGTGGCGATGACCGGCGATGGAGTGAATGATGCGCCGGCGCTGAAACAGGCCGACATCGGCGTGGCGATGGGCATCACCGGCACCGACGTGGCCAAGGGCGCGGCGGCGATGGTGCTCACCGACGACAACTTCGCCTCCATCGAGGCGGCGGTCGAGGAAGGCCGCGGCGTGTTCGACAATCTTACGAAGTTCATCGTCTGGACGCTGCCGACCAACGCGGGCGAAGCGATGATCCTGCTCACCGCGATCGTTTTAGGCACCACGCTGCCGGCGCTCCCCTTGCAGTTGCTTTGGGTGAACATGATGACGGCGATCTGCCTCGGACTCATGCTCGTCTTCGAACCGAAAGAGCGTGGTCTCATGCAGCGTCCGCCACGTGATCCACACCGGCCGCTTCTCACCTTCGCGCTCGCGATGCGCACCGGGATGGTGTCGCTCGTCATGCTGGCCGGCGCGTTCTGGCTCTTCTTCTATGAGATGAACATGGCCGGAGAAACCACCGCGGCGGCGCGAACCGCCGTGGTCAATGTCATCGTGGTGGTTGAGATCGCGTATCTCTTCAACTGCCGCTCGCTGAATCACTCGGCGTTTTCGACGGGGTTGTTCTCGAACCGCTGGGCCGTCTTCGGCTCCCTGGCGATGCTGGGGGCTCAACTGCTGCTGACTTACGCACCAGTGATGAACAGGCTCTTCCACACCGCACCTATCGGCGCCGAGGCGTGGCTGCGCATCACCGGGGTCGCCGCCGTGGCCTTCACCCTGGTGGAAATCGAAAAGTGGCTTCGCTATGGCCGCGGACGTGGCGCCCATGCGTTGCCGGAGTGAACGAACCTGGAGCGACGGCCCGCCGCCCGCTCCGGGTCACCTCCCTTCAAGCGACAGGATTCCCGCATGAATGCCACGCTCGCCGACCGTCGGCCCCACGGGGCACGTTGGATCGCCCTCTATATCGCGCTCGTGGCATTTCCGCTCGTAATTCTCCTGCTCGGGGAGATGCCGAAAGGGGGAGGATATGGGTGGGACTTTGCGATGGCTCTGGGCTTCGGCGGCCTCGCCATCATGGGATTGCAGTCGATTCTCACCGCCCGCTTTCGACGCGCGACCGCGCCGTTCGGAATGGACATCATTTACTACTTTCACCGGTGGATCGCGGTGGGGGGATTTTTCCTCATCGTGGCGCATTATGTGATCCTGCGGGTGGGCTATGCGGGAGCCATCGGCCCGCTGAGTCCGCTGACGGCGCCTTGGCACATGACGGCCGGACGAATCGCATTGCTCCTCTTCGGAGTGTTGGTCGTCAGCTCGCTCTGGCGAAAAGTATTCCGCCTCGAATACGACGGCTGGCGGATCTGGCATGCGATCATGGCGGTCGCTGCGGTGGTGCTTTCGATCGCCCACATTCAGGGCGTTGGCCACTACACGCAGGCGCCGTGGAAAGGAACGCTCTGGGGTGCCTACACCGCATTGTGGGTGCTCGTCGTGGGCTACGTGCGCCTGGCTCGACCGTGGGCCTTGCTGCGGCGGCCTTATCGAGTCTCCGACGTGCGCAAAGAGCGGGGCCGCACGTGGACCCTGACCCTGCGCCCGGAGGGGCACACCGGCATCGGGTTTCAGCCGGGGCAGTTTGCCTGGCTCTCGCTTCGTTCGAGCCCGTTTCGCGCCAACGAACACCCCTTCTCGTTCTCCGGCAGCGCGGCCGACGCGGGCACGTTGCGATTCACGATCAAGGAACTCGGCGATTTCACGCGGACGATCGGGACCGTGAAGCCGGGTGAACGTGCGTATGTCGACGGCCCCCACGGGACGTTCACGCCGGACCGGCATCCCGATGCCCCCGGGTTCGTTTTCATCGCCGGCGGGGTGGGCATGGCGCCGATCATGAGTATGCTGCGCACGCTCGCAGACCGCGGCGATCCACGCCCCCTGCTGCTCGTGTTTGGCAATCGGCAGTGGGAGAACGTGCTTTTTCGCGAGGAAATCGACGACCTCCGACGGCGTCTGCAACTCGAGGTGGCATACGTGTTAGAAGAACCACCCCCGGAATGGCCCGGACTCCGCGGTCTGCTGACGGACGAGGTCTTGCGTGCAGCCATCCCGAACATCGACCCCGGCTGGGTGTACTTCGTCTGTGGACCGAAACCCATGACCGACTCGGTGCAGCGCGCGTTGCGCCATAGGGGCGTCCCGCTCAGCCGGATTCACTTCGAGTTGTTTGAAATGGCTTAACCCCCCATCATGAGAGAGCGAATCGCCAGGGCCATCTGCATGCTGACGATCGGCGTGGTCGTTGCGCTGTCGTTGCTCTTTGCCTCAGTACACAATGAGCCTCCGACGGAGAACGCTCCCCTCCCGCCGGAAAAAGGGGCTTCCGTCGCCGGTGTGGCCGCGTCCGCGGTCGCCGCCCCGGTGGATTTGGCAAAGGGCAAATCTGTCTATGCGGCACAGAAGTGTTCCAGCTGCCACTCTATCGCCGGGGATGGAAACCCACGCTATCCGCTCGATTCTGTCGGCTCGCATTTGAATCGTGAGGACCTGCTGGCTTGGACCACGGGCACTGGTGCAGCAGCCGATATTTTACCACCCGGTATCGTGCGGAGGAAGCAGCGCTACCGTTCACTGCCGCAGGATAATCTAGATGCTTTGGTCAGCTACCTCTCCACCTTGAAAGCATCGAAGTAGCGGATGTGCGGCGCCCTCCGCTCGCCCGAAAAGCATACGTCGACTTCGCGACCCCGGGGCCGAGCAGATGTCGGGTGGTACGAATCACTCCGCGGGTGAATTGGCTGCACATCGCACGGTTATCCATGCAGGGCTATAGACTCTCACGCGCGAGACTCAGCGGAGCGGCGTACCGCCGTCACCTTATGTCCGTCCGCGTCACCGCCAGCACCGCCGCGCGCAATTCCGCCGACAGCTTCGGCCACGCGGCGATGACTTCGCAAAGGTCAGCGAGGTTTTGTGTGCGCAGGTGTGTGTCGGCGGTTTCAGCGCCTACGGAAGTTACTAAGGTGACGCACGCTTGCTGCAGGTGTTGAACTGGTTCGAGTCCAGTAGCGTCCACCATCTGAGGATGCTGTTCGGAGGTAATGGCGAGGTAAGAAAGGCGCCAGGCGCGCGAGTCATGGCAACGTGCGTAGGCGGAACCAGGCGCCTATCTTCCCAACGGTTCGGACCGCGCGGCCCGCCCGTGTCGACGTGACATGCCGCCCCCTTCGGATCCATCCCGCTCGCCGGAGCGAGCGATTCGGTCGGGCGTGCGAGCGAGGGGCTAGGGTGCCCCGATTGAACACGCGGTAACCCGAGCAGCGTATCCACCCCGGGTTTACGCGCCATCCCGGGAAACGATGGCGCGTGCCATGAGCTACCGGCGTGCTTGCCCGGAGCCCGGTACGAGTCGCGAGAAGGCCGGCGACCTGGTTACAATTCACGACCCTTTTCGGCTTCGTTTCCAGCGGAAAGAGGTCGGTCCGGGCGGTGGCAACCCGACGGAGCTATCCGGCGACGCCGCGAGAGAAGGAGACTTCCGCCGCATCTTCCTCGTCGACCGCTCGGGTGAATCCGACACTTGCCGTGCCGATGTGCCGGGCAATAAACCCTCCCTGTCGGATCGGTCCACCTTCCACTCACTCTCCGGCACGCCCGCTGCCGGATCTTCCCATGACCCAGCTTCGCGCCCTCCAGCTGCTCCTTGTGCCCGTCCTGCTCTGCACCCCGCCTCTGGCGCAAGCCGGCGAGAAGGCGGGTCGCAACGTCACCGACCCCGACTGGACCAAGACGCATCCAAGCGCGAACGCCTACGACAAGGCCTTCAAGGAGAAACGCTGGAGTGACGCAGCATCGATCCTCCGTACCTGGGACGTCTCCAACGATTACTACCGCCTTTATGAGGACTACGCCTAGGTCTTCGACGCCTTGGGCGAAAAGGCGGAAGCCGTGCGCCACATGGACACCCGCCTGCGCTTCTGTTTCACGCGGAACGAGGAGATCAGGCCCGGGGAGGAGGTCCGGCGGCTGGCCAAGTACGCCCACGACCGGGGACTCCGAAGCAGCATCCCGATTGCCGCCGCCCTGCAGTATGACCTCTCCGGAGAATCCGATATCTCTTTTGCGCTGCTGCAGAACCTGGACCCCAAGGACGTCTATGCCGGGCTTGCGCCCGCCCTGCAAAAGGAAATGGCCTACAAGGCATTCCGGGCGGCGCATAAACGCGGGAACCACGAGGCCGCTGCCGCCCTCACGGCCTATATTCTCGATCAGGGCATGGCGCTGCTCGAGGACGCTCCGGCAATGAGAGAGTCGTGTGAGCGCGCGGGTGACAAGGCCCTTACGCTACAAGTGATGGAATACAAAATCCACCAGGCCGGCGCCACGACGGAACAGAGGCTGGCGCTGGCCAAGGAAGCCAGGGAGTATGCAGGCTGGAACAACCTTAATTCCCGCGACTGGCTGGTGCGCCTTTATACCGAGCGCGGTCTGGGACATGGCCTGCGCCAGCTCGCGGAGCTCGATGCCGAATTCAGGGCAAGAAAGGGCAATCCGAATGACCGCCCGGTGAAGCTGCAGTACCTGCGGGAAATGCTGCCGGAGTTGATCGAGACCCCCTTCATGAATAGCGCGTACGACAAGACCATCGCGTGCTTCGCCTATATCGATTGGCTGCCTTTCCCTCCCGGGGACAAGCTGCTCAACCGCATGATCGTGGCGCACGAGCTGGCCGGGAAACCCGACGTGGCGATCCAGCTGTGCCTCAAGTACGCCTGGTTCTATAGCGGGGAAAAAGTGCGCGTCTGTGATCCGCAGGGGAACCCAGAGCTCATCAAGTTGGCGGCGGCGATTGCTCTCAAGACCGGCAAACCGACGGGAGTGCCGCTCGTCGACGCCTGGGGAAACTTCAAGAAGGACAAGAGCATGAAAAACCTGCAGGTCCTGTATGGCATTGCCTTCGCCAATGAATTACGCCCGAAGACGTTCGATGCCAACGAGCCATTTGGTCAGATAAATTTTGGGGAATCCTCCACTTGTGCCCTCGCGAGCTTCCTCTGTGGAGACGCCCACATGGAGTTGGGCACGCCATGGAGGGCGCTGTACTGGTACCAAAGGGCGACCTATCTGGTCAGTGAAGTCATGGCCGGCAGTCCCAAGGACGTCACAGAGGACTCCCACTTCCATGAAGTGCTGGGTGTCGCCAGGCAGGCCAAGGTGCTGAGCCTGATAGGCAAGCCGGAGACAGCGGCGGCGGAGCTAAAGGGGCTGCTGGCCGCTGATCCCTCCCTCAGGACGGAGGTGCTGGAACGAAATTCCCTGCTGCAGGAGGAATGGCGAGACGCCGAATGGGAAATCCAACGTGCAAGGAAAACCCCGGTCAAAATGGGCTCACCGGAAGCCGAAGCGATGCAGAAGCGGGATGTGGTCGAATCGCCCGCAAGCGGTTTCGAGGAGCGAAAGACTGCCGCCACCAAGATCCCGCAGGTGCGCTCCGCCAAGAAAGCCACGGTGGCGATGGCCGAGCGGCTGGCGCGCCCGAAATACCACGGCAACGCCAGCCTGTTCATGGAGACCTACCTCGCGCAGGAACGACAGGCGCGCCTGATCGTGGTGAGAAGCGAGGATTCCAATGTGTCGGGGAGTGTCACCCCGGAGGCGCGGCCGCAACGCCGCTGCGCCAGCTGCCTGGGTTCCGGCAAGGCGGGCTACGTCACCGGCAGCCGATTTTATTCCAGGGACAGCCACAACATGCCCACGAGCAACCAGGTCTCGGCGGACTGCAGTCATTGCAACGGGACGGGATGGAGGTGAAGGGCGACGCGAGCGAACGAGGGAGCTGGCCGTGAAAGGGAGCTGTAAAGAGCGTCGCGAATTACGGCCGTACGTCCACGAACGCGGCAAACCACGGCCGCCGTGCCGACGCGTAACGACTCGGCTAGCCGCTTGTCGGGGCATGCCCTCGCGACGTACGGCAAGGGCATTCCCGATGCGACACAGATTCGGTGAGTTTCCTTCCGACGCGACGGGGACCCACCTTCCCTTCGTGACCGGCGCGTCCTCGCGGCGGGAACTGCCCTTGCGGTAGTTCATGTTCAGATACCTCCACCGGGGGCCGTGAAATCCGGACACGAAAAAGGCACGGGCTTTTCAGCACCGTGCCTTTTGCTTGGGAGGGAGCGACGAGGTCGCTTACTTCACCGCTTCGCGCCGCCCCGCCAGGAAGCGGGAGATCAGAGCGAGCCCCGCGAGAACGAAGCCGAAGCTCACGACTCCCACGCCAGCATCCGGCACGGCCGCCACGACCTCCGAGGGAGACTGCTGCGCGGCACCGCCACCGGCACCCGCACCAGGAACGATGGCAAAATTGCCGTCACCAGGCCCGAGATTCAGCGGGGGAACTCCGGCGAATCCGCCTCCACCGCCACCGCCGCCACCTCCGCCGCCAACCGACGGGAAAAGGCCGGTGGGGGTGTTGTAGGTGTAGCCAAACGCGAATCCCAATTGCTTGTAGATCGTCACGGTCGGCGTCGGCTCCGTCAGGGTCGTCACAGCGTGGACGGACGCGACGCCGGTCAGGGCGAGGGCGCAGGCCAGGGCAGCGAGCCGACGGGAGTTGGGGAGGATTCGAGGAGTCATGGCGGCTGGAAGTTGAAGATGAGCGGCCGAAGCGGCGCAGGATCGGGAGGAGGTGGTCTCGGGTTACTTTGGGCTAAAAGATGCGAGTGATTGGCACCCTCTACTGCAGCGGCCGTGCCGACCGCGTGCCAAGTGAGATAACCAACTTGTAATCAAGGATCAGGGGATTACGTAGGTAGGGGCTCCGAGGCTGGATTTGTCACCAAAATGTAAGCTTCCCCGACAATAGATTGCGGCTTCGCGACGCTTTCTGCGAATTGCTGTCAGCGAAACCCTGACATGCACAATAACTTCTGCAACTATTCTGCGTCGATAAAAACGCAGATTTCCGGCGTCAAAGACATTGACGCCCGGCTGTAACCTTTCGTGGATTCTGGCCAGCCCCGTTCTCGCTGGCTGCCGGGACGCGGTTGTGCCCCTTGCGTATCCCCTTGTCGCTTCGCTTCATTCACCCGGTCGCTGGCCGACCGGGTATTGCTGCCGCTTGGCCGGCACGCGGTCTGCGTAATAGCCGCATCGGGCAAGCGGCTCACTTGGGGTCGCATTCACCCCCAAGATAACATGACGCAATGGCTTGCTCTAAGTGCGCTCGCAGCGGTCCTCGCCGGAGGATTGATTGCCGCTTGGGTCGTGCGGCGCGGCGCGCCTGATGGCTTCGAAGACGACGAAGGCTTTCACGCCGGTCGTTCTCCCCGTCAGCCCGCCGGGCATGCGGGTCCACCGTCAGACGCGCGCGGGTAGAGCTTCAGATCAAACCGTCCCCTCGCTGCGGGCCCACTGGATCGCGTGGCGCACCAGCTCGGCGCCGGAGTCCAGGTTGAGCTTCAACTTCAGGTGCTCGCGGTACGAATCGATGGTCTTCGAGCTCAGGTTGAGTTTTTGAGCGATCTGACGCGTGCTGTAACCGTTGCCGATGAGCTGGAACACCTCCATCTCGCGGTCGCTCAGGGTATCGATGGAGAAGACCATGCCTTCGCCTTTCTTGTTCACGAAGCGGTGCAGCATCTTCTCCTTGATCTTGTCGCTCAGGTAGATCTCCCCCTGTAGGAGCCGCTGGATCGCGGCGATGATCTTCTCGCTGGCCTCCTGCTTCATGAGGTACCCCATCGCGCCAGCCCGGAGCGCTCGCTCGGCGTAAAGTCCCTCGTCGTGCATCGACACGATGAGCACCGGCAGGTTGGGCGCCTGCACCTTGATGTTTTTTGTCAGCTCGATCCCGTTGGTGGTCTTGAGCGCAATGTCGACGATCGCCAGGTCCGGCTGCAGGCGGCCGACAAGCTCGATCGCATACGCGGCGTTGTCCGCCTCACCGCATACCTCGAGATTGGACTGCTGGTTGACCAGGGCTTTCATGCCCTGGCGCGTGATGGGGTGATCGTCGACGAGAAGAACCTTGAGTTTCGGCGGACCCGGCACGACTCCGGCGTCGGCGACCGCGGAGCCCGCGGCGCTGGAAATGTCGGACTCGGGTTTCTTGGCGAACTTTGTTTTCATGAAAAACGACTGGGTTAAAATCGACATTCGACTCGGGTGCCCTCGCCGGGCTTGGAAGTGACGGAGAGCGCCCCGCCGATCATCGCGGCCCGGTAGGGCATCATGTTCATCCCCGAGCTCGGTCCGTGAACCACGCCCGGGTCGAAACCCGAGCCGTCGTCCTCGATTATCAACGAGCGCGGCTCGCCGGAAAAATCCGCCGTCACGAGCACACGCCGCGGTGCCGCGTGCTTCACCGCATTGGTGATCGCCTCCTGGGCGATACGATAGAGGTGGAGCGCCATGGCGGTCTCCACGTCGACGTTGCCGCGCGGCTTGAACTGGCACTCCACCCCGTGGAGTCGTTGCACCTGGAACGTGAGATCCTCGAGCGCGCTTTCGAGTCCGCTGGTCTCGAGCTGCACCGGACAAAGCCCCCGCGCCAGCGCGCGGGTCTGGGCGATGGCTTCCTGCACGAGCGTCGCGATGGTGGCGGCGTCCTCCGCCTCGGGGCGTTTCTGGACCTGGAGCTTGTCGCGGAGTGCGGCGCTCAGGCAGGAGATCCCGGTCAGATACTGCCCGAGCCCATCGTGCAGGTCGCTGCCGATCCGGTCGCGCTCCGCGTCGCTCACCCGGAGCAGTTCCTGCTCCACCAGCCGCCGCTGCGTGATGTCGATGCCGGCCAGGCCCTGGAGCTTGCGACCGTCCTGCTCGACCATGGGGAACGTGGTGATCAGCCAGTGCCGGTTCCCGTGGGAATAGGGAACCGGGCCGCTGGCGCCCGCCGTGAGCTGGCGGGCGGCGACCACTGCCTGCGGAGTGAAGTGGCGCAGAAAAGCCTCGTTCTGAAAAAGGATCTCCGCCCGGTCGTCGAAGATGCACACGGCGCACGGCACGCTGCGCATGAACAACTGCATCTGCGCCTGGCTCTCGCGCAGCGCCGACAGCACCTGGGCGTGACTGATCGAGTAGCGAATCGCGCGCTCCAGCCGCGTCGTGTCGAGCGACCCCTTGGCGAGGTAATCCGAGGCGCCGCTGTCCAGCGCGGCCTGATCGATCTCGGGATTCTCGGAGCCCGTCAGCAGGATGATCGGCGTGGCACACTGTTGCTGCCGCAGGGTGCGAAGCACGTCCACCCCGGTCGTGGCACCCAGCTTGTAATCAAAGAGTCCCACTTCGAATTCGCCCGTGCGCAGGGCCGCGAGCGCGGCGGCTCCCGTCGCCACCCATTCGAGCCGGTACGAGGCCACGCTGCTCCTTTCCAGAAGCAGTTTCACGAAGGCGAAATCGTCCTCGCTGTCGTCAAGCATCAGCACGCGCACGGTTCGGCCCAGGACCGGGCGGGCCGTCAGCCCGGAGAGTTCCGGGCGCAGTGTCACAGCGGTCGCGATCTCGTCGGTGAGGTTCATCAAGGGGCGGTCAGCGGCTCCGCAGGAGTCCAGCGTGGAATTCTCTCCGGCCGCGGTCAATGAGGCATCGTGCCCCACGGTCGCGCATCGTCCGCCGCGAAGCGGCGTCGTACGCGCTCGGGTCACGCGGCCCCGCCGGACTTGCGGGTGTTCCTTCAATCCCGCGCGGCCAGTGCGGTCGGCTCCTGTCGGCGACGGCCGCGCTGCGGGCGCGCGCGGGTCTCGTCGCGCCAGATCCAAAGTTGGAGTTCCGCTTCATTGCGCAGGCGACTGTCGCCCGCGCGGCCAGGATCGCCTTCAGCCGTGGCAATGAACTGGGCGTAAGCGGAGACTTCGTCAGCGGAGGGACGGTACGTGGCGCGCAACCAGGCAAAGCCAGGCGGGTGAGAGGTGGTTCGGAAGGCCATGGCACGGAGTCAACCTCGCCTTCACCGCTCCAATACCGGCGTCCGGCCGCGCCGGGTGCGCGGGGGACGGGAGGGCGCGACGACGCTGACCGTTTTGAGTGAACCATGTTGGACGACCGCTGGAAATCAGGTGAAAAGGGGTGGCTCGCATCCAGAATTGTCCGATTGCAGTCCGCGCGGTTCCCGACCCGGCCTCACATTTGGGTGCCCGGTGCGGCGTGGGCGACGAGACCTGCCCGCCGGGCGTCGTCCACCGCAAATCGCACGAACCGAGCGGCGTGCGGTCTGTGCTGCATCATGCTGCTTCGATCCTGGCCGGTGCGCTTCCTTATCACCCGCGCGGCACGCGCCTATGGCTTTCTCGACCCCCTCAAGCTCGTCGCCAAGATCCGGGGCTTCGCCGAGCCGTCCGAATTCGCCGAGCCGCTGGAACTGCTGCGCGCGGGAATGCTGTTTCACGCGCGGGGTCTCGTGAACACCAAGGCGATCCAGCACAACCTTGACTGGATCTGGCCGTACTGGGTCGAGCGCCAGTTCAATCCCGCCGACGAATCCTTCATCCCGCGGGCGTTCTCGTTCAGCCACATCAACCTGACCCACCGGAACTGGACGGCGGTCGGCCTTCCTGACGTGCCGTTCTATCCGATCGTCGACCCGCGCGGCCTCGTTACGCCGCATTTCGACGGGTGGTCCCTCGATTTCTGGCTGCTCCCGGACCAGGGCGAGGTGCAGGTGCCGTCGCGCCTCGCCGACCCGGCGTTCCGCCAGACCTTGGAGGTCGAGGCCCACCTGCACGTGGTTTCGAAGGGCACCTGGCCCGACGGAAGGGAGCTCGGCACCACCGTGCGGCTCGGCCTCGAAGGACAGGAGCCCTTCTGCGGGATCACCCTGCGGGCGGGTCCCCGGACGGAGGGGCACCTTGCGGTGGCCCTGCGGCCCTACAATCCGGAGGGGATCAGCTTCGTCGAGAAGGTGGCGTGCCGCTCCGGCGGCTGGCTCGTGAACGGCCAGCATCCGGTGGACTTCGATCGCGCGCCCGATCGTACCGTGCTCTCCGTGTATCGCGAGGGCGATGCCGCGCAGCGATTGCGCGAACCGGCCGGCGACCGCGCTGAAGTGACGGATCCGGTCGGGCTCGCCACCGCCGTGGCCCTGTTCGATTTGCGCTCCCTGGCCGGCGCCCCGCTGGAGGTTCGCGTGCCCATCTACGATGAGCTTACACCCCGGCGGCGGCCGGTCGTCTCCGGCCGTCCGGCGTGGGCCGCCGCCCTCGAACCGCTGGCGCGCCTGCGCGTCGCCGACGCCCGCGTGCAGGGGCTCTACGACCGGGCGGTGGCCGGAATCGTCCTCGGCACGCCCGACGAGGCGTATCCGGGTCCTTACACTTACAAGCGTTTCTGGTTCCGCGATGCGGCGTTCATGCTGCAGGCGCTGCTCGCGCTGGGGGACGTGGAGCGCGCGCGGCGGGTGCTCCGCCACTTCGCCCCGCGCCAGCGCCGCGACGGATATTTTCTTTCCCAGGAGGGCGAGTGGGATTCCAACGGCGAGGCGCTCTGGAGCTATCATCGCTTTGCGGCGCTCACCGGTGAAACGCTGCCGGACTCGTGGATGGAGGCGGTCCGCGCCGGAGCCCGGTGGATCACCCGGAAACGGCTGCCTCGCGACTCGTCGCGCCCGGAGGCAGGGTTGCTGCCGGCGGGGTTCAGCGCCGAGCACCTCGGGCCGAACGACTATTATTACTGGGACGATTTCTGGGCCGTGGCGGGCCTGCGCTGCGCGGCGGACCTCCTGCAGCGATCCCAACCGGCCCTGGCGCGGGCCTGCGCGGCGGAGGCGGACGAGTTTCTCGCGACCATCGCCCGATCCTTTCCCAGCGGACCGCACCGTCGCTTCCCCGGAGCGATCCCCGCTGCGCCGCGCCGGCGGATGGATTCGGGCGCGGTGGGATCGCTCGTGGCGGATTATCCGTTGCAACTGTTCCCGCCCGCGGACCACCGGATTCTCTGCACCGTGGACTACCTGCGGGAGCACAGCAGCCACTGCGGCGGGTTTTTCCAGAACATGATCCACTCCGGCATCAACGCCTACCTCACGCTGCACCTGGCCCAGGTTTGCCTGCGTGCGGGCGACGCCGCGGAAGCGCTGCGCCTGCTCGATGTCGTCGCCGGGCTCGCGTCGCCGACCGGCCAGTGGCCCGAAGCGATCCATCCGCGAACCGGCGGCGGCTGCATGGGTGACGGCCAGCATCTCTGGGCGGCCGCGGATTGGGCCATGCTGGTGCGCAACTGCTTCCTGCGGGAGGAGGGCGGTCGTCTGATCGTGGGCTCGGGCGTGCCGCCGCACTGGTGGCAGGGGACCGGGGCCGAATTCGGACCGACGCTGACGCCGCACGGTGCGGTGACGGTGCGGATCGCCGCCCGCGGCGAGCAGGTCGTGGTGCAGGTGGACGGACGCTGGCGCGGCGATCCGCCGCCGTTGGAGTTTCGCGTGCCGGGGTACGGCGTCGAGCAGCGCGACGGCGCGGAACAAGTCGCCTGCACGCTGTCGGTTCTGAAATGAGTATCCGCTCGTCGGCCTCAACGTTCCCGCCGCGTGGTCACGCGTCATCCGGCGCGCCCCGCCCCTGTCGCGTCGCGCGATCCTAGCTTCCTGCGCCTGCCATGCTCGCCCGCATCGAGTCGTACCTGCATCGCCTGCGCCGGCGGCTGAGCCGAAGCGAGTGGGCGGTGCGGCTGCTCCGGCTGGAGCCTTCCGAGGGCACCGCGGAGAGCCCCGGCCTGCTTCTGGTGCAGATCGACGGACTCTCTCGGGCGCAGCTCGAGCGGGCGATCACGACGGGGCGGATGCCGTACCTCGCCCGCCTGCTGCGACAGGAGGGCGCGGAGCTGCACACGTTTTATCCGGGCCTGCCGACGACCACGCCGGCCGTGCAGGCGGAGCTGTACTACGGCGCGCGCTGCGCCGTGCCGGCCTTCCGATTTTACTCCCGGAGCGACCGCCGGCTGGTGCGGATGTGGGATCCGGAGCGCGCCAAGGCCTGCGAGACGGAGTGTGGCCGCCAAGCCGAAGGCCTGCTGCGGGGTGGGAGCTCGTGGTCCAACATCTACTCCGGCGGGGCCGGAGCCGCCGACAGCCACTTCTGCACCGCCAGCGTCGGGCTCGGCGACCTGTGGCGCGCGCGGCTTCTGGCACGGCTTCCGTTCTTCGTGGTCTTCTACCTGCCCTCGCTGTTGCGCATCACGGTCGCGATGCTGCAGGAGGCCGGCCGCGCGATCGCCGATTTCTGCCGGGCCCTCGGCCAGGGGCGCAATGCGGGCCGCGAGGGACTTCTGATTTTCTCCCGCGTCTTCGTGGGAGTCGGCCTGCAGGAACTCGTGCGCATCGGGGCCCGGATCGACCTCGCCCGCGGATTGCCGATCGTGCACCTCAACTTTCTGAGCTACGACGAACGCGCCCACCGGCGGGGGCCGGGGTCGCGGCTCGCGCTGGCCAGCCTGCGTTCGATCGACCGCACCCTCCGCTCCCTCGCGCGCGCCGCGTATCGGTCGACGCGGCGGGACTATGCGGTCTGGATCTTCTCCGACCACGGACAGGAAGCCACGCGGCCGTACGGCGACGGCGCGCCCGGTGGCATCGAAGCCGCCGTCCACCGCGCCGTGGCCACCACGCGCCGGGCGGACGCCCCCTGGCGCCGCCAGGCTCCGGAGGAAAGCCACTGGTCGCACCAGGTTCGCGGACGCGGCGGCGAGAAGCGGCGGGCCCGCGCCCGGACGGATGACCAGCTCACCGCGGAGGAGGCGGCGACGTTCGCCGTCGCCGCCATGGGGCCGCTCGGCCACGTGACGTTTGCGCGTCCACGCAGCGCCGCCGAGCTGCGCGCACTCGCGCAGCAGCTGGTGCGCGACGAGGGCGTGCCGGGCGTGTTGGTGCGCGGCCCGGAAGGACGCGGGACGTGGTTTCATGCCCGCGGCGAGACCGCGGTGCCCGAAGGCGTGCCCGCGCTGCTGCCGCACCCGGAGCCGCTGCGCGCGGAGATCGCGGCCGACCTGGCCCGGCTGTGTCACGCTCGGGATGCGGGTGACCTCGTGCTCTCCGGCTGGTCGCCCTGGGAGGATGTCGCCCGCAGCTTCGTGCCGGAACGCGGCGCACACGGCGGCTTCGGGCCCCACGAATCGCAGGGCTTCCTGCTGCTGCCCGCGCGCACGCCGCTTCCGCCCGGGACGGAGCATTACGTGCGCCCCGAGGCCCTGCGGTCGGCCGCCGAGTTCCATCTTGGCCGCTCGACCGGCCTCCAGCCCCGGGCATATGCCGCGCGCCCCGTCGATCTGCGGATCATGACCTACAACGTCCACGGCTGCGGCGGGCTCGACGGCCGCATCTCGCCCCGGCGGATCGCGCGCATCGTTCGCGCCGAGGATCCCGACGTCGTGGCCCTCCAGGAAATCGACCTCGGCCGGCGACGTTCGCGCGCGGAGGACCAGGCCGGGCTCATCGCGCGCGAACTGGGCTTCCACGTCGTGTTCTGCCCCACGGTCACGCGCGATCGCGAACATTACGGCCACGCGGTGCTCAGCCGCTTCCCGCTGCACGTGGTGAAACGCCTGCGCCTGCCGCACGATCCCGCGTCATGGTGGCAGGAGCCGCGCTCGGCGCTGTGGGTGCGCATCGCCGTGGGCGGCGGCCCCGTGAACGTCATCACCACCCATCTCGGCCTCGGCCCCGCCGAACGCACGGCCCAGATGCAGGCCCTGCTCGGCGCGGACTGGATCGGAGGCATCCCCCCGGAGGAACCGGTGGTGCTGTGCGGCGACTTCAATGCCCTGCCAGGCAGCCGGCCATACCGGCTCGCCGCGCAGCTCCTGCGCGATGTCCAGTCCGGGGGCGGACACCGGCCGCTGGGCACTTTCAGCGCGCAACAACCGCTCGTGCGGCTCGATCACGTCTTCATGTCCGCGCATTTCGAGCGGATCGCCGTCCGCGTGGTGCGCAACGACGCGACGCGCGTGGCTTCCGATCACCTGCCGCTCGTCGCGGACCTGCGGCTGACGCGGCCCGCGGCGACCGCGACGACCGCCGCCGTTCCCGCCGTGAGCCGACCTGCGGCAGGCCGGGAGTAGGGAGAATCCGAATACCTGGCGATCGGGACCGGGCTGCCTCGATCCGGCCTCATGCCGTTGGCCTTCAAATCCGCCGTGAAAACGGCCGCAATGAAAGGTGGAGCAGCTTGTCCTCAAGCTGCCGCGGACCGGTCCATCGCACGTCAGCCGCCTGGGGACAGGCGGCTCCACCGCAACGGCATGAGTCCGTTGGCTGGGGACAAGGCGCTTCGCCTGATCGCAGGCGCAAGCGACTGCGGAGATCGCTTTCGGCGAGCCTCCGCCTCCGAGGCATCGGCTGCACGAGCGACGGATTGGCTCTCGTTCTCCACGTCGCCGGCCTTCCGCGGAGGGCTCGCGGCTTGCGGATTTCGCCGCGGCCACGACGCTCCCGGCATGCAATGCCGTCCGGGCTGCGGCGCCTGCTGCATCGCGCCGTCCATCACCTCGCCGATTCCGGGCATGCCGCACGGCAAGCCGGCGGGGATCCCGTGCGTGCAGTTGCTGCCCGACTTGCGCTGCGCGCTCTTTGGCCGGCCCGAGCGGCCGGCTTTCTGCGCCAGCCTTCGGCCGCACGAAAGCATGTGCGGCGCCGATCGGGCTGACGCGCTCCGGCTTCTGCAGGCGCTCGAGCGGGCGACGGCGCCGTAGCCGCGGCACGGTGGCGCGTGCTCCCGAGCTTGCCGGCGGGAGGCGAACCGCTTCAGTGGCGCCCGTGGCCAAGTCCGACGAAGCTCCCACCATCATCTTCTCGATGCTCGGCGTCTCGAAGAAAATCGAGCGCAAGGAGATCCTCCGGGACATCTCGCTCTCGTTCTTCTACGGGGCGAAGATCGGCGTGCTCGGACTCAACGGGTCCGGCAAGTCGTCGCTGCTGCGGATCCTGTCCGGCCGCGACCGGGAGATCGACGGCCGGGTGCACTTCGAGCCGGGCTACTCCGTCGGCCTGCTGGAGCAGGAACCGCAACTCACGCCCGGGTCCACCGTCCGCGCCGCGGTGGAGGAGGGCGTGCGCCATCTGACGGAGCTCACGGCGGCCTACGACGCGACGTGGGACGAGTTGAACGAGGCGGGCGACGATGCCGCCAAGGACGCCATCATGGCGAAGCAGGGCGAGCTGCAGGAGAAGATCGACGCGCTCGGCGCGTGGGATGTGGCTCCGCAGGTCGAGATGGCGATGGACGCCTTGCGGTGTCCGCCCGGCGACCAGGTCGTCGACCGCCTGTCCGGTGGCGAACGCCGCCGGGTCGCGCTCGCGCGGCTGCTGCTGCAGAAGCCGTCGATCCTGCTGCTCGACGAGCCGACCAACCATCTCGACGCGGAGAGCGTGCACTGGCTCGAGCAGCACCTCGCGCGCTACGAGGGCACGGTCATCGCGGTCACGCACGACCGGTACTTCCTCGACAACGTCGCCGAGTGGATCCTGGAGCTGGACCGCGGCCACGGCATCCCGTGGAAGGGCAACTACTCGTCGTGGCTGGAGCAGAAGCAGGCGCGGGCGGCGGTGCAGCAGCGCACCGAGGACAAACGCGCCAAGGCCATGGCGCGCGAGCTCGAGTGGATTCGTTCCGGAGCGAAGGCGCGGCAGGCGAAGGGTCAGGCGCGCATCAACGCGTACGAGAAGATGCTCAAGGAAAGCGTGACGGAGAAGGAGCGGGAATTCGAGATCCTCATTCCTCCCGGCCCGAGGCTCGGCACGCTCGTCGTGGAGGCGCAGAAGCTGGCCAAGGGCTTCGGCGACAACCTGCTGTTCGAGAACGTCAACTTCAGCCTGCCGCCCGGCGGCATCGTGGGCGTGATCGGGCCCAACGGGGCGGGCAAGACGACGCTCTTCAAGCTGATCACGGGGGCGGAGACGCCGGACCAGGGGACGCTGCGCGTCGGCGACACGGTCAAGGTCGCGCACGTGGACCAGTCGCGCGACACGCTGCCCGACGCCGCGACAATCTGGGAGGCGATCAGCGGCGGCGAGGAGATCATGCGCTTGCCGGGCCGCGAGGTGAATTCCCGCGCGTACTGCGCGCAGTTCGGGTTCACCGGGGCCGACCAGCAGAAAAAGGTCGGCGTCCTCTCCGGTGGCGAACGCAACCGCGTCCACCTCGCCCGCCTGCTCAAGGCCGGCGCCAACCTGATCCTGCTCGACGAGCCCACCAACGACCTCGACGTGAATTCCATTCGCGCGCTCGAGGAGGCGTTGGAACAGTTCGCCGGCTGCGCCGTGGTGGTCTCGCATGACCGCTGGTTCCTCGACCGCGTGGCCACGCACATCCTCGCCTTCGAGGGCGACAGCACGGTGCAGTGGTTCAACGGCAACTACTCGAGCTATCTCGAGGATTTCCGCCGCCGGAAGGGCCGCGACGCCGACCAGCCGCACCGGATCAAGTACCGGAAACTAGCCCACTGATCCGAACGAATTGGCTAGCCCACGGAACACGCGGAATACACGGAAACGAGCCCAGGTCTCTTTCTTCCGTGTGATCCGCGTGTTCCGTGGGCCAGCCCAGGAATAGTCCCACGTTTCATTTCTCCCATCCCCATGAAATCACTCGCGTTGCTTCTCGGTGCCCTTGCGCTTCTTTCTCCCTCGATGAATGCCGCTGAATCGAAAACGGAATCCCTCGTCCTCGGCGGTGGGTGCTTCTGGTGCACCGAGGCCACCTACGAACTGATCCCGGGCGTGAAGGACGTTGTCAGCGGCTACGCGGGCGGCCACGTGGCGAATCCGACTTACGACCAGATCGGCACGAAGAAGACCGGCCACGCCGAGGTGATCCGCATCGAATACGATCCGGCCGTCGTCTCGCTGGAGAAGCTGCTCGATTATTTCTGGCAGGTGCACAACCCGACGCAGGTCGGCGGCCAGGGGAACGATATCGGGCCGCAGTACCGCTCGATCATCCTCTACGCGAACGAAGCGCAGAAGGCCGCCGCGGAAAAGGCCAAGGCCGCCGCCGCGAAAATCTTCCGCGATCCGATCACGACCGAGATCGTGCCGCTCGAAAAGTTCTGGGTGGCCGAGGCCTACCACCAGGACTACTTCCGCCGGAATCCGAACCAGGGTTATTGCGCGTACGTGATCGCGCCGAAAGTCAGCAAGGTGAAGAAGGAGATCGCGAAGGAGGCGGGAAAGAAGTGAGCGCCCGCCCCGAGCGCTTTTCCCTTGGGCAACGATTTGTTTGGGTGGAGCCGCCTGTCCCCAGGCGGCTGACGTGCGACGGACCGGCCCGCAGCAGCTTGATGACAAGCTGCTCCACCTTTCAGTGCAGCCGTTTTCACGGCTGATTTGAAGGCCGGCTGCATGAGTCCGGATGGGCTTAGCGCCGGCCTTCCATCTTCCGGAGTCTCGCCTCCAGCTCCGGCGTCAGGGGCGGATCGAAGAAAGGCAGCAGCGCGGTGAGGCTGGCGGCGGACGCGCCGCTGTGAGCGCGGCTGTACGCGGCGTGGGCGGCCTTGTTTCGTTCCGCGAAATTCGGGACCCAGGCGAGCGGCGGGCCCTGTCCGCCCCAGCCACCGTTGCCCTGGATCACGGTGCGCGTGTCGTAATCGGCATCCACGGCCGCAGCTTCGCCGACCACATGCCGCGCCACGTCGGTGCCGATCACCTGCCAGCGCGTCAGGAGCTCGGGAGTGAGCGGAGCCGGCAGATAAGGAGTGAGGGCGGCGAGCGTGGGTGGCGCGGTGTTTTGGTGCTCTTTCACGTACGCGGTGACGGCGCGGGCCAGCAGCGGCGCGACCTTGCGCGTGGCGACGGTGCGCAGGCGGGCGAGCGTTTCTCGCGTCTGGTCCTCGCTTCCGAACGACGCTTCGCGCGCCGCCAGCAGGATGTCACGGTCGGTCAGCAGCGCCATCTCCGGGATCCGCGCGGCCGGGCGCTCCGCGAGCACCCGTTTCAACTCCCGCAGCCGGGCGAGCCAGGCGGCGGTCTCCTGCTCCACCAGCGCGCCAGGCGGCGGCGGAGCGGCGGAGCGGGCCTCGGCCTGTGCCTGGAGCGCGGTCTCGGCCAGACGCGTCTCGTCCCGCAGTTGGGCGACCTCGGCCTGGGAGCGGGCGAGCGCGGCAGCGAGCTTGGACCGCTCCGCTTCCTGCTTCCCGCGAACGTGGCGTTCCGCCAGCCAGGCCGCGCCGGCCAGCGCGAGGGTGGCGCCGCAAAGGACGAGTTGGGTCGGATTCATCGGGCGGGAGCGGGGGTGAGATAACGGTCGCCGTGCTGCAGGAACCTCTCCTGCTGCCGCGGCGGCAGGGGTGGCTCGAAATAGGGAAGCAGGCTCGCCGCACTCGGCGGCGGGCCGCCGGCCGCCTGCTCGTAGCGCCGGGCGGCTCGCGTGGCATGGAAGCGCAGGTCGGCCGGTCCCATCGTGAAGCCCACCGTGCTGACGCCGAGGTGCGCCTCGTCGAAGTCGGTGGGACGCTCCATGATGATGGTCTGCTGCCGCGGGCCACCGGCGTTCGCCTCGGCCAGGGTGCCGGTGCGCACGACCTCGTAGCGCGCGAGCATCGCGGGATCCGGCGGCGATTCGAAGAAAGGTGAGAGGTCGCTGACGGTGGCGGGCAGCCGGCCCTCGTTCGCGCCGAGGTAGCGATTGAGGGCGCTGCGCAGGTCGACGCCGAAGCGGTTCTTCGCCCTGAACCGGAGCTGCGTCATCACCTTCTCCGCCGCCTCGGGATCGTCGATCGGCCGGTCGTCGTCGCCCAGGCTGTGCCAGTCCTCGTCCGTCAGCAGTTTCATCTCGGGCAGCAGCCGCTCCGGATGGCGCGCCGCCAGCGCGCGCAGGTGAGCCACGCGCCTGAACCAAGCGCGGATTTCGGCGGCCATGGCCGCGTCCTCGGGCGCGATCGCGGCGGGAACGGCGGCCGCGACCGAGGACGCGCTCGCGGCGTCGAGGCGCTGCCGGGCCTCGTCGCGACGCTGCCGGTGCGCGGCGGCGTCGGCGACCGTCGCGTGCACCTCCGACCGCAGGTGCGCGAGTTCGGAGCGGGCCGCGGCCACGCGGACGCCTTCGACGGCGGCGCCGCCCAGGACGAGGGCGGCGACGCCCCCGAGCAGGGATTTTTGCAGGGTGCTCATGACGACAAGCTGGGCGGTCGCCGACAGGCCGGCGGATGCTGCGAGGGCACCCAGTGCGGCCGGAGCGTTGCCGGTCGCGTGCGCCAGGAGATCGGCCGTCAGTCCGGCGGAGGTCACGGGCACGCCGCGGCGCACGAAGAACGCGCGGAGCTGCTCGACGGCCCGGCTCACGCGCTTCTGGGCGGCGTCTTCCGAGGCACCGAGGCCCGCTCCGACCTCGCGCAGGCTCTTGTTCTCGAAATAGCGAAGCAGGATGGCGGCGCGGTCGGCCGCGGACAGGGCGGCGACGGCTTCGTCGAGCAGGGGTTCGATCGAAGCCCAGGGAGCATGGACGGCAGGCATGGCGAGGGTGGGCGCAAGGGCGGCGGCCGACTCTTCGCGCCGCCGTCGGCGCGCCTCCCGACGGACGGCGTCGATCGCCTTTCGTCGCGCGACGACGTGGAGCCACGCGATCACCGGTGCGCCGGCAGGCAGGGAACGCGCCTGCGCCGCGAGTTCGGCAAAGACCGCCTGGGCCACGTCCTGGGCATCCGCGGTCGAGCCGGTGAGACGGCGCGCCACGGAGTACACGAGGTCGAGATGACGCTGCACCAGGGTGCCAAACGCCGCCTGCGCGCCGGGCCCGCGGGCGGCATAACAGCGCAGGAGTTCGTGATCGTCGCTCATGGGTCTCGCTCTACTATCGCCGCCGCGCGCGAAATCCGACACGAAAACCAGCCCATGATTCCGCGCGTCTCCGTGATCCTGCCGGTGCGCGATGCGCAGGCGACGCTGCCGCGTGCCGTCGCGAGCGTGCAGGCGCAGACGTTGCCCGAGTGGGAGCTGGTCGCGATCGACGACGGCTCGCGTGATGGCTCGGGCGAATGGCTGGAGCAGGTCGCCCGCACGGAGCCCCGGTTGCGGGTGCTGCGCCAGCCTGCGCGCGGCATCGTGGCGGCGCTCAACGCCGGGTTGGCCGCGGCGCGGGCGCCGTTGATCGCGCGGATGGATGCCGACGATGCGTGTCACCCTGCCCGGTTGGAAGCGCAGGCGGCGGCGCTCGCGGAGGAGCCCGGCCTCGGGCTGGTGGGCTGCCTGGTGGAGTTCGGCGGGACACGCGAACGGGCGGAGGGATATGCGCTGCACGTTGACTGGCTGAACGGGCTGCTCGCGCCCGAGGCCATCGCGCTGCACCGTTTCGTGGAATCACCCCTTGCGCATCCCAGCGTGATGTTCCGGCGGACGGTGGTGGAGGCGTTCGGCGGCTATCGGGAGGGGGATTTTCCGGAGGATTATGAATTGTGGCTGCGCTGGCTGGATGCCGGCGTACGGATGGCGAAGGTGCCACGCGTGCTGCTGACCTGGAACGATCCGCCCGGGCGGCTTTCGCGCACGGCCGCGCGTTACTCGCCCGAGGCGTTTTTCCGGACCAAGGCACCCTGGATCGCGCGGGAACTCGCCCGAGTGAACGCGGGAAAGCGCGCCCGCCCGGTGTGGGTTTGGGGCGCCGGCCGGCCGACGCGGCAGCGCGCCGCGCCGCTCGTGGCGCAGGGCGTGGCAATCGCGGGATACATCGATGTCGATGCGAAAAAGGCCACGCCGGCGCTGGGCGGCCGCGGCGCACCGGTGGTGACGCCCGAGCGCGTGCCGTCGCCGGAGGAGGGGTTCGTGCTCGGATACGTCGCTTCGCGTGGCGCCCGCGACCTCATCCGCTCCGCGCTGCTCGCGCGCCGCTACCGCGAAGGCGCGGATTTCCTGCTCTGCGCGTGAGCCGGAGGCGTGCAAGCGGCCGTCGAATCGCCCATGAAAACCGCCGTGTGAAAGGTGGAGCGGCTTGTCCTCAAGCCGCTTTGGACCGGTCCATCGCACGTCAGCCTCCTGGGGTCGGGCGGCTCCACCGCAAGTGCGTCTTCCCGGTCGGGAGGTCGCGATTCCCGAGCGGCGGCAGGCGAAAATTCGATCCGCGAGCGGGCGCGAACGTGACCCGCGGCAATCGGACGGCGAATCGCTGCGTGCCGACGGCTGCGACGGAGCGCCGCTCCCAGCGGAGAGCCGCGGATGCTTTCGCTTCCAAGTTCCGCGCCGCGGCGTTCTTTTCGTCCGGTGCCCGCCGGCGAATCCAACGCTCATTCGCGCCTCAAAACCCTGGCCCTCGCCTGGGCGCAGGCGCATGGCTTCGCGCTCTGCGGCGTGGAGGTGCGCGTGCCGCGCAGCGGCTATCGGGCGGACGTGGCGGCGATCGGGCGCGGGCCTGCGGCGCGCACGGCGCTTTTTGAATGCAAGCAGGCGCGCTCCGACCTGCTGAAGGATGCGCACGCGGAAGCCGCGACCCGCGCACGGCTGCTCGAACTGGCGGAGCGGCGCCGGGCGCTGGAAGCGATGCTTGCCGTGCACCGGCCCGACCTCCGTCGGGGCGAGGCGCTGTGGCCCGAGTACGACACCTGGGACTTTTCCGCGCTGGAACACCGCACCTACCGGGACGTCCTGGCGGAGATCGAGACGCTGCAGCGGCGGGTCCTGCGCGGGACGAAGTTCTCCCGCCTTTTCCGTTACCGTTGCGCGGACTTCCTCTACCTCGTCGTGGAGGACGGAATCTTCGCCGAGGCCGAGATCCCCGCCGGCTGGGGGCTGCTCGTGCGCGCGGGCGACGAGGTCCGGCTGGCGCGGCCAGCCGCTCCGCTCGAAGCGCCGCCCGGGCAGCGCGCCGCGTTGCTGGAGATGATCGCCCTGGCAGGCACCCGCGCGGTGAACCGGGCGGCAGGCGTCGTCCTGCCGCCCCTGCCGGTGGCCATCGTGGCCGGTACCGGCGCCTGGAGCGCCCCGCCGCCGCAGCGTGGCGACCCGCGGGGCTGACAGCCGTGCCTCCGGCCGCCGCCGCGATTGGACAAGCCGGCAAATGTGGCCACGCTCGGGCCATGCCGGAAAACACACCGCCCAACGCCGCCGATCCCGGGCTGGAAGTGCGCACGTCGTTCGTGCGCTCCCGCAACGCGCTGCTCGCGCGCGCAGATTTCGGCGAGTTGTTCGTCGACTATTACCTGCACCTGGGAACCTACGGCATCAAGGTCGCGCCGGAGCATGACGCGATGTTCAAGCGCGCCCTCGCCGCCTTCACCCTGCACTGCGCCTCCCGCCCGCGGAATGAACTCACCGCGTGGACGATCAATTTCCAGCGCCCGCTCGTGAACCTGTTCCTCGCCGGCGACAACGACAGCGGCACCGTGACCGGTCGGGTGTTTGCCGACCACGTCAAGGAGGGTCCGGAAAACCTCTTCTTCGCCGACGTCGTCCGGGGCCGCCAGCCGAAACGGCGCAGCGCCGTGTCCTTTGCCGGCGAGGATCCGATCGCCGCCGCCGAGTGGTTCTACGCGCAGAGCGAGCAGCGGGGCGCGCGAATCTTCCAGCTGGCAGAGGAGGAGTTCGCGCTCGTCAACGAGCACCCCGACTGCGACCTGCCCTGGTTTCGCGGGCTGACGGCGGACCAGGTCGGCCGGCTCGCGGAGGAGGAGACGCTCGCGCTGCTCGAGCGGCGGGTTTATCGCTGGCACTGCGGCTGCAACGAAGCGCGCATGATGGAAGTCCTGAAGCCCACGATGCAGCAGGACCCCGAAGCGCTGTTCGGTGACGATGCCAAGCTCGAGATCCGGTGTCCCCGCTGCGGCGCGCGTCATACCATCACGCGCGCGGCGCTGGAGGCGTTTGTCGCCACGGGCTGAGCTTTCCCGCCGGGCTGGAGTTACGCGCTGCTTGCGGCCGGCCGGGTGGAGCGCTGTCCTCGGCGCCCTGCCGCCGCGCCTCCGACGTGAACGATCTCCTGCACCACCTCGTCTCCGGCTTCCAGCACGCCTCCGCGCTCGACCAGCTCAATCTGCTGCTCGGCGTGACCGGCGTCGGCCTGATGATCCGGCGCAGCCTCTGGGCCTTCCCGGTGGGTCTGGTGGCGGTGAGCGTGCAGGGGGTGCTGTTCTTCCAGGCGCGCATCTATGCCGACGCACTGCTGCAGGTGTTCTTCTTCGGCGCGCTGGCCTGGGGTTGGTGGCACTGGGTGAAAGGACGGGGCGCGGCACCGGAGCTGCCGGTGACGCGCCTGAGCCCGCGGGGACGGCTCGTCGTGGTGGCGCTGGCGGCGGCGGCCACCGTCGGATGGGCGCTGGCGCTGCAGCGCTGGACCGATGCGGTCATCCCGTGGCGCGATGCCTTCATCGCGGCCTTCAGCGTCGCGGCGCAGGTGCTGCAGGCGCGCAAGCAGGTCGAAAACTGGGCGCTGTGGGTCGCGGTCAACGCCGTCGCAATTCCCGCCTATTGGAACGCAGACCTGGCGTATTCGGCATTCCTCTACGTCATCTACCTAGCGCTCGCGGTGGCGGGCTGGCGCGCATGGGCGCGGGCCCTGCGGGAAGGACGCCATGCCTGAGGTGCGGCGCGTGGCGGTGTTCGGGACCGAGTCCACGGGCAAGTCGACGCTCGCGGAGCGCCTCGCGGCGCACTTCGGCGAGCCGTGGTCGCGCGAGTATGCCCGGGAGTTCTGGGACACGCACGGCGGCGTGATCACGGCGGCTGACCTCGACGCCATCGGGCGCGGGCAGGTCGCGGGCGAGGAAGCCGCCGCGGCGCGGGCACGCCGGGTCGTATTCTGCGACACCGACCTGCTGACCTGCACGTTGTGGAACGACGCCCTCTTTCCCGGAGCCTGCCCAGCCTGGGTGCGCATCGAGGCGGAGGCGCGGGCGCGTCGGTTCGGAGTGTACCTGTTGTGCAAGGCGGACGTGCCCTTCGTGCCGGACCCGCAGCGATGCTTCCCTGACGACGCCGCGCGGGCGCGGGCCGGGGCGTGGTGGCGCGAGGCGCTGGAGGCGCGGGCGCTGCCGTTTGTCGAGATTCGCGGCTCCTGGCAGGAACGCGAACGGCGGGCGATCGCCGCGGTGGAGGAGCTCCTGGCCGCGGGTTAGAGTGACGGACGGCCTGCAGGATTCGCACGGACGCCGCCTCGATGGTGCGACAGGCCCGCCTGACTGCGGTCAGAGCGACTGTGCCACGATCGCCGCCATTTCTTCGGGGGTAAGGGAGATCGGATTGGTCTTCATGCTGCTGGCCCGCGCCGCGGCGGCGACGATCGCGGGGATGTCGGCGGCAGTGACGCCGTAGGCACGCAGACCGGGAATGGCGAGCGCGCGCACGAGCTCGCGCACCCAGGCGACGGCGTCGGCGGCCTCGGCGTGCGGGCGGCCCGTAAGCAGGCGGCCGAGTTCGTCGCAGCGGGCGAGCGCCGGATGGCCGGGAGCGCGGGCGCGCAGCGCCGCGAGGTTGGCGGCGAGGACGTGCGGAAGCAGGGCGGCGCACACGGCCCCGTGCGGCGCGCCAACGAGACCGCCGATGGGATTGGCGAAACCGTGCACGGCGCCGAGCCCGGCGGTCGTGAGCGCAAGGCCGCCGCAGAGCGAACCGAACGCCATGTCCTCGCGCGCGGCGGCATCGGTGCCCTCCTCGAACGCGCGACGCAGCGCCCGCCCGACGCGGGGGAGTCCTGCGACGCAGAAGCCGTCGGCCAGGGGGTTGGCGCGGGTCGACAGGTACGGCTCGATCAGCTGCGTGAGCGCGTCGACGCCGGAGGCCGCGGTGGCGGCCGGCGGCAGCGAGTGGGTCAGGTCGGGATCCACGATCGCGAGCCGCGGCAGCAGATGCGGGCTGCGGAGGCTGACTTTCACGCGGTGCGGCTTCGAGGTGAGGACGGCGTTGCGCGTGACTTCGGCGCCGGTGCCGGCCGTCGTCGGGAGGGCGATGCACGGCACCGCCGGATGGGCGAGCGGCAGCGCCCGGCCGACGACCTCGAGATAGTCGGTGAGTTCGCCGGGATTGGTAAGGAGCGCGGCGATCGCCTTGGCGGCATCGAGCGCCGCGCCGCCGCCGCAGCCCACGACGACATCGCAACCCGCGGCCCGGGCTGCGGCCGTGGCGTGGAGCACCTCGTCGGTCGAGGGCTCCTGCGGTATCTGGACGGAGGATACCGCGAGGCCGGCGGCATGGAGGTCGGCCGTCAGGCGGGCGGCACGCCGTGGGTCGCGGCCGGTGACGAGCAGCACATGGCGACCGAGTTCCCGGGCGGCCGGGGCGGCGCCCGCGCAGGCACCCGGGCCGAAGACGATGCGTTGCGCGGTGGCGAATTCGAAGTTCACGGGAAGATCGGAAGCGGTCGCGCTGGGGCGGCGGGGGGTCACCACGCGCTGTCGTCCGGGTAGAGGCTGGCGAACTTCACGCTCGACCGGGGCTCGGCCATCATCGGCGCCACGGTGTCGCGCCAGGTCGCGTAATGGGACGTTTCCTTGTGGGCCACGGCCGCCGCCTCGTCGCGGTAGGCTTCGACGAGGACGAAGCGGGTGGCGTCGCCGGCCTGCTGCACGACGTCGAAGCGGGCTACGCCCGGTTCGTTCCGGCTCGCCCGGGCATTGGCGAGGGTCGCCTGCTTGAAGGCTTCCAGATGCTCGGGGCGAACGTGGACTTGGACATGGACGACGTGGAGGGGCATGGGGTGTGGGGGTTGGGACGCCCACCTTGAAGGCGCAGGCGCGGCGCCGAAACAAGAATCCGCCAGAGGGACGGCCAGTTTGCCTTGCCCGCGCTGGAGGCGGGCGGTAGCGCTCCGTCGTTCGTTTGCTTCAACCTGCCCCGATACCCATGAAACACCGACTCCTGTCCGCGCTGCTCGTCATCACCCTGGGCGCCAGTCCCCTGCTGGCCCAAACCCCTGCGAAATCCGGCGACAAGAAGGCACCCGCTCCCAAATCGGCCGCGGATCTCGCCTACGACGCCTTCAACAAGACCCGGACGGAGCCGGGCGGCAAAATGGACCAGGCGCGCTTTCAGCGGGTGATCGGCGCGGGTTTGACTTACCTCACGCAGAATCCGACGCACGGGCGGGTGAATGACGCCGTCCGCGATCTCGCCTTCTTCGGCAATGCAATCGACGCGAAGCAGCCCGCGCTGCGCACCGCGTACGCGTCGCTGTTGAAGCTCGAAGTCACCAACTACCGGTACAAGGACGACCTGAGCGATGCCGCCAAGGCCGTGGTGGGCGCGGTGGACGCTGCGATCGCCGACTTCGATGTGCGGCAGGCGTCGAACGCGGAAAACCTCACCACGTTCCGGGAGAAGATCGACGCGCTTGCCGAACTGCCCGGCGGCGGCCGCTTCCTGGTGGATCGCGAACGCTCCTACACTCACGTCCTCCTGCTCGGACCGGCGCCGGCGCGCGCCGAACAGCACCTGCAAAAGCTGCTTCAGCACAAGGAAAAGGCGGTCGTCAGCATGGCGCGCGAGGAACTGAACATCGTGGAGGCGCGCAAGGAACCCTACGCCCTCAAGTTCACCGCACTCGACGGCAAGGAAGTCGATTTCGCCCAACTGCGCGGAAAAGTCGTGGCACTCTATTTCTGGAGCACAACCAGCAAGGCGTCGACCGACCGCATCGAGCCGCTGAAGCAGCTCCTGTCGACGTATCGCCGTCGCGGCTTCGAGGTCGTGAGCGTGTGCTACGACAAGGCGGAGGATCGCGCCAAGGTGGAGAAGTTCGTCAAGGACAGCCGGCAGCCATGGCCGGTGCACTTCGACGGGAAGGGCGCGCAGAACAGTTTCAGTCCCAAGCTGAATGCGTCCAGCGTGCCTCGGCTCTATCTCTTCGATCAGAAGGGCATTCTCCAGACGGGTCTGCAGGGATCACCGGTCTCGCGCGTCACCCCCGACTGGCCGCAGAACCAGGTCGAGGGCAGGGTGCGCCAGATGCTTGGCATCAAGTAAGCCCCACGCACGGAATCCGGCCCCCGGCTTGCTCCGCCACCGGCGTGCTGGCAACCTCCGCGGCATGGCTGCCGCCACTGATTCCACTTCGCTGCCTGCCGACTACCTCGACCGCTTCGGCGGACTCGCGCGGTTGCACGGACACGCGGCGCTGCCACGGCTCCGCGCGTCACGGGTGGCGGTGGTCGGCGTGGGCGGAGTGGGATCGTGGACAGTCGAGGGCCTGGCCCGCAGCGGCATCGGATCGCTGACGTTGATCGACCTCGACGACGTGTGCGTCACCAACGTCAACCGCCAGCTCCCGGCGCTGGACGGGCAGATCGGCCGGCCGAAAGTCGCGGTGCTGGCGGAGCGCGTGGCGCTGATCAACCCCGGCTGCCGGGTGGACGCAGTGCCGGAGTTTTTCACGGCGGCGACGGCGGAGGCGTTGCTCGCCGCGGGCTTCGACGTGGTGGTCGACGCGATCGACCGGATGTCGCACAAGGCGCTGCTCATCGCCGGCTGTCGGCAGCGGGGCATCCCGGTTCTGACCCTGGGCGGCGCCGGCGGCCGGCGCGATGCGACTCAGGTGCGGGTGGGAGACATCGGCGAAGCTTCCGACGACCTCCTCCGGATGGTACGAAAGAAACTGCGCCGCGACCACGGGTTCACCGCCGGCGCGCACCGCGGCATCACGCGCATGGGCATCCGGGCGGTGTGGTCGAGCGAGCCGCCCGTTTACCCCTGGGCCGACGGCACGTGCGCGGCGGAGCCCGAGGCGGGCAGTTCGCTCAAGCTGGACTGCGCCAGCGGCTTCGGCGCGGCGGCCTACGTGACCGGAGTGTTCGGCCTCGTGGCGGCAGGCGAGGTCGTGCGGACCCTGCTCGGAGAGCCGGTCGCGCGGCCCGTCGCGCCCTCCGCCGTGCTGGCGTGAGCGCTCATACCCGCGGGCCTGGTCTTTCAAAGGGCCTAGCCTCGTCGCAGCCGCGACCGGGGGCGTTCCGTATCGTGGAAGCGCCCGCCCGGGTGCCTAGGGGCCAGTTGGTTCGCTGAAGAAGCGTTGGAAGTTTTCCTCGATGCGGGAGATCAGCGTGGCAATGGGAAGTCCGCGCACCTCGGCAAGTCCCGCGTACGCCACGGTGACGTTGGCGGGATGATTGAGGACGGTGCCGTCGGAGCGATCGGGGAGCCGATAGGGGCGATCAGAGGCTGGCGGGGGCATGGCCGGCGCGTCCGTTTCGGCGAGCAGGCGATGCTCCGGAAGCTGGGCGAAGACATTCCGCCGCGCGACGTGCCGGGCATCGACAAACGCCGTGTTGAAGGAGAAGTAGGCTCCCAGCGCGGTGAACTCACGGGCCAGTTCCGCGGAACCGCCGTAAGCGTGCAGCAGGAAACCCTGGTCCGGCCGGCAGGCGCTCCGCAGTTGATGGTGCAGTTCTCCCCAGGCATCGAGACAGTGGACGGTGGCGGGCAGGCGGCGCTCCGCGGCGAGGTTGAGCTGCCACAAGAATGCCTCGACCTGCTCGGTCAGCGGCGCGCGGCGAAGGCCGGCGAGGCGGGGATCGTCCGGGCGGGCGCGGTCGAGGATCCAGCGATCGATGCCGATCTCGCCGATCGCGGCCCCCGGGGTGGCGTCGAGGGCGCGCTGCAGGTCATCGCGCCAGGAGGACGTGGCATTGCCCACGTCCCACGGATGAAGGCCGAGACTGGGTTTGACGAGGGGGTGGCGACGAGCGAGGGCGGTGACGGCGGACCAGTCGCCTTGCGAGGTTCCGTTGACGACGACCCGGCCGACACCGGCCGCCGCAAGGCCCGCGAGGATATGCGGGTGGTACGGCGCGAGCCACTCGTCCTGCAGGTGGTTGTGGGCGTCGAACAACATGGAAACCGAGCCTACCCGCCCGAACGGCGGGCGCAGGCGTGGATCGCGGCGCGGACCGCGGCGAGACCATTGCGGCGAGTGGGAGAGAGCTGGCGCTCGAGGCCGAGGGCGGCGAGCGGATCTTCGTGCGGGGCGAGGATTTCGGCGGGGGTGGAGCCACTGTAGAACGAGGTCAGGAACGCCACCAGCCCCCGGACGAGCGGCGACGTGGCGTCACTGCGGAAGTGGCAACGGCCGCCCTGCGACTCGCTCACCAGCCAGACGATCGAGACGCAACCCGGCACCCGGTGGGCATCTATGCGTTCGTTCGCGGCGAGCGGAGGCAGGGTTCTCGCCCGGTCGACGACGGCGGCGAGGCGCTCGTGGAGGTCGTCGATGGGGGAATACTCGGCGACGACGCGCTGGAGTTTGTCGGCCAGGGACACGCCCGGCAGGGTGGGTTGATACGTGTTTGTCGCAAGCTTGTGACTCGGCCTTCAGCGTCGCCTCCAACGGGTCGTTAATATCGGGGTTCACGCGCAATCATGCCCGACAACGTCCTGATTCCACTGCCTGGATTTCAGCTACCGGATGACTTCCCGTGGCGGGTGGGGTTCGTCTCGCTGGTCAACGACCAGCTTCGCCGGCTGCGGGCGAGCGGACACTTTCTCCCACCGCGCTTCTTTGGCTACTACTTTCAGGCCAGCGTGCCGGTTGGCATTGGCGGGAGCTGGACCGTGTCGCTGGACGCCACGCGCCCGATGTCGCAGATGCAGGACAAACTGGAGCGGCTGACGAAAGGCCGCTACAGTATCGCCAGCGGCGGCCCCGGGTCGGTACCGGATTTCATGCTCGTGCACGATCGGCGCGGCGGTTCGTGCTGGCTGTGGACCTTCGACGACGGCCTTCGCTTCGTGGAAGCGGTCGAGCCGGTGACGGGCGGTTGGAACGATGCGGAAGCCCCGCGTCGTTCGGGAACCTGATCCTGCGGTTCTCGCGAGTCGCTGCGCGGGCCGGGGAATCCTTCGCGCCCGCCTGGCCATCGCAGACGGGAGGCCGCGATCCTCCGCGGCTCGCAGCGGCGTCGGGGTGAGGCTGCCCCGGACTTCCGGGACGTCGGGTTTGCCGCGGGTTGACCGACGCCGGGGTGTCCGGCGTCGGCGCTACGGCAATTCAAGAAGACCCGAGCCGTTTTCCGCGGGCTGCGCTCCGTGTCGCCGCCGTGGCGCGGGCGAAGCAGCGTTCGCGAGCAATCGGCTCACGGTCGATGGATTTGCCCTAGTTGTAGAACATCGCCTCGTTGGACTGGAAGAGGGCGTGGGCGAGCTTGGTCCAGGCGTCGAGCGGACGGGTCTCGTACGTTCCGCCGACCTGGGTGGAGAAGCGTCCGGCCTGCTGTTTCTTGGCAGGAGGAGCCTTCGCCACCTTGCGACCTTTGGTCGGTGGCGCCGGCTGTTCGGACGTCAGCACGACGTCCGTGCCGCCGGGGTTCGAGTTCACGTAACGCAGTCCCAGCTCGACTTCCTTCTTGGTGGGCCAGCGCTGGAAGATGGCGAGGTAGAGCAGCGTGACGCGCTCCTCGTCGTTCTTGAGCGTGGCGAAGGCGGGGCGATCGACGAGCTTGCGCGCGGTCTCGATCACCATGGGACTGTTCATGAGGAACAGTGCCTGCTGGGGGACGATCGTCTCGTAGCGGCGCCCGGACGGCACGTCGGGGCTGGGAAAATCAAACTGCGTGAGCAGTTCGGGCGGGTTCTGCCGGTCGATCAGCGTGTAGATCGCGCGCCGCTTGGCGAAGTCCTCGCTGCCGATGGACACCGCGCGTCCACCGCGCGTGAGGTTGAGTTCACCGGCGATGGCCAGCAGCGAGTCGTGCAGTTCCTCGAACTCGAGGCGCCGGAGGTTGTACCGCCAGAGGAGCTTGTTGTTCGGGTCCTTTTCCGCGTAGGCGGGGTTGTTCGCACTGCTCTGCTGGTACGCGGCGCTGAGCACGATCTGACGGTGCAGCGACTTGATCGACCACCCGTTCTCGACGAACGTGGCCGCCAGGTAGTCGAGCAACTCGGGATGGGTCGGCGGCGCGGACATGTTGCCGAAATCGTCGGGGGTTTCGACGATGCCGGTACCCCAGTGCTGCTGCCACATCCGGTTCACGAAGACCCGGGCGGTCAGGGGATTCTTGGGATCGGCGATCGCGAGCGCCAGTTCCCAGCGACCGGAGCCTCGCTTCCATTCGGGGCGCTTCTTCGGGTCGGGCGAAAGGATTTCGAGGAATCGGCGGGGAACGACTTCGCCCCGGTTGCCGGCTTCGCCGCGGATCAGGACGGGATAGTCCCGGGCGACCTGCCGCGGGTTGATGTCCTGCATGTCGTAAAGGGCATTCACGCGCGCCGGCGCTCCCGGGTGCTGCATCTCGAGATTGCCGATGTCGCGCTGCAGTTCGCGCTCGGAGCGCTGGAGCTGCGCCCGGGTGCGCGGATCAATTCGAGCCCCGGCGACGGCGGCGGCAGTCGCCTTGGCCTTGCCGCCGCTGGCCTTGAGCGCGCGCCGGAACTCGTCCTGCTTCTCCTTTAGCTCGGCCTGGCGCTTGCCGAGTTCGGCGGACTTTTCGAGGTACGCGACGAACGCCTCGGACTTCGGCGGGTTGACCTGAAGCGTGGGCAGCTCGGTCGGTTGGAGGCTGTTCGCGAATACTCCGTAGAGTGAATAATAGTCCTTCGTGGGAATCGGATCGAACTTGTGATCGTGGCAGCGGGCGCAGGCGACAGTCAGGCCGAGGAAGGCCTTGGTCGTGACGTCGATCTGGTCGCCGATGATGTCGTCGCGGCGGCCGTTGAATTGATTGCCCAGCGTGAGAAAGCCCATCGCCGAGAGCGGGTAGCGGTTCTCCGGCAGCGGTTGTTTCTTTTCCTTGGCCATCCGCTCGATCGCAGCCTGGACGCGATCGCCCGCGAGCTGGTGGATGATGAATTCGTTGTAGGGCATGTCGGCGTTGAACGCCTTCACGACCCAGTCGCGGTAAGTCCACGCGTGAGGGTAACGCAGGTCTTCCTGCCCGCGGGCGTCGCCCTTCGAGTCCGAATAGCGCGCGACGTCGAGCCAGTAGCGGGCCCAGTGTTCGCCGTACGCGGCCGAGGCGAGGAGTTTGTCGACGATCTTGGCGTACGCGTCGGGTGAGTCGTCCCGTACGAAGGCCTCCACCTCGGCCGGATGCGGCGGCAGGCCGATGAGATCGAAGTAGACGCGGCGAATGAGCGTGGCCTTGTCGGCGGTCTTGTTGGGCGTCATGCCGGCGGCCTCGAGCCGGGCCAGCACGAAATTGTCGACGGGCGTCTTGACCCAGCCGCTGTCCTGCACGGCGGGCACGGCGGGCTTCTTCACCGGTTGAAACGCCCAGTGCTGGCGGCCGACGCCGCCGTAGCGCGCACCGGAGACACCCTGCGGCGCGGCCGAGCGGGGATCGGGGGCGCCGCGGCGAACCCATTCGGTGAGGTCGGCAATCTGCTGGTCGCTCAACTTTTCATCCTTGGGCGGCATCTGCAGGTCCTCGTCCTTGTAGCGGATCGCCTGGATGAGCAGCGACTCGTCAGGCTTGCCGGGAACGATAACCGCGCCGGAGTTGCCGCCGGCCAGGAGCGCTTCGCGCGAATCGAGCAGCAGGCCGCCGCGGACCTTGTCGCCCTCCTTGCTATGGCACTTGTAGCAGTGCTGCACCAGCACCGGGCGGACCTTGGCTTCGAAGAACGCGAGGTCCGCGGGGGAAAGGGGCGCAGCCACCTTCGGATGCCCGACCGGGAGTTCGGCGGCGCTGGCAGTCAGCGCCACCGTGGTGGCGGCAAACAGGCCCCAGAGAGTGCGGAGGGCGTGGCGGCGAAGCGAGGACGCACGGATGAGCTGGGATGCGTGCATGGGAGGCTTAAGCGACGATGGGCTTGACGACATTGCCCGCGACATCGGTCAGCCGGAAGTCGCGGCCGTTGAATCGATACGTCAGGCGGGTGTGATCGATGCCCATGCAATGGAGGATCGTCGCATGGAGATCGTGCGGATGGACCTTGTCCTTGATCGCGCTGGCGCCGAGTTCGTCGGTCTCGCCATGGACGGTTCCTCCCTTGATGCCGCCTCCGGCGAGGACTGCGGAGAACGCCCGGGCGTTGTGGTCGCGACCCGGATCATCGGAACCGTTGCGGTCCCGCGTGGGCTTGCGGCCGAACTCGCCACCCCAGATGACGAGCGTCGAATCGAACAAGCCCCGCTGCTTGAGATCGTGAATCAGCGCGGCGAGGGGCTGGTCGATTTCCCCGGCCTTGGCCGCGAGCCGCGTCTGCAGCTGCTGGTGATGGTCCCACCCATTGTGCCAGACCTGCACCATGCGCACGCCGCGCTCGACGAGGCGGCGGGCGATGAGGAGCTGCTTGCCTTGTTCGGAAGTGCCGTAGGCCGCGCGCGTGTCAGCGGACTCCTTGTTGATGTCGAACGCATCCAGCGCCTCGGCCTGCATGCGGAACGCGATCTCGTAGCTTTCGAGGCGGGTCTCCAGCGCGGCGTCCCGCTGCAGGTTCTGGGCATGGAGCTCGTTGAGCTGATGGACGAAGTCGAGCTGGCGGCGCTGCTCGTTTTTCGAGACGTACGCGTTCCGGATGTTCTGAATCATCTGCGGCACGCTCGGCGCCTGCGTGTTGATGCTCGTTCCCTGGTAAACGCCGGGAAGGAACGCCGATTGATAATTGGCGGCGCCGCCCGGAGGAAGGCCGCCGCCGCGCAGGGCGATGAAGCCGGGAAGATTCTGATTTTCGGTGCCGAGCCCGTACACCAGCCAGGACCCCAGGCTGGGCTTCGCGATGCGAAGCGAGCCGGTGTTCATGAAGACGGTCGCCACCTCATGCGCCGGGATGTCCGTCCACATCGATCGGATGACCGCGAGGTCGTCCGCATGGGCCGCCGTCTTGGCAAACACCTCGCTCACTTCGAGGCCGCTCTGCCCGTGACGCGAAAACTTGAAGGGCGAGCCCAGCGCGATCTCCCCGCCTTGAATCGACTGGCCGTTCATGCGGGCCAACGTCGGTTTCGGATCCCAGGTGTCGACGTGGGAGGGCGCCCCCTGCGCGAAGACATGAATGATCGCCTTGGCCTTGCCGGTGAAGTGCGACGGCTTGGGCGTCAGCGGTCCCGCGGCCACCTTGCCCTTGGGCGCTCCCGCCGCCGAAAGGTAGGCCGGATCGATGATGTTCGCGAGTGAGAGGGCGCCCAGCCCCAGCCCCATCCTTCGCAGGAGCTGACGGCGCGTCAGGAAATAATCCTCGAGATTCGTGGAGGTGCCGCAGCAGGGATGAGCGGGCTCGACTGACCGACCGTCGGAGTGGTGGGGGTGCGACATGGATAAGAAGAGCTAACGGGCGTTATTCTTGGTTCCTCGTGACTGGGCGGAAGACGCCGGGGGCAGGGGGCGGTTTCAGGAGAGTTGCCCAGGCGCCTCAAGAGGGATCAACCAACGGCACCCGCTTCCCGCAACAGGTTTTCCACCGCATGTTTGACCGCTAGTTTACCGCGGCGATCTCGAGCCGCGGAAAGCGGAGCCAGGTGCGGTGGGAGGCGGAGGTGAGTGCGATACCCTTCGGGCTGACACGTAGTCCAGCGTACGGGTTTTAACTAGGGTCAATACCCCATATTAGGCTTGAGGGGCCCGAACGCGGAGTCCATGTTCTCAACCATGAACCCCCGAACCGTGCTGCGGCTCCTGATCGCGCTCGTGGCCGGCAGTTGGGTTCTGGGTGAGGCAGCGTCGGCGACGCCGCGCAATTTCCTCTCGCCGCTGACCTTCACAGGTACGGAGTGGCGCGTGCGGTCGGACGTGGGCCCCGTCTACCTGGCGCGTTGGGAGAGCGGTGCGTGGCGCATCGTGGCATGCTTCGACGGCAGCAAGGGAAACTACGTGCTCTCCTGGGTGAAACCCTACGCCGGCGTGTATGCGGCGATCGATCCGAGCGGAACTTCGTCGGAAGTCGTCCAGATCGGCGGTCGGCGGGGACCTTGAGGTGACGATCGCGCTCGAGCCGGAGTGGTCGGCGATGGGTCAGCCTGCGGCGCTCGGACGGAAGTGTTCGGCAGGGCCGTGGCTGCCGGAACCGTCACGAGCAGATTCAATCATTCTGTAGCCCAAACCAAAACGCAAAGACGCAAAAGCACGCGAAGCTTCGCCAGGTTTTCCTTCGCGAGTCTTCGCTGTCCTTCGCGTCTTGGCGTTTAGGTTATCCGGATGGAGCCGCCGTGAGTTTCGGCCGTGGGGACGCCCGGGTGGGCGGCGGAAAACTGCCTTTCGACGATTCGTACGACGTCGGCGATGGCTCCGGGTGAAGCCAGGATCGCGGCTGAACACAGCGCGGGCGATGCAGGGATTTTCATCGGAGGGGACTGGTTCGCAGGCAGAACCCGTCGGGGAGCGGAAAAGTTACAGACTCTTCGCCGCCCGAGAATCCCTCCTTTCCCTCCGTCGACACTTTCCGCCAGTTCGCGCTTTCCGCCGGCACGTGAGATGTCAGAGTGCGAAGCGATGAAACCCCGCTCCCTCCTTCTTGCCCTGGTGACATGTATCGCGGCGACGGTCGGCATCGCCGCCGAGCCGCAGCTCAAGCCGCTTTTCAACGGTCGCGATTTGACCGGCTGGAAGGCTGAGGGCGCGAGCGAATTCTGGCGGATCGAGAACGGCGTGCTCGTCGGCGAGAACAATGCCGCAAAGACGGGTCACTACCTTTGGACGCAGAAGGAGTACCAGGACTTCGTGCTCGAGTTCGATGTGCGGTGGAAGGGCTACACGGACACGGGCGTGGAGATGCGGAAGCCGAAGATCCAGCTGCAGCTCGGCATCTCGGGCAGCCTGAAGGTCGACATGTCCGGCTCGTTCTACACGGGCGGAAAACCGGCCTACCCGGAGGCGGGTCAGGCCAAGATGGCGGCGAAACTGATGAAGCCGGAAGGCGAGTGGAACACGATCCGGATCCAGGCCAAGGGGAACACGTTCACCTGCTGGATCAATGGCGTGAAGGCGTCCGAATACACCGACGCGAAATTCTCCGGCGCCGCGCCGCTCGGGCTGCAGATCCACCCGAAGGTGGCGATGAAGGCCGAGTATCGGAACATCAAGCTGGCGGAGCTTTGAGCCGGACGCATGCCGTTGAGGTGGAGCCGCCTGTCCCCAGGCGGCTGACGTGCGAC
>CALFZM010000236.1 GCA_937952235.1 uncultured Opitutia bacterium | reverse complement strand
GCATCGTCGTATCGCCCGACGAGACGATGGGCCGCGTGCGCTCCGCCGCCAATTTCATCCGCGCCCTCGAAGGCACCGAGGCTCCGCTCAACACGCCCGACCAGGCCCTGTCCCTGATGAAGGTCATCGACGGCGCCTACAAATCGGCGGCGTCGGGCAAGCCGGTGGGGCTGTAGTCCGCCTTCCCGGGAGCGCGGCCGCCCCCGGCCGCCTCCCCAAACTGCGGCCGGGGACGGCCGCGCTCCCAGTGTCACCTTCCTCATGAAACTGAATCGCAAACTTCGCATGGGCATGGTCGGCGGCGGTCGCGGCGCCTTTATCGGCGCGGTGCACCGGATGGCCGCCCGCCTCGACGGTGAAATCGATCTCGTCGCCGGCTGCTTCTCGTCCGATCCGGAGAAGTCGCGGCTTTCGGGCGAGGACCTGTTCCTCGACCCGCAGCGCGTCTACGGCACCTACCAGGAGATGGTGCAGAAGGAGGCCGCGCTGCCGGCCGACGAACGCATCGACTTCGTCTCGATCGTCACCCGCAACAACACGCACGCCCCGATCGCGAAGGCGTTTCTCGAGGCCGGCTTCCACGTCGTCTGCGACAAGCCCCTCTGTTTCACGCTCAAGGAGGGGCTCAAGCTGCGCGAGGTGGTGAGGAAGTCCGGCAAGGTCTTCGCCCTCACGCACAATTACACCGGCTACCCCATGGTGAAGGAGGCCCGCGACTGGGTGCGCAGCGGCAAGCTCGGCAAGCTGATGAAGGTCGTGGTCGAGTATCCGCAGGGCTACGCGATCACCGCGCTGGAGTCGGGCACGATCAGCAAGATCGCCAACTGGCGGATGGATCCGAACGTCTCGGGCGTCTCGAACTGCATGGGCGACATCGGCACGCATGCGCACAACCTCGCCCGCTACATCACCGGCCTCGACGTCGAGGAGATCTGCGCCGAGCTCTCGACCTTCATCCCGGGCCGGCTGCTCGACGACGACGGCAACTGCCTCGTCCGCTTCAGCCAGGGCGTGAAGGGCATTCTCTTCGCCTCGCAGATCTCCAGCGGCGACGAAAACAACATCAACATCCGCGTCTACGGCACCAAGGGATCGTTGCAGTGGTTCCAGGAGAATCCCAACGAGCTGTACTTCAAGAAGGCCGACGCACCGCAGCAGGTCCACCGGCGCGGCAACAGCTACGTCTCTCCCGCCGCCGCCGGCGCCACGCGCACGCCCTTCGCGCACCCGGAGGGATTCATCGAGGCGTTCGCCAACGTCTATCGCGGGGCGGCCACGGCCATCGCCGACGCCATCGCGGGGCGCAAGCCGCCGAAGGGCGGCTACGATTTCCCCAACATCGACGACGGGCTCGCCGGCATGGCCTTCATCGAGACCGTGGTGAAGAGCGGCAAGGCCGGCGCGAAGTGGATGAAGTTCCCGAAGCTCTGAGCCGGACGCATGCCGTTGAGGTGGAGCCGCCGGGGGACAAGCGGCTCCGGCCCGGCTGAATCTCCCCGGCAAGCCCGCGCGCCGGTCAGCGCGGGTCGCGGACCCGCCTTACGGCACGCGCCGCAGTTCGATGCGGCCGTCGGCGAACTCCGCCGTCAGCGGCTGGTTTCTCTTCACGCCCGCTTTGCGCGTGACCGGATTACCGGCTTCATCGCGCACGATCACGAAACCCCGGTTCAGCACCGACGCCGGACTGGCCGCCTGCAACCGCTTCCAGAGCGCCAAAAGCCGGTGCGATTCCGCCTGCACCCGCAGCTCGGGATCGTGTCGCGCCAGTGCCGCCCGGCCCTCCGCGAGCCGCCGCCGGCCTTCCTGCACCGCATGCCGCAGCGCCGCGGCGAGCCGATTCGATAGATCGTCCACCCGCAGCCAGCCCTGTTCCACCTGGGCCGCGGGTGAGAGCAACCGCAGCCGCGACCGGGCGTGGTCGAGTTCCGCCCCGGCGCGCGCCAGCCGCGCCGTCGTTCGCTCCAGCAGCGATCCGGCGGCCCGGCGCGAGCGCTCCCGCGCGTCGACGAAATGACTGGTGATGAGCTCGGCCGCCGCGCTCGGCGTCTCCGCGCGGACGTCCGCGGCGAAATCGCACAGCGTGAAGTCGATCTCGTGCCCCACCGCCGCGATGACCGGCACGGTGCAGGCCGCCACCGCGCGGACGAGCGGCTCCTCGTTGAAGGCCCACAGGTCCTCGAGGCTGCCGCCGCCGCGGCCGATCACGAGCAGGTCGAAGATCCCGAGTCCCTGGGCCCGCGCGAGCATCGCCACCATCTCGGCCGCCGCGCCTTCGCCCTGCACTTTCGCGGGCAGCACGACGACCCGACCGCGCCAGCCGCGCCGGGTGAGAATGCGCAGGAAGTCCTGCACCGCCGCGCCGGTCGGCGAAGTGATGAAGCCGACGGTCCGCGGCAACGCCGGCACCGGCTTCTTCCTCTCCGGCGCAAACAAACCCTCCGCCGCGAGCCGCACCTTCAGGGCCTCGAATTCCCGCTGCAGACGCCCGATTCCGTCGTCGATCGCGACCCGCACGATGAGCTGATACTGCCCCCGCGCCTCGTAGACGCTCACCTCTCCGTACACGACGACCTGCAGCCCGTCGCGCAGCTTCACGGTCTGCCGGGCGGCATCGCCGCGAAAGAGCACCGCGCTGACCTGCGCCCCGGCATCCTTGAGCGAGAAATACACGTGACCGCTCGCCTGCGCCCGCAGGTTCGACACCTCGCCGCGCACCCACGACGGCCGGATCCCGCCCTCGAGCAGCAGCTTCACGCGGCGCGTGAATTCGCTGACGCTCTCCGCCCGCGCCCCTTCCGCCGGCTCGGCCTCAGGTCTCACGCTTGGCCACCTTCCGGCGCACGAGCTGCACGCCCACCACCACGAGGACCATCACGCCCAGCACCAGTCCGATCTTGCCGAGGTGGCCTTCGCGCGCCGCCTTGCCGAGCACCACCGCCGACACCGCCAGCGGCACGACGGCCAGCCAGGAGACGATCATGAACAGCCGCAGCGGCACCTCCGCCAGGCCGAGCAGGTAGCCCTGCAGGAAATAGGGCGGCCCCGGCGTGAGCCGGACCAGCAGCGTCACGGTGAGGGCATTCTGCCGCGTCACCCGCGGCACCGAGTAACCATAGCGCGCCACCAGCCGCGTCAGCAGCGGCCGCAGCGCGTAGCGCGCCAGCCAGTACGTGAGGGCAAGGTTCGCCGCAATCGCCGCGGCCACGGTCACGATCACGCCCGGCATGGTCATCTGCGGGGCAAACGCCTCGCCCGCGACCACGTTGAACACCATCAGGGGCGCGCCCATCGCGGGAAGGATGACCATGGCGGAGAAGAAAACCCAGGGGCCCATGTCGCGGATGACGGCGACGAGCTGGTCGAACAGCCCCACCAGCCGGGCCACGCCGATCTCCCGCAGCGCCACCACGCCGAGGCCCGCCAGCACCAGGCCGACGATCGCCAGCTTGAGGATCGGGAGCTTCTTTTTCGGCACCGGCAGTTCCGCGGACATCGCCCGAAGCCTGCCTGCGCGCGGCGCGCACCGTCAAGACCTCGCCCCGCCGCGACCCGCGCCCCCGGTCAACAAATCGCAAAAATGCCCCGCCCGCGCAGGCGATTGACCGTGGCGCGCTTGCGCGTGCCGAGCCTCCCGGCTCTGCTCGCGGTCCCATGCCGCACCCCGCTGAGTCCGCCTCCGCCGCCGTCCCGCCCGGCGCCGCGTCCGGACCGGCCCGCCTCGCGACGGCCGCCGGCCTCGCGGCACTCGCGCTCGTGACCTTCATGCCTCCGTCCGCCACGCGGCTGCACGGCTGGCCGTTCGCGGGGGTGGCCGTGGGCCTCGCGCTCGTCCCGATCGCGCTGGCCAGCGCCGGCCTGCTCCGCGCCGGCGACTGGCGGCTGCCGCCTCCGCTCTTGTCCGCGGGCGCCGTACTGCTCGCCGCCGCCGCACTTGCCTCGGCCCTCGCGAGCCCGTTCTCCGCCGCCAGCCTGCCCCGGGTGTGGCCGACCCTCGGTGGCGTGGCGTTGTTTTTCGCCTTGTATCACACGTGGTCAGTCGCGGAACCGGAGGGCGGACGACGGCGGGAAACCGGCGCCCGCGCGCTCGCGTTTGCCGGCGCTCTGCTCGCCATCGGCAGCTTCGTCCTCTGGGCCCGCGGCCGATGGCCACTGCCCTGGCTGGAACGGAACACCGCGCCGTTCGGCCACTCCACGTACACGGGCGGCGCCGTGGTGCTGCTGATTCCCTGGCTCACGCTGCAGGCGTGGGCGACACGGGGCAGGCAGCGACTGGGCTGGATCGCCGTGCTGCTCGTCGCGGGGATCGTGCTCGCCTCGACCAGCAGCCGCGGGGCCGTGCTCGCCCTTGGCGCCGCGGGCGCCGCAGGCGCGGCGGCGATCGTATCCTTCGCGCCGTGGAGCCGGCGCCGCAAAGCGCTGCTCGCTGCCGCCGCGCTCGCCGTCATCGCTCTCGGCGTGGCCACCAATCCGCGCCTGCGTGAATTGGTCGTGCACCAGCGCTGGGGCGAGTCCGCCCGCGAGAGCAACACGCAGCGCGCGGCGATGCTCGACGCCGGGATGCGCCTCGGTGCGGCACGGCCGCTCACCGGCTGGGGCCCCGGCACCGTGCCGCTCGCCTATCCGCGCGTGCGAGCGGCGCTCGACGGCGGCACCGAGAACGTCCTCCAGCTCCACAGCACGGCCGCGCAAATGTGGGCCACGTCGGGCGGAACGGGGATCGTGGCGCTTCTCCTCCTGCTGGTCGGCGCCGGCATGGCCTTCGTCCGCGCTCCGCGCACGCCCGCCACGCTGGCGGCGGCGGCCAGCCTCGGTGGCTACGGATTGTTCACGCTCACGGACCACCAGCTCGACGTGCCGTTCTTCTCCGCCACCGGTGCCGCCATCCTGGCCTGGCTGGCGGCGAGCGCGCGGCCGGACGGCGCCAGCTCCGCCCGCGGGCCCCGGTTGGCGCTCGGCCTCGGCATCGTGCTTGCCGCCGGCGTGGCCGTCCCTGCCACCTGGTCGGATCTCCGGGCCCGCCGGCACTACGACGCGGCGCTGACGGCGCTCGGGGAGAACGACGGCGCGGGCTACCTGCGCGCGCTCGATGCCGCCACCGCCGCCGCGCCGCACGATCCGTACTTCGCGCACCGCGCCGCCCTGTGGCTCGTCGAGCAACGGCCCGCTGCTGACCCGGCGCGATCGGCCGCCGTCACCCGCGAAGCCGCCGACCGGCTCGAGCGCTCGCTGGCCACCGGTGCGCACGAGGAGTTCGCGCACTTCAATCTCGGCTGGATCCGCCTCGACTTCGGCGAGGGTGCCGGCGCCGCGCGGCACTTTATCGCCGCGGCGCGGCTCGTGCCCGACAAGGGCGGCGTCTATTTCGGCCTGGGCCTCGCCCTCGCGCAGGCGGGAAGGCGGGAGTCCGCGGTGCGGGCCTTCGCGCTCGAGTTCCTCAACGATCCCCGCAGCGCCCTGTCGCCGGCGTGGGAGGTGTCCGCCCTCGCGGCCATGCGTCCGGCCGCCGTGGCCGAGGCGTGTCGCCTGCTCGAAGCGCTGCCGGCCGACGCCGCGGTGCCCGCGGCGCTGCCCCCCTGGCTGCGCTGGTGGTGGGGAGCCACGGACGATCCGCCCGCGACAGGTTTCAATCCCGCTTCCGCCGCCTTCGTCGCCGCGCTGCCCGAGATCGCCGCCCGCCGGCCTCTCGCGCCCGCCGCCGCCGCGCCCTGGGCGGCCGCGTATGCGATGTGGCGGAGGGCGGCGACGGAGCGCAGCGCGTTCGCGGGCGTCGCCGCCGGCGACGAGCCGTTCGCCGCCGCGCTCGCGCGTCGCGCCCGGGCGTTGCAGACGGACTTTCGCGCATTCCTGACCGGTCCCGCCGGCGACGAACCGGCGCTGGTCCGCACCTTCCGGCGGCAGCGTCCCGGCTACGGCGTGCTGGCGCTGCACCCCGAGGGGCCGCCCCTCGTCGACCTGCATCTGGTGCAGGAACACCGCGTCGCGAGCGAGTTCGCGGCCGGCCTGCTGCCCGCCAAAGGCTGGCTGCCGGGGCGTTTCCTGCTCGCCCTGCTGCCGGACGATCCCCGATGAGTCCCCCGCGATGAGCCGCACGGAATCGAGCCGCCTCCGCCGCATCGTCCTGCCCGCCTGGCTGGTGGTGGGCGACGCCCTCTTCGCGTTCGCCGGCCTCGCGCTGGGTTTCTGGCTGCGCTACCGGACGCCGCTCAGCCGCCTCGGTATCGACGTGCCGGATGCGGCGTTCGCCGACTACGTCCCGCTCCTGCTGCTGGGCGTCGTCTTCCTCATCGCCGGCTACGTGCAGCTCAACCTTTACGAGGAGCGGCTGCTGCTGCGGAAATTCCAGAGCCTCGCGCTCATCATCAAGGGCACCACCCTCTGGCTCGCCGGCTACCTCGCGCTCGCGGTCGTGCTCAAGTTCGAGCCGCCGATCTCGCGGCTGTTCGTTCCCCTGGCCTACCTTTCGATCCTCGGCGTGATGTTCGTCTGGCGCAGCGCCTTCTACGCCCTGCTGGTGCGACCGGCGTGGAGCGATCGGATGCGGCAGCGCGTCGCGATCCTGGGCGGCAACGAGGAGGCGCGCGCGCTCGCGGCGGAACTGGCCGCCCAGCCGGCGCACCCGTATCAGTTTTGCGGGTTCATCGCGCTGCCCGACGAGGCCGCGCCCGCCGACGCGCTCGGGACCGTCGACCGCCTGCCCGAGATCCTCGCGCGCGGGCAGCTCGACATCCTCATCTCCGCCCGGACCGACCTGCCGCGCGAGCAGCTGCTGCGGGTGGTGGAGGAGTGCGAGCGCGCCTATGTGGAGTGGAAGGTGATCCCATCCTCGTTCCAGATCTTCCTCAGCGGGCTTCGCCTGCAAACGATCGGCCGGCTGCCGGTGCTGGGCGTCGAGGACCTCGCGATCAACAAGCTTTTCAACCGGATCCTCAAGCGCGGCGTGGACCTCGCGGGCGCCACCGTCGGCCTGGTGCTGTCGGCGCCGGTCGTCGCCGTGCTCGCCCTCCTGATCAAGCGCGAGTCGCCCGGGGGGCCGGTCTTCTTCTCGCAGACCCGCGTCGGCGCCGGTCACCGGACCTTCACGCTCTGGAAGCTGCGCAGCATGGTCCCCGAAGCCGAGTCGCGGGATCGCGACCGCCAGAGCACGGCGCGCGGCGACGAGCGGCTCCTGCGCATCGGCGCCTTCATGCGCCGCTGGAACCTCGATGAACTGCCGCAGTTCTGGAACGTGTTTCGCGGCGACATGAGCCTCGTCGGCCCGCGGCCAGAGCGGCCCTACCATGTCGACCGCCTCTCCGCCCAGATCCCGCACTACCTCCCGCGGCACCTCGCCAAGCCCGGCATGAGCGGCTGGGCCCAGGTCAACGGCCTGCGCGGCGAAGGCTCCATCGTCCGGCGGATTCAGCACGACATCTACTACATCGAGAACTGGTCCCTCTGGCTCGACCTCCAGATCCTGGCGCTGACGTTCGTGCGGTGGAAGAACGCGTACTGACGGAGCCGCGGGTCGATCGGGAGACGGGGGTCAGGGGTGATGGGTCACTGGCTTCATCGTACGCTCATGCTAGGGCGCGCCACCCATCACCCATCGCCTCACATCGGTTTCACCCTTCGATATCCCCGCAGCCGCGCCTTCCAGCGTGCGACCGTCTTCCAGGCGCCGAAGGCGACGCGGTACTTGAGCCGGACGAGGGCAGAGTTTCGCGGGTTGAAGTGCTTGAGATACACGTCGCGGTTGGCGTCGAAGATGGCCTGCGACATGCGCTCGAAATCGCGGGCGACGCTCATGCCCTTGAGATGCGTGATCTCGTGGCTCCCGTCGTACACGATCCGCCACCCCGCGCGCGCGAAACGGATGCACAGGTCGAGATCGTCGCCGTACATGAAAAAGGTCTCGTCGAACACCGCACCGTCCGGCGCCACCGCCTCGAGCGCGCGCCGCGGGGCGAGCATGAAGGCGCCGTTGATCGCGCCGACGTCGTACGTGCCGTCCACCGGCAGGTGGGTGAGGTTGTAGCCGGAAAACCAGGACACCTGCGGCAACGCAGCCGCGAGTCCGCACGCCCGGCAGAAACCGTCCCAGAGCGTCGGGATCGAGCGCCGGCACGCGAGGTCCATCGCGCCGTCCGCCTGCACGAGCCGCGGCGAGATCACCCCGATCCCCGGATCCGCGCGCAGGCGCGCCAGGCAGTGCGCGAGCGCGGGGGCGTTGGCGACGGTGTCGGGGTTGAGGAAGAGCACGTGGGTCCCCGTCGTGCGCGCGTAGCCCCGGTTGTTGCCCCGGCCGAAGCCCAGGTTCTCGGGCGCCGGCACGTAGTCGACCCACGGATACTCACGGCGGATGAGCTCGCCGGCGCCGTCCCCGGGAGAATTGTCCACCACCACCGCCTCGACGCGGCCGCCGTCAAGCGACCGCGGCAGCGAAGCCAGGCAGCCGCCGATCTCGTCGCGCGACTGGTACGCGACGATGATGATCGATAGCAGCGCGGGCTCCGGCGTGGGCACGCGCGGACGCTGGGTCACGCGCGGTCCGATGGCAATGCGCGGACGCTCCCGGCGCGGCCCTGGAGCGGCTTCCGTCCGGCAAAACGCCGTAAATCTCCCCCCTCCCGGCCGCGGCGGTCCAGAGGAGATTTGTCAGCCGGCGCGGCGTCGCTCCACGCTGCGCCCCTGCACCGTTCCGCCCTCATGAGTCCTTCCTCCTCCCCCCGGGTCGCCGTCGTCGGCTGCGGCTACTGGGGCCGCAATGTGGTCCGCAACTTCCAGGCCCTCGGCGCCCTCGCCGCCGTGGTCGACCCCACGCCCGCCGGCCAGGCCTCCGCCCGCGAGCTCGCCCCGGGCGCCGATGTCCATGCGTCGCTCGAACCCGTGCTCGGCCGCGCCGACATCGCGGCCGTGGTGCTCGCCACGCCCGCGATCACGCACGCTCCGCTCGGCCTGCAGGCCCTCGAGGCCGGCAAGGACCTGCTGGTGGAGAAGCCGATGGCGCTCACCATCGCCGACTGCCGCGCGCTCGTGGATCGCGCGACGGCGAAGGGCCGCATGCTGCACGTCGGACATCTGCTCGAGTATCACCCGTCGTTCCTCACCCTGCGCGAATGGGTCGCGGCCGGGCGCCTCGGGAGAATCCTCCGCCTGCATTCGCACCGGCTCGGCTTCGGCCTGGTCCGCATGGAGGAGGACGCGCTCTGGAGCCTCGCGCCGCACGACGTCGCCCTGATCCTGCGCCTGACCGGCGAGATGCCCGAGGCGGTCACCTGCCACGGCACGCACGCTCTCGGCCAGCCGCGGGCGGACTTCACGGTCTCGCTGCTGCACTTCGCCGGCGGCGTCGATGCGCACCTGCTCAGCAGCTGGCTGCACCCGATGAAGGAGCAGAAGCTCGTCGTGGTCGGCGACCGCGGCATGGCGGTGTTCGACGACGCCAACCCCGACTACAAGCTGGCGTATTTCGACCAGCAGGTGGCCTGGCGCGACGGCCAGCCCGGATTGCAGAAAGGCCCGGTGCAGTACCTGCCCCTGACTCCCGCCGAACCGCTGCGCCTCGAGTGCGCCGCCTTCCTGCGCGCCGTCGCCACCCGCGAACCCTCGATCACCGACGGCCTGAGCGGACTGCGCGTGGTCGCGGTCCTCGACGCCTGCCGGCGCTCGATGGAGAACGGTGGCGTGCGGACGGCGGTCGAGGCGGTTTGAGGTGGCCTGCGCACGAAGGCGCAACGCGCTTCCTCGTCGGCCGCCTGCATGCAGGCTCTCCAGAGCGCCCGCCAGCGGACGGCCTGCACCGGCAGAACCCAGCTCAACCCTGTCCCAGTCCCACCATTTTCCGTGTCTTCCGTGTGATCCGTGGGCACCCTCCAACCCGGTCCACCTTTCCTCCCATGTCCGCCTCCTACCAGGCCCACGCCACCGCCGTCATCGACCAGCCCTGCACCATCGGCGCCGGCACCCGCATCTGGCACTTCAGCCACATCTGCGAGCACGCCGAGCTCGGGGCCGACTGCAACCTCGGGCAAAACGTGATGATCGCCTCCGGCGTGCGCATCGGCCGCAACGTGAAGATCCAGAACAATGTCTCGGTCTACAGCGGCACGGTGGTCGAGGATGACGTTTTCCTCGGGCCCTCGTGCGTGCTCACCAACGTATCCAATCCCCGGTCACAGGTGGTGCGGCGCGGCGTGTACGAATCGACGCTGCTCCGCCGCGGGGCCACCGTCGGCGCCAACGCCACGATCGTCTGCGGCGTGAAGCTCGGACGCTATTGCCTCGTCGCCGCCGGCACGGTGATCACCCGCGACGTGCCGGACTACGCCCTCATGGTCGGCGTGCCGGGCCGGCAGCGCGGGTGGGTCAGCCGCCACGGCCACCCGCTGCGCCAGCCGCACGACGGCATTTTCACCTGCCCGGAGAGCGGCCTGCGCTATCGCGAGACGGCACCTGGCGTCCTCCGCTGCCTCGATCTCGACGAGGAGGCCCCGCTCCCCGCGCAGCTCGCGACCGGGAAGCAGGGTTATCGATCGTTCCACGCGACGTGATGTTGCCGGCGCCGGAAACCCTCCCTTCCCTTGCCCCATGGCCGTCCCCCTCCTCGATCTCAATCGCCAGAACCAGGCGCTCCACGCCGAGCTCACGGCCGCGTTCGAACGCGTGCTCCGCTCCGGTCATTTCATCCTCGGGAGCGAGGTCGACGCCTTCGAGCGCGAGTGCGCCGCGTTCCTCGGCGCGAAACACGCCATCGCGGTTTCCTCCGGAACCGATGCCATCCTCGTCGCCCTGATGGCGCTGGACCTGCAGCCCGGCGACGAGGTCATCTGCCCTTCGTTCACCTTCTTCGCCACCGCCGGCTGCATCGCGCGGGTCGGCGCCGTGCCGGTCTTCGCCGATTCGCTGGCCGATTCGTTCAACCTCGACCCGGCCGACGTGGCACGCCGGATCACGCCGCGCACGCGCGCGATCATGCCGGTGCACCTCTTCGGGCAGTCCGCCGACCTGGAGCCGCTGCTCGCCCTCGCGCGGCAGCACGGCCTCGCCATGATCGAGGACACCGCGCAGGGCCTCGGCGCGCGGCACCAGGGCCGCGCCTGCGGCACGTTTGGCGAGTTCGGCACGTACAGTTTCTTTCCGTCGAAGAATCTCGGCGGCTTTGGCGACGGCGGTCTCGTCACGACGAACCGCGATGACCTCGGCGAGAAGGTCCGGCTGCTGCGCACGCACGGGGCCAGGCCAAAGTACTACCACAAGCTCGTCGGCGGGAACTTCCGGCTCGACGCGCTGCAATGCGCGCTGCTGCGCGCCAAGCTGCCGCACCTGCCTTCCTACTGCGCCGCCCGCCAGGAGAACGCGGCCTTCTACCGCGCGCAGCTCGGCGGCCTGCACGGCGTCACGCTCCCCGGCATCGCGGCCGGCAACGACCATATCTGGAACCAGTTCACCCTCCGCATTGCCGGCCCCGGCCGCCGCGATGCGTTGCGCACGCAGCTCGCGGCCGCCGGCATCGGCGCCGAGATCTACTATCCGGTGCCGCTGCACCGGCAGGAGTGCTTCACGCATCTGCCGCAGGTAAGCCTGCCGGTCGCCGAGCAGCTCGCCACCGAGGTGATCAGCATCCCGATCTTTCCCGAACTCACCGCAACCGAGCGCGCGGAAGTCGCCGCAACCGTACGCCGGATTCTCGCCGCGGGATGACGGGCGGGAGTTCTACACGGTTGGAACCCGGAACCAAGCGGAGCCTTCTCAATCACCCACGAAAACGGCCACGCTGAAAGGTGGAGCGGCTTGTCCCCAAGCCGCTGCGGACGGGTCCGTCGCACGTCAGCCGCCTGGAGACAGGCGGCTCCACCTGCTGCATTTTTGAGCCGTCCTGGCTTTCGAGCGGGCTTGGGACCCATGCCCGCACGGCACAGCTTTCGTGTGCTTCGTGTGTTTCGTGGTTTCTCCCGCTGGTCCGTGGAAGCACTCGGAGGGGAACCACGAACCACACGAACCACACGAAGGGGGTGGCGTGAGCGAGCATGTGGCTGCGATGCGAGGATCCTAGGCGACGATGGAGTTGGCGTTCAGCTCACCCGTGAGAACGGTCGCGCTGAAAGGTGGAGCGGCTTGTCCTCAAGCCGCTGCGGACGGGTACGTCGCACGTCAGCCGCCTGGGGACAGGCGGCTCCACCTGCTGAGTCGTCCCGGCTGAGGTAGGGAACTCTCGGAGGGCCGTGCTCCGTCGCAGCCACGACGCCGACAGAGCGACGTTGTCCGCAGAGCGGCTACCCGATCTCTCCTGCCGCTCTAGCGGACGAACGGCCGCCCCATCACGTCGACCGGCTCCTCGAGTGACACCTTCTCGGCGCCGACGGCGGCGACCAGGTCGGGCAGGTCGTAGTGCTGCAGTGCGCCGTGCACGACGTTGACGAACTGGTCGTACGTCTCCGTCGCGGTCACCACGGCCTCCCACGAGCCGATCGACCGCCGGAGCTGCACCCGTTGAAACGCGTCCGGCTGCAACATCGCCGCGTGCAGCGCGGGAATCGCCGCCTCGCCCACGGCCGTCAGGTGCACCTCGGTCGGAGCCCGACCGGTGAGCGCGGCGCCGCGCAGCACCTGCGTCCAGCGGCGCACGTCGTCGGCGCGCAGGCCGACGAAGCTCTGGCCATTCAGGTACGCGAGGTAGATTTCCTGGTTGTCGCGCCCGAATCGGCCGTAGCCGTAGTCGCGCCGCTCGTGGCCGGTCTCGGTCTCGCCGATGCCACGCAGTTCCGCGGCGAGCACGACCTGTCCGGCCTGCACCCGTCGCTCGATCGGTCCGCCCGGTGCCGCGTCCGCCGCCATGCTCGTGCCATGCAGGTACAACGTCGCCGGCCCGCGCGGGTTTTCCGGCACGAACAGCAGCGCGGGCAGGCTCAGCCGCTCGTCCACCGTGAGGACGAGCTTGCGCACCGTATAGCCCGGGCGGCTCACCGTGCCCGCCGCCATGACCGCCGGCTCGGCGACCGTCCCCGGCGGGGCGGCGCCGATCGTGGCGCGCACGCGTTCGCGCCGGGCGGACGCCGACAGCGCCGCCCAGGCCGCCTGGCGGGGCGCCCGCAGCGCCGCCGCGCGGTCGGCGTTGAGCTGGAACACGGACTTCTCCCCCGGCAGGAGCATGACCTGGCCGCGGGGAGTCGCGTAGAGCTGCTCCTTCGTCCAGTCGCCCTGGGTGAGCGCGCGGAGCTGCTCGTCGGTGAACGCGTCGGGAAGCGACTCGACTTCGCGGATCAGTTTCTCGGACCCGACCAGCCACCGGTGCAGCCAGCGCACGGCGGCCTCGCGCTGCTGCAGGGTGTAACCATGCGGGGCGTCGGGGGCGTTGAGCTCGACGGCCTCGCCGCGACCGAGCCGGGAATAGAAGCGTTTCGCCTCGATGAAGAGCTCCGCCGTGCCACGAAAGTCGAAGGTCGCGTCCCGCGTGCCGGCGAGGATCAGGGTCGGCTTGGGCGCGCGCATGATGACGTAGTCGGCCTCGTCCATGCCGGCCTCGATCTGCCCGAAGATGTTCTGCTCCCCGTCCTGCGCGCCCTGCGAATCGATCAGCCGCCGGAATGTCGTCAGGTAGCACACCGGCGCCGCCGCGACGATGCGTTCGTCGAGCGCCATCAGGTACGCGGTGAGCGTGCCGCCGCCGGAGTTGCCGGTGCAGCCGATCCTGTCGGCGCGGATGTCGGGCCGGCTCTGCAGGTAATCGATCGCGCGCATGCCGTCCCAGATCCGGTATTGCGCGACATTGCTCCCGAGCAGGATGCTGCCCACGCCCATCATGGTGTGCTCGACCGTGCAGAGGACGTGGACGTGGGGATGCGGCACGGGCACGCGCGGCGCGCCGTCGAAGTGCGTGTACTCCCGCGTCGTATCCAGCATCTGGTAACGCTCGCCCTGGCCGATCGGATCGTAGCACAGCGCCGCCATGCCGTTTCGCGCGAGCAGGATGCAGACCCGCTGGTAGGCGACGGCGGCCTTGCCGTCGTGACTGTGGCCGCAGGGCACGATGACGCCCGGCCAGGGACCGGTGCCCTCGGGCAGGTAGAGGTTGCCCGTGACGTGGTGGCCGGGGCGGCTTTCGAACAGGATGTTCTCCACCCGGTACCCCTGCCCCTGCAGCCGGCCGGTCACGCGGGCATGGAGCGGCGTACGCTCCGGCCAGCCGCCGAGCTGCCGGACAAAAAAGGCCTTTCGCTCCGCCTGCCACGCGCGCATCGCGGATTCGCTCTTCAGCACCTGCTCGAACGCGGCCGCGCGCCGGTCGACGCGCTGGTAGAACTCGTGCTTCAGCCAGCGCTCGAACTGCCGGCCGGGCGCCACGCCCCCGGCGGTCGTGGGCCGCAGCACGGACAGGTCCTCCGCCGCCGGCAGGGCCGCGGTGAGGAGAGGAAGCAGGGACGCGAGGCGACGGACAATCTGGAGGGGCATGGGGCGTCTTCCCGCCGGGAAGCGCGTCCAGCATGCAGGGGCGCAGAGGCGCGTCGACGCGGGAATGCGCGGAGCACACCCGGCCCGGCGGTTCGGAGTTTGCCACGCGCCCCACGACTCCCTTCAACGGAGCCCGCCCTCCGCCCCGACCATGGCCCCGCGTCGCACCTATGGCATCAGCCCCGCCCGGCGGGCCGTCCTGTACGGAAGCTGGGCATTCTTCGCCGTGCCGCTTCTCGCCGGCGGCCTCTTCACCGGCGAACCCGGGCTGCTCGCCGCAGCGGTGATCGTCACGCTGACGATGCTGCCGGTCATCCTCTGGGCGGACCGCGCGGCCCGGCTGGTCCTGACGCCGGAGGGCGTCGAACTCCGCCAGGCCGGCGCCACGCTGCAGACCCCGTGGAACAACGTCGCCGCGCTGCGGCTCGTCCCGGGCGGCGAGGGGTTCGTCCTGCGCGAGCCGCTGGCGGGGCGCGGCGCGGAACGTCTTGCGCTCACGGCCGGAGTGCGGGTGCGGGGCGCCGCGCTGTACGACGACTCCCGGCTGCAACTCATCACCGACCGCCGGTTCCTGCCGATCGAGGCGTTCGCGTACTGGCTCCGCCGGGGCGACCTCCGCGCGGTCCTGGACCAGTGGGCACCGCACGTCCCGCACGAAGGCGCCGGGGGTGCCGCCGGAACCGCCGATCCGACGGAAGGGGCACGCACCTCGCGCCGGCGTTCGCTGCTCGTGTCCGCCGCGATCGTCCTGCTGGCCGGCGGCGCCCTCGCCCTCGCGTTCGCCCCCGCCGGCACCCGGGCGGCGGCGCTGCGTTTCCTGGTGCTGCCGGTGGCGCTCGCCTTCGTCCTGCTGGCGGCGCGCAATTTCGCCTCGGCTGCACGGCTGTTCCGCAGCGGCCATGCCGGGTTCGCCCTGCTCTGGGCGGCGGTCGGTGCGATTCAGGTCCTCGTTGCCTTCACCCTTGCAGCCCAGGTTTTCGCGCTGAAGGGCGGCTGAGCCGACTCATGCAGTTGGGCTTCAAACCAGCCATGAAGACGGCCCTGCCGAAAGGTGGAGCGGCGAAAGCAGGTTCAGCAATTCTGTAGCCACAACCAAAACGCAAAGTCGCAAAGGAGCGCGAAGTTTCGCCCAGTTTTCCTTCGCGAGTCTTTGCTCTCCTTCGCGTCTTTGCGTTTCGGAACGTCAGCCGCCTGGGGACAGGCGGCTCCACCCGGCTGAAACGTTACGCCGGAGGCAGCGCGGTGCGGCGGGCGGCGCCTTCAGGCGACGCCCGCGTTGCGCTCCTCCAGCACC
>CALFZM010000235.1 GCA_937952235.1 uncultured Opitutia bacterium | reverse complement strand
CCTGAAAGCCGCCGATGCCCTTGCGCCAGATGAGCAGCCCGATCGCCATGAAGATCAGCCCGCCGATGCGCAGCGCATTCAACATTATCCAACGGCCCTTCGCACGATCGCTCATGCCTGCCGTTCCAGCTCGGCGGCCTGGCGACGGGTTTCAGCCAGGGAAGCCGAGATGGCGGCGCGTTCCTCGCTCAATCGCGCGCGTTCCGCCTGGGTCTGCGTGAGGCTCTGCTCCCGCGCCGCCAGCGCCGCATCGGTCGCCGACAGTCGCTGGGCGAGTTCGTCGCGCGCCGCCTGCTCGTCCGCGAGCGACTGGCGCATGACTTCGACCAGATCCTGGTCCCGGGTGACCGCGTTGGCGGCGAGCTCGGGCACCGGCGGCTGCTTGGGCTGCGGAGGTTCCGCCGTCTCCCAGCGCGTGAGCGCGAGCAGGGTGAGCAGCAGGAAATCGCAGAGGATCAGGAGCAGCGTCTTGTTCATAGCCCGGAGGCGCCACGGACCGAGGAGACGGAAGGCTCGCCCGGCTCGCGCACCGGGGAAGCCGCCACCTGGCCCTGGAGGATCAGCTGGCGCTTGAAGGGACGGACGTGGCGGATCTTGACCAGCGCCACGCACGTGATGCCGAAGAGATTCGAGGAGAATGCCGCGAGCAGGTTGGCCTTGGCGAGCCCGAGGGTGATCAGCACCATGGCGGCGGCGGTGCCGCCGATGCCCACGTAGAGGCCAAGGTCGAAGAGGTTCTCCTCGTTCTCCATCAGGCGCAGCTTGACGAGCGGCGGCACGTCCTGCCGCGCGATCTCCCGGATCTTGCGCAGGCAGAGAAGGTAGACGGCGATCTGCAGCGCGGCGAAGACGGCGATCGAGATCAGGTTGGTCGGTTCCATGGTGGAGACGGAGGTTGGAGTTTCGGCGGGAGCGGCGAGATTGGCGACCACCAGGACGGGGCGGCGAATTTGGAATTCGGATACCGGGGCGGCCTGGAGCAGGAACGGCTCGGTGGCGACCAGCACGAGCAGCGCGAACAGGACCGACAGCACGCCGGACTTCATGTGCCCGAGCGACACCGGCAGCGGGCCCGCCCCGCCCGGCCCCACGAGCCATCGGTCGAGCCCGCGCAACATGAGCCACACGCCGAGCAGGAGTCCGGCGTACTTGGCCGCGAGCAGCAGTTGCGGGTGCAGCAGGGCGAGTTCCGCCGCGGCGCCCAGGGCGGGCGTGGGATGACGGTTGACGGGCACCCTGCGGGCGAGCAACTGCCGCACCGCGCCCTGCCCGTACGTGAGCGCGAGCGTGAGGTCTTCGAGCCCGGGCTTGCCGAACTCGATCAGATAGGCCGCCACCCGGTCGGCGGAGTCGGAGAACAGCGCCGCGGCGTAGATGAGCGGCAATTGGTCGGGGGCGACGCGTGCGAGGTGCGCATACTCGCCCAGCGTCTTGACGCTGTCGGTGCGCCGCGTGAGCTCGACCAGCTGCCCCCAGTCCAGACGGCGGCCGAGCGAGAGCAGATTGATGAAGAACGTCTCCAGTTCGCCGAGTTCGCGCTGTTTCAGGGCCGATTCCGCCAGCCCGCGCAGTTCCCGCTGCAGCGACGGCGGCAGGTGCTTGCCCTCGTAGAGCAGACCGGTGAGGAGCAGCAGGGCGTCGAGCGGCTGCCCCCCGGGCCGGGAGGCAGGCACGAACCGGCCCGTGCCCGTCAGGTCGCGCAGACGCAGAAACGCCTGTACCCCTTCGGAGCCCGACTTCGACAGGTGCGTGCGGAGCGTCTGTCGGGCGCGGTGCGTGTTGAAAAACGTCAGCACCGGCACACTGCTCCGCCGACCCGAGTCGGCGCGAAGGTTGAACAGCGGGTCGAGGAACGGATCCCAGCCGCCCCAGGCCATCAAGCCGGGCTGCCGCGCGGCGAAAAGTTCCAGCGCGCCGTCGAGCGCCGGAGCCCGCGGATCGCGCACCGATTTCGCCGCCGCGAGGATGAGGGCCGCCGGACCGATCTTCTCCACGTCGACGAGGTCCCGGCCGTAGGCGCCCAGCGTGGCGGTGTCGCGACCCGCCGCCGCGAGCAAGGACGGGCTGACCGATTTCAGGTTCACCGGCAGCATCCACGCGCCCACGGCGAGGAGAAGCCCCACCGCGGCCAGCACCGGTGCGGGCAACGCCGGTGACGAGCGGGGCGGCGGCGAAACACTCATTGTCCGAACTATTTATTTGCCCGCGGGAAATGGCAAACCCACGCTGCGCCATTAACGGACCGATGGCGCTGAAAATTGTTCACTACAACGATCCCGTTTTGCGCGAGAAAGGCGCCAAGGTCGCGGTCTTCGACGCCGCGCTGGCGCAACTCAAGGAGGAGATGGTTGCCACGATGCACGACGCCGCCGGCATCGGACTCGCCGCCCAGCAGGTCGGCCGCGCGATGCAGTTCTGCGTCGTCGACCTGCGGGAGTCGGATCAGGATTTCACCTGGGAGCTCGACGGGGCGCGACCGCCGCTCGACCTCTTCATGCCCCTCGCGATCGCCAACCCCAGGCTCGCCGTCGTGCGCGGCACCGACGAGACGCTGTACGAGGAGGGCTGCCTCTCCTTCCCGAAGATCCGCGGGGAAGTGGCCCGCCCCGATGCGATCGTGGTCGAGTTCCAGGACGAACGCGGCGTGCCGCACACGCTGCGCTGCGACGGATTGCTGTCACGCTGCATCCAGCACGAGGCCGATCATCTCAACGGGGTGCTCTTCATCGACCGGATGGACAAGAAAACCCGCGGCGACATCGACGAGGCAGTGAAGACCCTCGCCAAAGCCACCAAGGCCGCGGCGGCCAGAACAACGCCATGAGCCAGGTGCAAAAAGCCGACGGGATGAATTATGCCCCCCAGGGCAAACCGAGCCCGGTCGTGGCTGCGGGCGAGTTCGCGTTTGCCGCCGCGCATCTCGATCATGGGCACATCTACGGACAGTGCAACGGCCTCCTCGAGGCGGGGGCCGACCTGAAGTGGGTCTTCGATCCCGACGAGAAGAAGGTCGCCGCCTTCGTGGCCAAGTATCCCCAGGCGCGGGTCGCGCGTGCGCTCGACGAGATCCTGGCCGACCCCGCCGTGCGGCTGGTCACCGCGGCGGCGGTGCCCTGCGACCGCGGTCCCCTCGGCGTGCGCGTGATGGAGGCGGGCAAGGACTATTTCACCGACAAGACGCCCTTCACCTCGCTGAGCCAGCTCGACGCCGCGAAAGCCGCGGTGGCGCGCACCGGCCGGAAGTACATGGTCTATTTTTCCGAGCGGCTGCACGTCGAGTCCGCGATGTACGCCACCGATCTCGTCGCCGCCGGCGCCATCGGCCGCGTCGTCCAGGTGATCGGCCTCGGCCCTCACCGGCTCGGCAAGGCGGGCCGCCCGGACTGGTTCTTCGAGAAGGCGAAGTTCGGAGGCATCCTGACCGACATCGGCAGCCACCAGTTCGAACAGTTCCTCACCTACACGGGGGCGACCGACGCCACCGTCACCCAGGCCGCCGTCGGCAATTTCGCCAACCCGGACAAGCCCGAATTCGAAGACTTCGGCGAGGCGTCGCTGCTCGCCGACAATGGGGCCTCGAACTATATCCGGGTGGACTGGTTCACCCCCAACGGCCTTTCCACCTGGGGCGACGGCCGCACCGTCATCCTCGGCACCAAGGGCTACATCGAGCTGCGCAAGTACGTCGACGTCGCGCGCGACCGCAGCGGGGACCACGTCTATATCGTGGACGACGCGGGCGAACGACACCTCAACGTGGCCGGACAGGTCGGCTTCCGCTTCTTCGGTCAGTTGATCCTCGACTGCCTCAACCGCACGGAAAAAGCCATGACGCAGGCCCACGCCTTCAAGGCCGCCGAGCTCTGCCTGCGGGCGCAGCTGGCCGCGCGGAAGATCGCCTGATATCCGGCCCCCGGATACCGCCCGGCCTCGCACGCGCCTCGATGAGCATCGCCACGCGCACCGGCGACCAGGGGACGACCAGCCTGCTCTTCGGCCAGCGCGTGCCGAAGGATCATCCGCAGATCGAGGCGGTCGGCGCGTTCGACGAGCTCAACGCCGCCCTCGGGGTGGTGAAGCCGCTGCTCGCGACCGGGGGCCGCGGGGCGGAGTTGCGGGCCTTCCTGACCGCGACGCAACAGACGCTCGTGGCGTTGATGGGAGAAGTGGCGTGCGCCGAGACCGATCTCGACCGCTACGCAGCCTCGGCGTTTCCCAAACTCGCCGCCGACGATGTCCGCCGCCTCGACGAGGCCGTCGCCGCGCTCGAGGCCCGGGGCCTGAGCTTCGCCGGGTGGGCGACGCCGGGCGCCAACTCGCTCTCGGCCGCGCTCGAGGTTTCGCGCACGACCGCGCGACGCGCCGAGCGCCGCCTCGCCGCGCTGCCCGGGCACGGACGCTCGGTGCGCCCGGAACTGCGCCAGTTCACGAACCGGTTGTCGGACCTGCTCTGGCTGCTCGCCCGCGAGGCGGAGGCGCCGGGCGGCTGAGGCGGAACGATGCAGTTGCGGTCGAGCCGCCTTTCCCCAGGCGGCTGACACGCGACGGACCGGTCCGCAGCGGCTCGAGGACAAGCCGCACCACCTCTCGGTCCGCCGGTCGTCAGGGCTGAGTTGAAGGCCAACCGCAGGATCTGGATGCGGCGTTCCGGCGATCTGCTCGGCGCCCGGTCCCGCGGCGACGCGGTGCTTGTATCGCCCGACCGTTTTCACCCACACTGCGGCATGTCCCTTCCCGCCGCCCTGGTTGTCCTGGTGCTCGCCGCCGGCTGGCGCCTCCTGGCGCCGCACGTGCCCGGCCTGGCCAACTTCGCGCCGCTCATGGCCCTCACCTATTGCGCGGCCGTGTATGTCCGCGACTGGCGCCTGTGGCTGGTGCCGTTCGGCGCGCTGCTGGCGTCCGACGTGTACCTGGACTACCACTACGCCACCGCCTATGGCGACACCTGGGTCTGGCCCAGCGCGCTGGTGCGGCTGGCCTGCTTCGCGTTTGCGCTCCCGCTGGGGCGCTTCGTCGCCGCGCGGAAGTCCGTTGCGAACCTCTTCAGCGGCGCCCTCGCCGGCTCCCTCCTCTTCTATTTCGCCACCAACACCGATGCCTGGCTGCGCGACCCCGCCTACCTGAAGACCGCCGCGGGCTGGTGGCAGGCGATGACCGTCGGCCGGCCCGAGTTTCCCCCCACGCTGCTCTTCTTTCGCAACACGCTCGTCAGCGACCTCCTGTTCACGGGCTTGTTTGCCGCGGCGATGGAGCTGGGCGCGCGCCGCACGCGGAGGGCGCCGAGCGCCGGCTGACGGGTCCGATGGGAACCTGCTTCCGCGGCGGAACCGCGGGCCGCCGGAGTCACAACAGATCGGCCGCGAGCTCCGCGAGTTTCGAACGCTCGCCCTTGGTCAGCTTCACGTGCGCGGCGATCGCCTGCCCTTTCATCCGGTTGTGGCAGTAGACCAGTCCGTTGCTGCGTGAGTCGACGTAGGGATTGTCGATCTGCGCCGGGTCCCCGATCAGCACGATCTTCGAGCCTTCGCTGATGCGCGTGATGACGGTCTTGACCTCATGCGGCGTGAGCTGCTGGGCCTCGTCGAGGATGAAGAAGCGCCGCGCGATCGACCGGCCGCGGATGAAGGCCAGCGCCTCGATGTCGACCAGGCCGCTTTTCAGCAGGCGCTCGTAGGGTTTCATCGCGGCGCCACCGTGTCCGCCATGGTGGCCGCCCGCCGGCGCCACCGCCGGGGCTGCGAAAGCGTCGTCCCGCCGCTTCTGCTTTTTCTTCGACACCTTCTTGGCCGCGAATTGCGGTTCCTTGGGCGGCTTCGAGGGGATCAGCACCTCGAGCGCGTCGTGGTAGGGCTGCAGCCAGGGCTTCATCTTTTCCTCCAGCGAGCCCGGCAGGAAGCCGATGTCCTTGCCCAGCGCGATCACCGGGCGCGAGATGGACACGCCGTCGTAGCGGGAATGCTCGTCCTGAGTCTGGTGCAGCGCGCATGCCGTGGAGAGCAGCGTCTTCCCCGTGCCCGCCTTGCCGTAGCACGTGAGCATCGCGATGCCGTCGTCGAGCAGCGCGTCCATGAAGAACTGCTGCTCGAGATTGCGCGCGCGGATCGGGATTCCGCCGGGGGCCTTGACGAAATCCGGCAGCTTGAGGCGCCGGACCAGGCGGTCGCCGTAGAAGCGCGCCGGCATCGTCTTGCCCTCGTCCGACCGCAGCAGCACGTATTCATTCAGGTACAGCGGCTTCGCGGCCGACGCTCCCACCTCGAATGCGCCTTCGGAACAGAAGCGCTGCAGCTCGTACACGTTGACGGGGATCTCGCGGTAGCTCGCCTCGTCGTCGGTCTCCGGCACCTTGTCGTTGAGGTAATCCTCCGACTCCAGCCCCACGGCGCGCGCCTTGAGCTGCACGTTGACATCCTTCGTCACGAGGATCGTCGGAGGTGGAAAGCGTTCCTGCACGAAGAGGGCCGCGGCGATGATGCGGTTGTCCTTTTTCGACAGATCCGGGAGGATCGCCTTCAGGCGGTCCATCGCCGGGGAGCGGCGATGCGGATCGAGGAGATACGGGTTGATGATGATCGACAGCGTGCCGCCGTTCTCGAGCTCGATGCCCTCGTGCATCGCCCGCGTGTCAGGCAGCAGTTCCTGGAGGATCCGATGCACCCGCCGCGCGTTGCGGCCGCGTTCCGTGGACTGCTCCCCCTTGATGGCATCGAGCTCCTCGAGCACCTCGACCGGGATCGCGAGGTTGTTGTCCTCGAACTTGAACACCGATTGCGGATCGTGGAGCAGGACGTTCGTATCGAGCACGAACGTCTTCACCTTGGCCGACACCTTCATCCGCGAGATTGGGGCTGACGCCCCGCGCAGGTTTTCCATCGGTTGTGGATATCTTGTGAACAACTGAACGCGGCTCGCGGGAAATGTCGATGCCAGAACCGTGATTTCCCCGAACATTTTGCCGCCCGGGCGCGGCGTAGTGACAATCATGTGACGCCGCCGTCCGGACGCGGCAGGTGCGCGCGGCGTTTCCGGCGGAGGCGCCCCCGGCCTCACGCCGCGATTCGTGCTCGCGTGCCGGGAGGCGAATCTATTGACCGCTCTTCCGCATCCGGCATGCACCTCGAGGACATCAAGCAGGCCCTGCTCGCGTCGTATCGCAGCGACGGGGGCATCAATCACCTGGACGGCGTCAATCTGCCGTCGCAGGAGTCCGTCAACCGGCTGGCCGCAGACTGCATGCACCTCCTCTTCCCCGGATACTTCGAGGAACCGGCCCCGACGGAGCGGGAGCTGCCCGCGCTCGTCGACCGGCTGCTCGGCGGCATCGAACGCCGGCTGCGCGCGGAGATCGAGAAGTGCCTGCGTTTCGCCCGGATCGAAAGCCCGGCGGAGACCGCCGGCGCGCTGACGATGGCGTTCCTCGCCCGGATCCCCGAGCTGCGGCGCATCATCAAGACGGACGTCGACGCGGCCTACGCGGGCGATCCCGCGGCCCGGAGCGTCGAGGAGATCATCCTCGCCTACCCGTGCGTGCTGGCGATCTCGCTGCAGCGGATCGCGCATGTCCTTTACGAGCAGCGCGTGCCGCTGCTGCCCCGCATGCTCACCGAGTATGCGCACGAGCGCACGGGCTGCGACATCCACCCCGGGGCGCAGCTTGGCAGCCACTTCTTCATCGATCACGGCACCGGTGTCGTGATCGGCGAAACCGCGACGGTCGGCGCGCACGTGAAGCTCTACCAAGGCGTGACGCTCGGCGCCAAATCGTTCGAGGTCGACAACGAGGGCCGCCCCATCAAGGGCGTGAAACGCCATCCCGACATCGGCGACCACGTCACCATCTACGCGCACGCCACCATCCTGGGCGGCGACACGCGCGTGGGGGCGAATTCGATCATCGGGTCCAGCGTCTGGCTGATGAAGTCGATCCCCGACGAGTCCGTCGCCTATTTCAAGGGCGACAACCTGGTCGTCCGCTCGCGCCGGCAGCGCGAGTCGATGGTCGGCACCGTGGCCTCGCTGGCCCAGGACCACGACTGGGAGATTTGACCGGGAGCACGGGGTGCGAGGCCGGCGGCGGCGAGCGCAGCCGCGAGGCAGCAGGGGCGGAGGGCGTGTCCCCAAGCGGCCAGCGTTCCACCGAACGCTCCGCAGCGGCGGGAGGACAGGCTGCTCCACCTTTCTGGGCGGCTGTTTCCTCGGCGATCTGAGCTCAGGGCCGACGGCAGCGTTCCGGCTCAAGCCGCCACGTCCGGCTCCCGCAGTCCCAGGTTCTCGGATACGCTGGTGCAAAGGCCGATGAACGTTTCCTCCGCGAGGGCCAGGCGGCGACCTTTCAGGTGGGCGACGCCCCAGCGGCGCGTGAGCTTGCGCGGACCGAGGGGCAACGCGACGAGCGATCCCTGCTCGAGCTCGCTCCGGGCGATCCACGCCGCGAGCACGCCGGCGCCGATGCCGATCTTCACCAGCTCCTTGATCGCCTCCATGCTGCCGAGTTCGATGAAATTGCTCAGCGTGATCCGCTCCTCGCGGAAATACTCGCTCACCAGCCGGAAGGTCTGGCTCGTCTTGTTGTAGAGCACGAGCGTCTCGCCTTCGATCTCCCCGCGCGGCGCCCGCCCTTCCCGCGCCCACGGATGCTGCGGTGCGACCACGAAGCGGAGTTCGTCCTGGAAGATGGGCACGAACGTGTATTCCGACGGGCCCGGCACCAGTGGCTCGAGCACGAGCGCGAGGTCGATGTGGCCGCCGCGCAGCAGCTCGAGCTGGTGCCCATGGTCCCCCGGCTCCACCCGGATCACGCACTTGGGATAGCTCTGCCGGAACTCGCGCAGGACGCTGGGCAGGATATGCTGGCAGGCGGTGGTGCTGGCGCCTACCCGCAGGCGCCCGTGGCCCCATTTGGTCAGCGTCTCGAGGCCGGCGCGGGCTTCCTCCATCTCGCGCAGGATCTTCTCGGTGTGCCGCAGGAACTGCTCCCCGGCCTGCGTGAGCAGCACCCGCCGTCCGATCCGGTCGAGCAGGCGGCAACCGACATCTTCCTCGAGCGCCTTGATCGCGTGGCTCACGGCCGACTGGGTCAGGAACAAGTCTTTCGCCGCCAACGTGAAGCTGCCCCGGCGGGCGAGGGCCGAGAAGGCATGGAGCTGACGGCTGTCGAGCGTCGGTTTCATGGATGAACGGACTTCATTTCACGGATGAAATCTTCGCAGAGCATTAATTGCGCCATCCCGGGGCGTGGCACTCCGGCGGCTGCTTCCGCTGCAACATGGTTACAACGTCGTCTTCCGCATCGCCGGCCCAGCCTCGTGCTCGAACCCGGGCGCTGCGGGTTGGGTTTCTCGCGTTGACGGACGCGGCCCCCCTCATCGTGGCGCAGGAACTCGGCCTGTTCGCGCGCCACGGCCTGCAGGTGGAGCTTCGGCGGGAGATCGGCTGGGCCACGATCCGGGAGAAGGTGATCTTCGGCGAGCTGGAGGCGGCTCAGGCGCCAGCGCCCCTGCTCTGGTCGATGCAGCTCGGGCTGGGGTGCATCCGCTGCAACGTGGTCACCGCCCTCGTGCTCAATCTCCACGGCAACGCGATCACGCTTTCCCGGGCGCTCTGGGAGTCCGGGGTGCGGGATGCGGCCACGCTGCGCGAACACCTGGGCAAACGCCGTTCGGGCGAGCCGCTCACGCTGGGCATGGTATTCCCCTACTCCTCCCCTCACCTGCTCCTGCGCACGTGGCTGCGCAAGGGCGGCATCGATCCCGACAACGACGTCCGCCTGGTCGTGGTCCCGCCGGCCCAGATGTTCCGGAACCTGCGCGCGCAGACGATCGACGGCTTTTGCGCCGGCGAACCCTGGAACACCCTGGCGGTCCTCGAAGGCGAGGGCTGGTGTCCCTCGTGGAGCGCGGCCCAGCCGCCGCTCGGCCCCGAGAAGGTGCTGCTGGTGACCCAGCACTTCGCCGCCAACCGGCCCGAAGAACACGCCGCGCTCGTCAGCGCCCTCGCCGAAGCCGGCCATTGGTGCGACGAGCCGCAGCATCGCCTGCAACTCGCCGGCCTCCTGGCGCAGCCCCGCTGGCTCAATCTACCCGCCCGTGCGCTCTCGCCCGGACTGCTTGGCCCGTTCGATTGCGGCCACGGTCGAATCCTGCAGGTGCCGGATTTCCTCGTTTTCCAACGGGGTGACGCGGGCGTACCCAGCCTCGACAAGGCGCTGGAGCTTCAATCTTCGCTCGGCCAAGCCGGCCTCATCCCGGCAGCGGCCGCGGGTGACCGAAGCCTCGCGCGCCGCCTCTTCCGGGAGGACCTGCACCGCCACGCCCTTTCCGCTCATCACCCCGCCTTTGCCACTCCCACTCTTTAGCGCAGATTCATCGCTCGGGGAGCCGATTCAGCGCCGCCGCTGCGACGGAGCGCCCTCCGCGGGAACCGGCCATGACTGCATTGAAACCGCCCGCGTCGCCTCCTCGCGCGCGCCCCGGAAAAGGGCTTCCTCGAGCCGGCATCGTCGCCGGAAGGCGGATACGAGCGACGTCGCGGCGCGAGCCGGCTACGGCCGTCGCCGTCGGCAGCCCACGGAGCACACGGAGAGGCAGGCGTGTCCCGGCGACGTCGCGAATCGATTCAGATGAGCGATTCAGCCGGGCTGGAGCCGCTGGCCCGGCGCAGGCGGCTGCGGCCGCGACCTTCGAACGTCACCCGCCTCGGGACAGGCGGCTCCACCTCCAGGGCGTTCGCTTTCATCGGTGACTCCCAGGCGCCGAGACTGGATGCACGTCCTCGCGGGTTCCTCGACGCATCGAGTCTGTCCGGAACGATTTCCATCGCTCCCGGTCGCGGCCGAATCCTAGCCTCGACGTTCCTCCTCCCCGCCCCCTTTCTCACCCCATCGCAATCCCTCCGCCCCGCCAGCGCGCCATCCCGGCATGATCCTTCCTCCGGCGTCCCAGCCGCCTCCGCCCTCCCGGTGCATTCTCGTCACCGGCTCCTCCCGTGGCATTGGCCGGGCCATCGCCCGCCACCTCGCCACCTCCGGCGCCGTGGTCGGCGTCCACGGCCGAACGGCCGAGTCGGCTTCCCGCGCGGCCAGCGAGATCGGCGGCGCCGGCGTGCTTCCGCTGGCTGCCGACCTGGACGAACCGGCCGCGGCGCGCCAGCTGGTCGAGGATTTTGTGGCGCGGGCCGGCCGGATCGACGGTTTGGTGAACAACGCGGGCGGCGGTCGCGCCGTCGCGTTGCGTGGACTCACGGTGGAAAGCTGGCGGGAGACGTTTCGCCTCAATCTCGAGTCCGCGTTCGTCGCCGCGCAGGCGGCTTACGTGGCCATGCGGCAGCAGCGGTCCGGCGCGATCGTGAACATCGCCTCGATCTCCGCCCATGGCGCGGGCGGCTGGATGGGCGCTGACTACGCGGCGGCGAAGGCCGGGCTCGTGAGCCTGACCAAGAGCCTCGCGCTCGAAGCGGCCCGCTTTGGCGTACGCTGCAATGCGGTCTCGCCCGGACTGGTGGAGACCGACATGACCGCGCCCCTCACGCCGGAGAACCGCGCCGCGCTCCGCATTCCGCTCGGCCGGCTCGCCCGGCCGGACGAGGTGGCGGGCGTGGTCGCGTTCCTCCTCTCGGACGCGGCATCCTACGTCACCGGCCAGGTGCTGCACGTCGACGGCGGCCTGTGGCTGGGAGGCTGACGCGCCATGGACGATGCACGACGCGTGGCGGTGACCGGGCTGGGCTCGGTGACGGCCCTGGGAGCGGTCGAGGCGGAGGGCTGGTCGCGTCTCCTGGCGGGCGAGAGTGCGCTGCGCGTCCTGCGCAACCACGACTACACGGGCAACAAGGTGTGCCACGGCGCGGAGATCGACGCGGTGGCCCTCGATCCGAAGCTTCCGCCCACGTTGCGCCGGGCGGATCGCACGGTGAAGTTCGCCGCCACCGCGGCCCGCGCGGCTCTGGCCGAGGCGCGGTGCCTGCCGGACGATCCCCTCGCGCCGGCGGCGATCGCGACGATCTTCGGCAGCGGCTGCGGGCCCACGGAAACCCTGCACCAGAGCCACCGGCGGTTCGCGGAAAAAGGGCCGCCCGGGATGCGCCCCAGCACGGTCCCCAATGGCATGGCAAACACCGTGTCCGCCACCCTCTCGATCGAGTTCAAGCTCAGGGGCGCGAACTACACCCTCGTCTCCGCGTGCACGTCGGCCACGAACGCGATCGGAGTCGCCTGCCGCATGGTGCGCGAGGGTCACGCGGAGGCGGTGTTGTGTGGCGGCACGGACAGCAGCTTCGACCCGTTCTACTATTCGAT
>CALFZM010000234.1 GCA_937952235.1 uncultured Opitutia bacterium | reverse complement strand
GCCGCAGGGTGGTGATAAAGGCCAGACGCCTGAAGGGCACGCTCACCCGACAACGCCTCGATCAAACCGGGCTGACTTCCCGCGTTCGCGGTCATGTGTCAGCCCGCGGGCGCCGGGCGCAGAAGAGACGCGACGCGCGCTGACGCCGGCCCAGTTGGCCCGCGGGAGTTGGTGGAGGGGCCTCGTCCCCAGCAAGACAGAGGGGCTCAGCCGGGAGCTCATGCCGTTGGACTTAAAATCAACCACGAGAACGGACGCACTGAAAGGTGGAGCGGTTTGTCCTCAAGCCGCTGCGGACCGGTCCGTCGCACGTCAGCCGCCTCGGGACAGGCGGCTCCACCTCAGCTGCATGCGTCCGGCTCAGCCCTTGGGCGAGAGACGCGGACCCGTCGAGGAAGGCGGGGCGGACGGCTCGACGACCGGATCCGCGGAGGTCCGCGCGTGCTGAAATTCCCAGGTCTGTCCTTTCCTTCCACCCGCGATTCCCGCCACCGCTCCCAGCAGGAAGCCGATGAACCCCCAGAGCGCGCCTTTGGCGATCGCGCCCGACGCGGCATCCGCGGCCTCGCGCGCGGTCTCGGCGGCCGCGGCTTTCGCCTGCTCCATTTGCTCCCGGGCTTGCCGCATGAACTCGATCCACCCGTCGACCGTCTCGGTGGCTTGAGCCCGCTCCATTCCCGCGCGGGTCAGCGCATCGATGGTGGCATTGCGGGCCTGCGGGTCGCGCAGGTCGCCTTCCGCGCGGAAAAGTTGACGCAGCGCCTGGCCAATCTGGCGCCGTGCCGCGATCACCCCTCCCCCGCCGTTTTGGACCTGCTCGTTCTGGGTCACCTCCTCGATCATGCTGTCGATCGCGGCCGTGTTCCGCTCCACCGCCTCCGTCGCCATGTTCGCCACTCCGGCGAGCGGCGTGCCCAGCGCGGAGATTCCCTCGCCGACCAGACGGGTGGCACCACCGATCAAGGCGCCGGCGCCCGCCCCCACCAGCAGCACGGCAACGATGGTGGCGACGCACCAAACGAGAAAGCCGTGGACGGCGCCCGATGCGCCGTGCACCCGCGCCGCACATCGGCCGGCGATCCACCCGCCCACATAAAGGGAAACCAGCGCGCTGATCGTCCAGGCTATGCCGGTGCCCACGCTGAACGTCGCGACGGGATCTTCGGCCGTGGCCGGCTCCGCGGCGCCGAGGCCGATCGCGGTCAGGAGCATCATGATCAGGATGTGCGTTCCGAGTCCCGCCGCGGCCCCGGCAAGGATCGCACCCCAGGCCGGGCTGCGGCGATCGGTGGAAACGGTCTCTTCAATAGCAGTACCGGAAACGAAGTGATCTCTGTTCATCGCAAGAATGCCTTTGGCTAGACGCCAACCGCAGGCGTGGTTGCCGCCGCCGAGTGGTGGTGCAGCGCAGTGCGCACTCGACGCTGCCATCGTAACGGCGGGGCGCGGCGCCCGCCATCGGACAACCGCCGCAACTCGCGCACGGGTTTGCGGCGCAGGCCCTGCGGATTCGGCTTACCGGGCGCTCAGAGCGCGCCCGACGGAAATTCACGGCGCCCCACTGCGAACATCGCCGCTGCAGTCCGCGCGACCCGTCAGGGAAATCGCCCCACCTCGCTTGCGCATCGGAATGCGCGGTCCGATTCCTGCCGACAAGAGTGCCAGAGCCGGGGGCCGCTCACGGAAAGAATTCCCCATCGTCCGCGGGCAAGGTCCGGCGAACTCATGCGGGGATCTTCGCGCCGGCTTCCGCCGGCGTCAGGCGGGGACGGGCACTTCACCCGCCGCCCGACGGAAGAGCAGACCCGAGGCGGCGAACATTGCGGCGAACCCGGCGCTCACGAGCTGGATCCTCAGGTAGCCGGGATTGAAGTCCGTCGGCCAAAACAGCGCGGACGCCGCCGGAATCGCCAGGAGCGCCGCGGCCATGCCGAAGGCGACCTTCGCCAACTGGGCCGGGTGAAAGCGCGAGAACGCCACCCCGACGAAGCCTCCGGCGAGGGTCAGGAGGTAGAGCAAGTTGCCGGGATTCTCATCGCCGATGATCTGCACGGCCAGGTTGACCCAACCGACGAGGAAACCGCCCACGACGCCCAACGCGGCGCCCGCCTTGTAGGCAAGATTCGCCCACGTCCGCGTCGCGAACAGGCGGAAGAACCCGGTGGTAAACGCGAGAATCGCGTACGCGACGAGAAAGTCGCCTCCCGTCCAGTTCCACCCCTCGACGGTCAGATTGCCCACCAGCGGAATAATCAGTACGGCGAGCGGCACGAGGGCAGTGATGAGATAATCCTTCGTCTTCATGAGCCGCCACAATGACACGGCCATGTGAAGCCACGATGAAGTGAAACGTGAAAAAGTCGTTCGTTTCCACGTTTGCCGACGACCGCGGGCCTTGGAGCGACCGGGGGCCTGCCGGTCGCCAACGGGCGCCGAGGTGCTAGGCCGCGACGGTCTCCGGCTCGCGTTCCCAGAAGCGGTGTCTCGCGACGGCGTTCCGCCACGGCCGGCGCGCTGATTTCCCGGTCCCTGGCACGGGAGCACACGCAGGGCGGAGTACGGCAACGGCCGGAGCGAAGCTTAGGTCGGGAGAATCCGGGCTGCCCGTTGCGCGGCAGGACGCAAGGCCCACCTTGAGCGGCGATGACGGAACCGCAGTCCAGGCCAGGAGCGGTGCTCATCGTTTCGGTCATTGTCGGCAGCCTTTTTGTCGCCTGCGGGTTGATCGTGCCCGATCGCCTGGCGGCGGGTGCCCGTGCGGCACTGGATCTGGTGAGCCGGGATTTCGGCTGGTTCTACCTGTTCACGGTTTCAGGATTCCTGGTCTTCGCCGTCTACCTCGCGCTCAGCCCATTTGGACGGATGCGACTCGCTCGGTCGACGGACGAGCCGGAGTACTCCTACTTCACCTGGATCGCGATGCTCTTCTCCGCGGGCATGGGCATCGGCCTGGTCTTCTGGGGCGTGGCCGAACCCCTCACCCACTTTGCCCGGCCCCCGCCGTTCGCCGCCGGGATCGACTCGCCGCGCCACGCGCGGACCGCCTTGCAGGTATCGTTCTTCCATTGGGGGATGCACGCGTGGGGAGTCTACACCATCATGGGGCTCGCGCTGGCGTACGCGAAATTTCGGCAGGGTGAGCGGGGCCTGGTCAGCTCGACGTTCCGTCCCCTGCTTGGTGCGCGCGTCGACGGTCCGGCCGGTCATTTGATCGATATCCTCGCGACACTGGCGACGGTCTTTGGCGTGGCCACGTCCCTGGGTTTCGGCGCGCTCCAAGTAAACGGCGGATTGGCGCAGCTCTTCGGCCTGCGCACGGCCCCGGAAGTGCAGTTGGGGATCATCGCCGTCATCAGCGTGCTCTACATGACGTCGGCCACGACCGGCCTCGACCGCGGCATTCGCTATCTCAGCAACGCCAACCTCGCGATCGCGCTGCTGTTGCTGGCCTTCGTGCTGTTCGTCGGCCCGACCGCCTTCATCCTGGATGCGTTCACGACCACCTTCGGCGACTACCTCGGCGGTCTGGTCTCGATGAGCCTGCGACTCACGCCTTTCCAGGACTCAAGCTGGGTGAGGGACTGGACCCTCTTCTACTGGGCATGGTGGATCTCCTGGGCGCCGTTCGTGGGCATGTTCATCGCGCGCGTCTCGCGCGGACGCACGATCCGCGAGTTCGTCGGAGGCGTCCTGCTCGTGCCGAGCGCGCTGGGAGCGCTCTGGTTCTCCACCTTTGGCGGCACCGCGCTCTATCAAGAGATCTTCCGGGACGCGCCCATGGTAGAGGCCGTGAACGCCGACGTGTCCTCCAGCCTCTTCGTGATGATCGCACACCTGCCCTTCAGCTCGATCGTCAGCGTCCTGGCCACGCTGCTCATCTGCACGTTCTTCATCACCTCGGCGGACTCGGCCACCTTCGTGCTCGGCATGCTCACCTCCCGCGGAAATCTGAATCCCGGAGTCAGGATCAAGCTCGTGTGGGGCGTGCTCCAGTCGTCGATCGCTGCGGTCCTCCTGCTGAGCGGCGGCCTGCAGGGTCTGCAAACCGCCGCGGTCCTGACGGCGCTGCCCTTCGCGGTGATCATGATCGGCATGTGCTTCGCTCTCCTGCGCGCCCTGCGTCGCGACCTCGGCGAGGAGAACCGCCGGGAACGCCAGCGGCTGCGCCGGATGGAACAACTGCTGGAAGCTTTCGAGCGCGATTCGCCCGCGGGAGCGGAATCTCCAGGCCGGCGGCAAACGCCCTAACGGCCGTACGAAGGCCGTGCGCACCTTCCCTTACCGACCTCCTGCACCATGGATCCAGACACGCTTTGGCCCCAGGCCGCCGACCTGCTCCGGCTCGCGGTCGTGGCGCCGTTGTCCTACGTCGCGCTCATCGTCATCCTCCGGGTATCCGGCAAGCGGATGCTTTCCAAGATGAACGCCTTCGACCTGATCGTGACGGTGGCACTCGGCTCGACCCTCGCCACGGTCGTGCTCTCGAAGCAGGTGGCGCTGGCCGAAGGGGTGCTCGCCCTCGCGCTCCTCGTCGCTCTCCAATATGTCGTGGCTTGGTCCGGCAGCCGGTCGCCGCGCGTCCGCCGCGTCACCGAGTCGCGCCCGACCCTGGTCCTCTTTCGCGGGCAATTCCTGTCCGCAGCCTTGCGCGATGAAAATCTCGCCGAAGACGATGTCCGCTCCGCGCTGCGCAGCGAAGACATCGCGACGCTGCAGGAGGTCGAGGCCGTCGTGCTCGAGGCCAACGGCAAGCTCTCCGTCATTCATCCGCCGGCGGAGGGCGGCAGCAGCACTCTGGAAGGCGTGAAGGTCCCGCCGGGGCTCGCGACGGAATCGGAGGACGGCGAACGGAGGGAATGATCCCGCACTCGAGTCTATCGGGTGCGGGTGAAGATCTCCCCGGCAAAATGAAGGTTGCGGCCGTCGCGGATCTCGATGGGCCCGATCTCCGTGCGGAGCACCGGCGTCCCATTGCCCAGCAACGCCACCTGTGAGGGAACCACGAACTCCGTGCCCTCCTCGCCGTCGATCTCCTGGGAGGTGTACACGACGGTTCCGTCCGCCCGCAGCACCAGCGCGCACTGCGTCGTGTTGTTGGCCCGATACTCGCCCACGGCACCGGAGCGGAGCCGCGTCGCCTCCGCCGCGGAGGAAACGGCGGTGTAGGCCACGTCCGCGTCCAACGGCTCCACGCTGAAATTCACCTGGGCGGAAACCGCCAGGGCGGACAGCGCGGCCAGGGCGCCCACCGTGGCCAGGGCCCCCTTGGTCCGCGAGACGGGACGAGGCGCCGGCTCGTCCGCCGGCATCGCTTCGGCCGGGACGGTCGACACCGGTTCGACCGGCTGGCCGGCCGCGCCGTAGTCAAGAAACGCGGGCACACCGGCGACTTCCAGCCGGACGAAGTTTCGCGCCGCATCGGCGACATCGTAGGCGAGCAGCGTTGTCGCCGAGCAGGGGCGGAGCGCGAACGTCCCCGCGCGGCCGGTGACCGTGACGTGCGGGTCGCAGTCGTCGTCAGCCGCCGCGGAAACTCGGGCGAATTTCTCCAGCAGCGAGGCGAGCGCGGCTTCGTCGATCTTGCCCAAGGCCCGCCGGCCGGCGTCGGGCGAGACGGCCGCGGCGTCAGGAGCGAGGTTGGTCACGGCAACCGTGAAGCGGGGATCCGACATGGCGAGTTCTCCTAGAATTCGATGATGAAGACCGGTTCGTTGCCCGCCCCGAGCCGGAAACTGCCGCGCTGGAGCCTTCCGTCGTCGATCAGACGGTCGATCGCGAGGAGCAGCGCCCGGTCCTTGGTCACTTTCTGTTTGCGCTTGGACGTGATCGCGATGCCCGCCTTGTAGCTCGTCCCCTGGACGTCCTTGCCGTTCTCCCAATTGTAATACCCCCCGATGGGAGTGGGATTGGACCATACGTCTCCCTTGGTGTGGCCCGCCGCCGAGCGCGGCATCCGGCTCCGGGCGGTGTCCCGCGGGTACGCGCCCGTCTGTTGCGCGATCGTGCTCATCGCCGCCGCGAGGATCCGCAGATCGTTGGCCACCGCCGAAGCCCGCGCGGAATCGGCGGCTTTCTTGACCCGTGGCAGCGAAACGCTGCCCAGCGTGCCCAGGATGGTGACGACGACCATCACCTCGATGATCGTGAAGGCCCGCGCCAGCCGACCGGGTCGCGGGCTCGTGATTCGGCTTTGCAGGCAACGCGCGGAATTCATGGGTCGCTAGGGCTTTCTCACTAGAACGTATCGGACCGCCCCTCACGGGCGTTAGGAAAATGACGTAAACGAAGTGTCAGTGTCGTCAGGTTCCCCATGCCGGCTGGGGCAGTTCGGCCCAAGGATCGGGCGCCGGGCCGCGACGGAGGCCGGCGCGGCGTACTTCTCTGGTGGATTTCCCGCGCACCGGCACCGGGTGAGGCTCCGTTTTGGTGCGCGCCATTTGCGTTCCGCGGCGCCCTCGGCGTGTTGCCCGGTGACCCGTGCTCTCCCCTGTATCCGGACGTCGGATGCAACGGTGGCGCGTGCTCCCTCCGCCATGAACGAATCCTCTCCTCCCGACCTCGCCCGGCTCCGCGCCCTGGCGCGCCTGGTGCGTTCCCACTGCCTCGAGGCCACCAGCACGGCGCAATCGGGGCACCTGACCTCCTCCCTTTCGGCCGCCGACTTGATGGTCGGCCTGCTTTTTGGCGGGACCTTCCGCTTCGACCTGTCCGCCCCCGATCACCCCAATAACGACCGGCTCGTCTTCTCCAAGGGCCATGCATCGCCCCTCTTCTACGCGTTGTGGGCCGCCGCCGGCGCGATCGAAGCGGGCGAGCTGCAGACGTTCCGGCAGTTTGGCAGCCGCCTCGAAGGGCATCCGACCCCACGGTTTCCCTACGCCGAAGCGGCGACCGGTTCGCTTGGCCAGGGACTCGGCATCGGCTTGGGCCTGGCGCTCAACGCGAGCCGGCTCGACCGGCTCCCCTATCGCACCTACGTGCTGCTCGGCGACAGCGAGATGAGCGAGGGCTCGCAATGGGAGGTCATCCAGCTCGCCGCGCACTACCGCCTCGCGAACCTCGTCGGCATCATCGACGTCAACCGTCTCGGCCAGCGGGGCGAGACGATGCTGGGACACGACGCCGAGGCGCACGCCCGCCGCGTCGCCGCGTTCGGCTGGAGGACGCTCGTCATCGACGGCCACGACCTGCCGCAGGTTCTGGACGCCTACCGCCAGGCCGCGGAGGAGAAGGAGCGGCCCGTCATGATCGTCGCGCGGACCATCAAGGGGAAAGGAATTCCGCTGCTGGAGGACGCCGCGGACTGGCATGGCAAGGCGCTGGACGCGAAGCAGACGGAGCAGGCCCGGCGGGAGTTCGGCGATCTCGATCGAGGGGTGCGCGGCACAGTTCCCCGGCCGGAAGCGCGACGGCCGCCCACCCGGGTGGCGCACAAGGTCGCCGCTCCGGACTACAAGCCCGGGCAGAAGGTTGCGACGCGCCAGGCGTATGGATCGGCCCTGCAGCGCCTGGCTCCCAGATTTCCCACCCTCGTCAGCCTCGATGCCGAGGTCAGCAACTCGACGATGGCGGAGGTGTTCGCGTCGGAGGAACCGGAACGCTACTTCGAGATGTACATCGCCGAGCAAGCCATGGTGGAGGCCGCACTGGGGCTCTCGCTGCGCGGAAAGATCCCGTTCGTTTCGACGTTCGGCGCGTTCCTGTCGCGCGCGTTCGACCAGGTTCGGATGTGCCAGTACTCGCGAGCCAACGTGAAGTTCGTCGGCTCGCACGCCGGCGTCTCCATCGGCGAGGATGGACCCTCGCAGATGGCGCTGGAGGACATCGCGATGTTCCGGGCCGTCCGCGACTCGGTCGTGCTGCACCCCTGCGACGCGGTGGCGACGGAGCGGCTCGTCGAAGCCGCCGCCGCCCACCTCGGGCTCGTTTACCTGCGCACCTTGCGTCAGTCCACGCCGGTGATCTACGGCCCCGAAGCGGAGTTTCCGATCGGCGGCAGCCAGCGGTTGCGGCAGTCGCCCGACGACCGGGTCACGCTGGTCGCCGCCGGCGCGACTGTGCACGAGGCCCTGCGGGCTCACGACGAACTCCAGCGTGAAGGCATCGGCGCGCGCGTGCTCGACGCCTACAGCATCAAGCCGATCGACACGGCGGCGCTGCGCGACGCCGCCCAGGCGACGGGCGCGATCGTGACGGTCGAGGATCACTACCCGGCCGGTGGCCTGGGTGAGGCGGTGCTGGCTGCGCTCGCGGATCGAGAACAGCGAGTTCGGCAGCGTCTGGT
>CALFZM010000233.1 GCA_937952235.1 uncultured Opitutia bacterium | reverse complement strand
CTGACGTGCGACGGACCGGTCCGCAGCAGCTTGAGGACAAGCTGCTCCACCTTTCAGTGCGGCCTTTTTCACTGCTGATCGGAAGGCCAGCGGCGTGAGTCCGGCTGAGAATGCGCCCTAGAGGGAGCGGGAAACGCCCAGGAGCTCGTCGGCGACGCCGTAGCGCAGGTTGTGCACGGAGTTGATGAAGCCGCTGAAACCGCCCAGCTCGGCGAGCGCGAGCAGCGTGGCGATGGCGGTGGGAAAGATGTCGGCGCGCGCCGGCGGCAGTCCCCGGATCTCGCGCCGGCGTTCGAGCGGAAGGCCGCCCACGCCGTCCAGTAGTTCGCGCAAGTCGCCTGCCGACACGAGCGGCGAGGTCGCCTCGAAGGCCGCGCCGCGCCGCGCGGCGAGGACGGCGCGGGCGGTGGTCACGGTGCCGCCGGTCCCGACCGCGGGAGCGTCCGCGGCCAGCGAAAAGGTGAAGCCCGACGCGGCCAGCGCCTCGGCGGTGTGCCGCCCGATGGCGGCGACGGCGCCGGCCGCGAGCGGCAGGTTCGAGTCGGCGACGAAACGCTCGGTGAGCCGCACGCATCCGAGGTTCAGGCTCCGGGCCTGTTCGATGCGGCGATCGCGAAACGCGAGGCACTCCAGGCTCCCTCCGCCCAGATCGAAGACATAGAAATCACGCAGGCCCCGCCGCGCGGGGTCGGTCGTCAGCCCGCGGCCGATGAGATTGGCCTCCTCGTCGCCGGTCAGGATGCGAACGTCGTGACCGGTCGCGACCCGCACCCGCTCCCGGAACGCGGCCCCGTTGCGCGCATCGCGGACGGCGCTCGTGGCGACCAGGACCGTGCGCGCCGGGTCGAACGGTGCGGCCGCCGCCAGCAGCGTGCGGACGGCGTCGAGCCCGCGCCCGATGCCCTCGTCCGTCAGGCGGGGTTCGGTGGCGCTGATACCCGCGCCGATGCGTGCGTCGAGGCTCTGCACCGCGAGCGGGGCGACGCCGCCGTCTGCCGTGCGGCGGGCGACGAGCAGCTTGATCGAATTGCTGCCGATATCGATGACCGCGACGGCCTCGGGCCCGAGCGGTGGTGCGGAAGGAGCGGGGCCGTTGCCCGGATCGCTCGTGGGGGCGACGGGCTTCATAGGACAAAGTTGCCCGGCGCGATCAGCAGGACGAACTCTCCCTTGAGGCTCGCCCGGGCGAGGCGGGCCTGCACCTCGGCCGCGGGACCGACGAAGAACGTCTCGTGCACCTTCGTCACTTCCTTGGCCACGCAGATCACCCGCGCCGGGCCGAGCGTGGCGACGATCTCGTCCACCGCCTTGTCGATCCGGTGGCAGCTCTCGAAGAGGGCGAGGGTGTACGGGAAATCACGATACTTCTCGCAGAAGGCGATCCGCGCGGCGCTCTTGGGCGGCAGGAAGCCGACGTAGAGGAAGCCGTTCGACGGCAGGCCGCTTGCGCTCAGCACCGCCGTCAATGCGCTCGGTCCGGGCACGGGAACGACGGGAAGGCCCCGCCGCCGGCACTCGCGCACCACCCGGAAGCCGGGATCGCTCAGCGCGGGCGTGCCCGCGTCGCTCACCACGGCGACGGACTTGCCCGACGCGAGCAGGTCGGCGAGTTTCTCCGCCGCCTCGAGTTCGTTGTGCTCGTGATAGGCGAGGAGGTCCTTCCTCAGGCCGAGGCGTCCGAGCAGTCCGCCCGTGGTGCGCGTGTCCTCGCACGCGACGACATCCACCCCGCCCAGGATGGCGCGTGCGCGCTCCGTGAGATCGGCCAGGTTGCCGATCGGCGTGGCGACGACGTAGAGATGACCCGGCTCCGCCGTCAGCGACGCGTTGTCGGCCACGGCTCCGGCTCAGCGCCCCGTCGGCTGCCCCATGCCCGGGATCTGACCTTCCCAACTCTGCGGCCGGCTCCAGGGGATCGAGGTCTGTTTGGGGGAGTTCGTGCTGCAGCCCGCGGCGATGGCGCCGAAAGCGACGAGAAGAATCGCGAGGACGGGGGACTTGAGCGAGGTCATGGTCTTAGCGCATCAATACGGCCAAATCCCCTTTCTGCAAGACCCCGCGCAGACTCTCGGGCTCAACCTGGGCCACGGAGAAATTGGGCCGGACGTCGCTCAGGTGGACCACGGCAAGTTCGCCGGTTCCGCGCGACACCCGCAGCCGCTGCCCGGGCTCCGCCCCGCGGGCAGCGCCGAAGTTGAGCACCACGAACGCGTTGTCCGGGCCGACACTGAGGACGGTCGCGCGGCCCGCATTGCGGCTCGAGAAGGCGGCGGTCGACGCCGCGGGTCCGGCGGGCACCGCCGCGCCGTTGCGCGCATTGGCGAGCTGGCGTTCGAGTTCCGCGATCGTCGCCTTGTAGGCGGCAACCGCCTCGGGTGCTGCCAGGGAGGCGCGCGTGTCGGCGAGGTCTCGCTTCATCGCCGCGAGGTCGTCCGCCAGACCCTGGGCCGTGCGTTCGTACAAGGCGACCACGCTGCGCGTCGCCGTCAGATCCGTGCGCAGGGCGGAGAGGTCGAGCGCCTGCTGGTGATTCTGAGCGCGCGTCGCCGCGACTTCGCCCCGCGTGTGCTCGAGCTGTTCGGCCGTCGTGGCGAGCCGCGCCCTGAGCGTGCCGGTCTCCTCATGGGCGCGCGCGAGGTCGCCCTCGAGCTTCGCCGCGCGCTGGGTGGCATCGGCGAGACGCAGGGAGAGCAGTTGTTTCGAGTTGCCGATGTGCAGGTAGAGTCCCGCCGACAGCGCGGCGCCAAGCAGGGCAAGGGCGCACAGCAGCAGGGGTAGCCGGGGCATGGGGCGGGGCAGGGGCGCGACCGCGGCGGCCGCGCGGGCCTGAGGGTCAGCCGATGCGGTACGTTGATTCGAACACCGGACGACGCCGCCGCTTTTTCACGCCGGTGCCGCGGTTGGCCGCGAGCCGCTCGAGGATCTTGAACGCGAGCTCCGCCTCGTCGGGCGCGCCCGCCTTGGCGGCGAGTTGTTCGGCGGTGAACGCATCGCCCGGCGCGGCCTGCAGCGCGGCGACGAGCTGGCGCTTCAGCGCGATGACGGCGCCGGCGGCCTTCTTGCCGGCTTCGACGCCGGGCTGGTGGTAGGCGTTGAGATTGACCAGCGAGGCGTAGAGGCCGGTGACGCGCTCGTAGAGCGCGATCAGCATGCCCAGGCTGCGGGGAGTGACGTCGCGGAGCGTCAGCGTGATCGAGGTCCGGTCCTTCTCGCTCAACGCGGCGCGGGTGCCGAGCAGGAATCCCTGCAGGTAATCGCCGCTGGTCACGCCCGGCTCGACCTCGAGCGACGGCTGGGTCTCGCGGTCGGACAGCACCTCGATGAAGGTGACGAAGAAGTTGTTCACTCCCTCGCGGAGCTGCTGCACGTAGGCGTGCTGGTCGGTCGAACCCTTGTTGCCGTAGACGGCGATGCCCTGGTTCACGAGCCGGCCGTCGAGATCGAACTCCTTGCCGAGCGATTCCATCACGAGCTGCTGCAGGTAGCGGGAAAAGAGCAGCAGGCGGTCCTTGTACGGCAGCACCACCATGTCCTTGGCGCCCCGGCCATCGGTGGCGAAGTGCCACATCAACGCGAGCAGTGCGGCGGGATTCTGGGCGGTGACGGGATAACGCGTCACCTCGTCCATCGCGGCGGCGCCGTCGAGCATCGCCTGGATGTCGATGCCCTGCAGCGCGGCGGGCAGCAGGCCGACGGCGCTGAGCTCGCTGGTGCGTCCCCCGACCCAGTCCCACATCGCGAACCGGGCGAGCCAGCCGTCCTGTTGCGCGGTCTGGTCGAGTTTGGAGCCTGCGCCCGTGACGGCGACAAAGTGCTTCGCGTGATCGAGCCCGGCGGCCTTGAATGCCGCGATCGCCTCGAGCATGCCGTTGCGCGTCTCGGCGGTGCCGCCCGACTTCGAGATCACCACGACCAGCGTCTTCGCCAGCTGGTTGCGCAGCGTGCCGAGCACGTAGTCGATGCCGTCGGGGTCGGTGTTGTCGAAGAACGCCACCGCGAGCTTGTCCTTGCGCGGGCGGCCCAGCGCGTGGCTGACGAGCTGACGACCACGTTCGCCAGCCACTACAGCCACCGC
>CALFZM010000232.1 GCA_937952235.1 uncultured Opitutia bacterium | reverse complement strand
GGGCAACGCGGGGCAGGCCAATTACTCGGCGGCGAAGGCGGGCATGATCGGGCTGACGAAGACCCTGGCGCGCGAGTTCGCCTCGCGCAGCGTGACTGTGAATGCGGTCGCGCCGGGCTTCATCAAGACCGATATGACCAGCGAATTCGTCAACAATCCCGAGGCGGCGACGCGAATTCTCGAGGTGGTGCCGCTCAAGCGTTTCGGCGAATCGGCGGACGTGGCGGCGCTCACGGCGTTTCTCTGTTCCGAGCAGGCCGGCTACATCACCGGACAAGTTTTTAACGTTGACGGTGGGATGGCGATGTGAACCCTGCGCACGACCGTCTTTCCCTCTAAAATTTCGTACAATGGCCGACCCAAAAACCATCGAACAACGCGTCAAGGAAATCATCGTGAATCAGCTCAATGTGAATGAAGAGCAGATCACGCCGACGGCGTCCTTCCTCGACGATCTTGGTGCTGATTCGCTCGATACGGTCGAGCTGATCATGGCTTTCGAGGAGGAGTTCAAGGACGAGATCAAGGGCGAGATTCCCGAGTCCGATGCCGAGAAGCTCCAGACGGTCGGTCAGGTGATCGACTACATCAAGAGCAAGGCCGGTCAGTCCTGAGCCGCCGTTACGTTTCCCTTCTGGCGTTCTGCCGATTTCCTTCGCGGAAATTTCTGGCAGGACGCCTTTTTGTTTTCTGAAGATCGCCGGCTCTGTCGCTGCCTATGCAAACACCCTCGAGTTCGCGCCGGATCGTAGTGACGGGCCTGGGAACGGTCACGTCGATCGGCCACGACGTGGGGTCCTTCTGGGCGAGCCTGATGGCAGGGCGGTGTGGCATCCGGCGTGTGACGCACTTCGATCCTGCCGACTTCGCCAGCCAGATCGGCGCCGAGGTGCTGGACTGGGATGCGGCGCAGCACATGGATCCGAAGGAGGCGCGGCGGAACGACCGCTATACCCACTTCGGTTTTGTGGCGGCGAAGCAGGCGATGCAGGACGCGGCCATCGACATGGCGCGGGAGGATGCGGACCGCGTCGGCGTGATGATCGGTTCGGGCATCGGGGGCATGTACACCTTCGAGACGCAGCTCCGCGTGCTGGTGGAGCGTGGGCCGCGCAAGGTTTCGCCGTTCACGATCCCGTCGCTGATCGGCAACATGTGCTCCGGCCTGGTCGCGATCGAGTACGGCGCGCGGGGGCCCAATTTCGGCCTCGTCTCGGCCTGTGCGACCGGCACCCACGCCCTGGGCGAGGCGGCGCACGCGATCCGGCGCGGTGATGCCGACGTGATGATCGCGGGCGGCAGCGAGGCGGCGATCACGCCGTTCGCGTACGCGAGCTTTTGCGCGATGAAGGCGATGAGCACGCGCAATGACACGCCGCAGACGGCGAGCCGGCCCTTTGACCGCAATCGCGACGGCTTCGTGATGGGTGAAGGCGCGGGCGTGCTGGTGCTGGAATCGCTCGAGCATGCGCAGGCGCGCGGCGCGCGGATCTACTGCGAACTCGCGGGCTACGCCGCGACGTGCGACGCCTATCACATCACCCAGCCCGACCCGGAAGGGAAGGGGCTGTCGATGGCTATGACGCGGGCGCTGGCGAGTGCGGGAGCGGCGCCTGCGGAGATCGACTATATCAACGCGCACGGCACCTCGACGCCGTATAATGACAAGTTCGAGACGCTCGCGATCAAGAAGGTGCTGGGGGAGCACGCGCGCAAGGTGGCCATCAGCTCGACCAAGTCGATGACCGGCCACCTCCTCGGCGCGGCCGGCGGCATCGAGTCGGTCGTGAGCGTGAAGGCCATCGAAAGCCAGGTGCTGCCGCCGACGATCAACCTCGAGGATCCCGATCCGGACTGCGATCTCGACTACGTGGCCAACGTCGCGCGCCCGGCCCGGGTTCGCACGGTGTTGAGCAACAACCTCGGATTCGGCGGCCAGAATGCGGCCGTCGTCTTTCGCGCGCTCTGAGCCCAGGGCCGCCGTGGGCCTTCGCCTCGCTGGTGAGTACGCCCGCACTGAAAGGTGGAGTGGCGTGTCCTCACGCCGCTGCGACCGGTCGGGTCGAACGTAAGCCGCCTGGGGACAGGCGGCTCCACCCTGATGGCATCGTTCCGCCTGAGCCGGACTCATGCAGATGGACTTAAAATCAGCCATGAAGACGGCCGCACCGAAAGGTGGAGTGGCGTGTCCTCACGCCGCTGCGGACGGGTCGGGTCGAACGTTCAGCCGCCTGGGGACAGGCGGCTCCACCTTGACTGCATGAGTCTGCCTGAGCGGAGCCGATTCTCGCGGGCGGAGCTCCCGCCGCCGCGCCGGGACACGAAAAAACCCGCGGCGTGAAAGCCGCGGGCGATGAAATAAAACGAGGGGCGGGGGAGGAGAGGCTCAGGCCTTCTCGACCAGGCCGGCCTTGATGGCCTTGACCGAAACCCACACGCGCTTGGTGCCGCCGTTGGCGGTCTTGATCCGGATGCGCTGCAGGTTGGGCCGGAATTTGCGCTTGGTGATGCTGGTCACGTGTGTGCCGATACCGCCGCTCTTCTTCGACTGACCCTTGCGATTGATGATCGAGCCCTTGACGGGGCGGCGACCGGTGATTGCACAGATTCTGGCCATGATGATGTAAAAGGGATTGAAGGGTCAGAATTAGAGGTTCCGCCCGGGCTGAAGCAAGGGGAATCTTCCCGCGCGCGGTGTCGCGCGACGGGCTCACCGCACCGCATGCAGGACCTGAAACTTCTGTCCCAGGTGGCCCGGGTGCAACAACTGCATCAGCGCCTGTTTGCGCGGGCTCAGCCGCATCGCTTCGGCGGCGCTGATCGCGGCGATGGTATCGCCCGCGTGGCGAATCAGGAACGTCTCCTGGAAGTCGAGCCCCGGGGCTGCGAATCCATGGCGGGTCAGCGAGTCGGCCAGCCAGTCCCAGCAGACGTGGCAGGTGAGGTCCTGTTCGCCGGGGCGGTCCAGGAGGTCGTTCGACTGGGTGTGCCGGTGGTAGGCCCGGGCGGTCCCGGCGGGAGTCTCCGTGGCGAGCTGCTGGAACGTCTTGCCGTAATCGAAAGCGAGGAACAGCCCGCGCCAGGGTTGCGCCGCGATGTCGTCGGCCAGCGCCGCCGCCGCCAGTGGCTGGTCGCAGTGGTAGCCCTCGGGGGCGGTGAAGGTGGGGGCCCGGACGATGTCCGCATCGAGTTCCACCTCGACGAGCCGGCCATCGCGCAGGGCGACGCCGAGCTCCCACCAGCGGCCGCCCCGCACGCGGTGACGCACGCAGGGCTGGGCGTCGAACAGCTCGTTGGAGAACACGACGCAGTCCCCTTCGAGGCCGAGGGGCTCGGCCACGCGCACGACGCGGGCGGCGCGGAACGGGTGCGACACGCCCGCCAGCACGCCGCCGGTGCCGGGCTCGGCTCCGATCTCGATCCACGTGTGGTGCGACGGGTCGCGGCCCGCGGCGCGGAGCAGGCTGGTTGCGGCCGCAGCGACGAGTTCGCCAAAGAGGGGGCCCGAGGAGGCGGCGGTGTAGAAGTCCGTGTCCGGCCTGAGCCCCACGCGAACCCGGTCGCGCCGGTAATACCCGACCTCCGGGTGGTAAAGCGCGAGCTGCATGAAGCGATCGAAACTCAGGGTGCCGTCGCGGTCGGCGTGCGCGCGGAAGACCGCGAGGAAATCGGGCGGGACTGGCGAACGAGGAGAGGCCGACGAACCCATTTACAAACTGATGCGGATGACCACAGTGGCGGCCATGTTCAAACGCATTCTCACCCTGATCAGTGGTGTCGCGTTGGGCCTGGCCATCGGGGTGACGGCGCTGCGGATGAACGCGTCCTGGACCTTCTGGCCGAATCGAGACCTCTCCCGCGCCTCCGGCTACGTGAAGGACGTGATGAAGCTGGTGAACGAGCAGTACGTGGAGGAGAAACCGGTCAGCTACGATCAACTGGCGCGCAACGCGTTGCACGGGATGATCGAGTCGCTCGATCCGCACTCGGAGTTTCTCGAAAAGAAGGACCACGAAGAGTTCGAGGAGGACCTTTCCGGCGAGTTTGGCGGCGTGGGGATCCAGGTGGAGACCCGGCAGAACCGGATCATCGTGATCGCGCCGCTCGCCGGCACCCCCAGCGAGCGGGCGGGCGTGCAGCGCGGCGACGAAATCGTCAGCATCGATGGGAAGCCGGTCGACACGGGCGGAAACCTGGACCACGTGGTGTCCCGCCTGCGCGGCAAGCCGCGGACACGGGTGCAAGTGGGTTTCTACCGGCCTGCGACGAAGCAGACCCTGCAGTTCGATCTCGTCCGCGAGATCATCAAGATCGAGAGCGTTCGCGGCGTCCGTGTGCTGGACGATGGCATCGGATACGTGCAGCTCACGGAGTTTTCGGATCACACCGCCGAACAGTTCCGGCGCGCGCTCGAGCAACTGCTCCGGCAGGGGGTGCACAGCCTGATCATCGACCTGCGGAACAATCCGGGCGGGCTGCTCGATGCCGCGGTCGACGTGGTGGAGCCCTTTTTCCGCAAGAAGGAGCTGATCGTCTACACCAAGGGCCGGAATCCGGCGGATCGGGAGGAGTTCCGGGCCAAGATCGACGGCCCCAATATCACGCTGCCGCTGGCTGTCCTGATCAACGCCGGCAGCGCCAGCGCGGCCGAGATCGTAACCGGAGCCTTGAAGGACACCGGCCGCGCCATCGTCGTCGGGGAGCGATCGTTCGGCAAGGGTTCGGTCCAATCCGTCTTCAAGCTGGACAATGGCGAGGGCCTGCGGCTGACGACGGCTCGCTACTACACGCCCGGCGGCGCAACCATTCACGAGCAGGGCATCACGCCGCATGTGGAGGTCGTGATGACCCCGGAGGAGGACACGAAGCTGGCGCGGCAGCGGTCCCGTCCCGACATCACCGACCTGGCCGCCTTCAAGGAGCGGTTCGGCTTCGAGCCGATTGCCGACCGGCAGCTCGAGACGGCGATCGCGATGCTGCAGGGCGTGCGGCGGTTTGCGGATCGCAGCGTCGCGCGGGCGGCGCCGTGACATGATCCTGGCGCTCGAGAGCTCCTGCGACGAGACCGCGGTCGCCTTGTTCGATCCTGTCCGTGGCCTGGCGGGCGAATGGGTGCACAGCCAGATCGCGTTGCACGAACAGCACGGCGGCGTCGTGCCCGACCTGGCGACGCGCGAGCACCTGCGGACGTTCGGCCCTCTGCTGGATCGGGCGCAGCGCGAGGTCGGGTTCGGCGGCGTGACCACGGTGGCCGTGACCCAGGGGCCGGGCCTGGCGGCGTGCCTCGCGATCGGCCTCGCGGCGGCGAAGGCGCTCGCCCTGACCTGGCGCGTGCCCGTGGTCGGCGTGAATCACCTGCGCGGCCACGTGTGGTCGCCCTTTCTCCCGCTGCACGCCGCGGCGCCGGCGCAGTTTGACGCGCGCCTTGACCGCTTGCTGCCGCATCTGGGCTTGATCGTATCCGGGGGCAACACGCTCCTCTTTGAACTTGATGCCGCGCGGCGGCTCCGCGTGCTGTCGTCGACCCGGGATGACGCGGCGGGGGAGGCTTTGGACAAGGGCGCGAAGCTGCTCGGCCTGGGCTATCCCGGGGGGCCGCAGATCGAGCGGCTGGCGGGGCAGGGGCGGGCGGATGCGTTCGAGTTTCCCCGCGGCATCGGGCGGCGGGACGAGCTGGACTTCAGTTTTTCCGGGTTGAAGACCAGCCTGCGCTACCGGTTGGAGAAGATGTCCCTCGCCGAGGTGACGGCGCAGCGTGCCGACCTTTGCGCGAGCTATCAGGAGGCGGTGTTCGACGCGCTCCGGCGGAAGACCCGGGTGGCGCTGGAGCGTGGAGCCGGCGGGTACCGGAGCCTGGGGGTTTCCGGCGGAGTGGCGAACAACCGCACCCTGCGGCAAATGCTCGCCGGGGAGGCGCGCCGGGCGGGGCTGGAGTTTCTTGCCGCCGAGCCGCGGCACACCGGCGACAACGCCGGCATGATCGCTTTCGCCGCTTGGGTGGATGCGGCCGGCACTGACCGGGAGGCGGGGCTGGGGCTGCGGATCGAGCCGGGCGCGGCCCTTGGGCCGTTGCCCGCATAGCGGAGCGAGATTCGCGGTGCGGCGGGCGTCTACTTGTAGTCCCGGCGCAGGTTGCTGGGCAGCAGCCCGAGCTCCTCGCGGTATTTGGCGACCGTGCGGCGGGCGATCGTGATGCCCTTTTCCTGGAGTTTGGCGACGAGCTCCTGGTCGCTCAGCGGACTGGACTTGTCCTCCATGTTGATCAGGTCGGCGATCATCTCCTTGACGCTCGTGTTCGAGACGGCCGCGCCGCTCTCCGCCTGGTAACCCGGCGTGAAGAAGTACTTGAAGTCGAACACGCCGTGGGGCGTGCGGATGTACTTGTTCGCGATCGCGCGGCTCACGGTCGTCTCGTGCACGCCGACGACATTGGCGATCTGGGTCATCGTCAGCGGCTTCAACGCGGAGACGCCGGTCTCGAAGAAGTCCTTCTGCGCATTGATGATCTCGCGCGTGATCCGCTCGATGGTCCGCTGCCGCTGTTCGATCGAGTCGATGAGGAACTTGCCCGAGCGCATGCGTTCGCGCAGGTAGTCGCGCTCCTGCTTGGAAAGCGTGCCCTTGGCGATCAGGTCGCGGTAGGTGCTCGAGATGCGCAGCCGCGGGATGTAGTCGCTGTTGAGCGTGATCTTCCACTCCTCGCCATCCCGCTCGACGGTGACGTCGGGGACGACCACGCGGTTGTTGTCCTCGGCGAAACGGCGGCCGGGGGCGGGATCGAGTTTGCCGATTTCCTCGATGGCGGACTGGACGTCGTCGGCATCGGCGCCGAGCTTGCGGGCCAGTTCCGGGATGCGGCGGCGGGTGAGCAGGTCGAAGTGATCCCGGATCATCCGCGCCGCGAGCGAACCCCCGCGACCCTTGGCCACGAGCTGCGAGAGCAGGCAGTCGGCCAGGTCCTTGGCGCCGATGCCGGCCGGCTCGAACGAGCGGAGCACCTTCAGCGCTGACTGTACGGCGTCGAGCGGCAGCCCGGTCTGCAGGGCGACGTCGGACGGCGACTGCGTGAGGAAGCCGCGATCGTCGAGACTGCCGACGAGGTGCTTCATCGCGTCGACCTCCTGCGGCGAAAGGTCGCTCATGTCTGCCTGCTGCATGAGGTGCTCCTGGAGCGAAGTCTCGCTCACGAGCGAATCGAAGAAATGCTGGCGGCGCTCGGCATCCTCGGAGGTGTAGGGCTGGGCGCCGCCCACGCTTGCCATGTGGTCGCGCCAGTCTTCGTCGAGTTTGCCGAGGATCTCGAACTCCTTGTCCTTCGAGAAATCCATCTCGTCCCGCTTCGGCTCACCTTCCCCGCTGTCCGCCGGTGCGGACGTCTCGCCGCCGGCGCCGCTGTCGCCGCCCTCGCCTGTGCCGTCGCCAGATCCGTCGTCGGCCGGCTTGTCGAGGCTCACCCCGTCCATCGGCAGCTCTTCGAGCGTCGGATTGCTCTGCAACTCCTCCTGGATCACCGAACGGAGATCGAGCGCAGCCACCTGAAGAATTTTCAGGGAATGCCGCAGTTGCGGCGCCAGGACCAGCGACTGGGTCTGGCGTTGACGTAGATCCTGGCTAAATCCGGGCCCGCTCATGAGGATGATGGAGGAGGGGGGTCATCTCAGATG
>CALFZM010000231.1 GCA_937952235.1 uncultured Opitutia bacterium | reverse complement strand
GCAATCAGCACGCCCAGCCCGACCACGCAGTCGTAACGCTGGCGGCGCGCCAGCGCCTGCGCCGCCCAGGGCACTTCGTGGGAGCCGGGCACCCGCACGGTTTCAATGTTGCCCGCCTTCACTCCCGCCGCCCGCAGCCCGGCCACCAGGCGGTCGAGCAGGCCATCGACCAGGCGCGGATTGAAGCGCGCCGCCGCCACGCCCACGCGAAAAGGCGTGCCGTCAAGGGCGGGCAGGGAGGCCGAATCGAGACTCATGCGGAGGATTGTTGGGTGCGGGAGGAAATAGGCGGACGGTTACTCCCGCCGCGAATCCCGCGCGCCGCAATCCGAAATCCGCGCCGCCGGATCCACCCGGCTGGACCCGTGCCGCCGCGGACAGCCGCCCGCGCCAACGCCCGATCGCCGCAGGGGCGCTGGAGCAGATTCAATAATTCTGTAGCCCAAACCCAAACGCAAAGTCGCAAAGGAACGCGACGTTTCGCCAAGATTTCCTTCGCGAGTCTTTGCTTTCCTTCGCGTCTTTGCGTCTAGGATCCCGCCCGGAGCGGCTGCGATTTTACTACAGGGGCGCTACGCCCGAAACTGGATCGAGAACGTCTCGCCGGCCTTGTCCTCGCCGTCCTCGGCCTTCTGCAAGAGCGTGATGAAGAGCCGGAAATTGTGCGGCGGCCGCACGGGCTTCGGGCTCGTGAGCGCGCGGCCGTCCGCCGTCAGATTCAAGACGGTGCGCTCCTGTCCGACCTTGTACTTCGGATCCCAGCGCAGCAGCGCGCGATGCACGTCGGCGGCGACCGGCTTCTTCTGCTTGTCGTAGAAAGTGATCTTGAAGTTCGTCCCCGCCAGCGCGACGCCGAGGAAACCGCCGTCACCCCGCGGGATCGCGATGCCTTCGATCTTCGGTTCCGGCGCCTTTTCCGGCGCCGCCTTGCCCATGGCATTCGAGCCCGCCCTGGCTTTCGCCGGCGCCGCCGTCTGCGCTCCCAGCGTGAGCATGAGCGCCAGTGAAGCAAGGAAGGCACAGCAGAGGGTTCTCATGAGGAGCACGTTTGGTCTCATCGGTGCACTCCGCAAGCGGCGGCCGAAGCGGTGGGGGTTTTCGTTCAGTTTTGACGCCCGGCCCTCCCGGCCCGTAATCCGGCTGCTCTCATGCCGCAGCTCGATCATCTGTTCGAAAACAATCGGAAGTGGGCGGATAACATCCGCCGCCAGAATCCCGAGTTTTTCCTCAAACTCTCCCGCCAGCAGTCGCCCCGGTACCTGTGGATCGGCTGTGCCGACAGCCGCGTGCCGGCCAACGAAATCGTCGGCCTGATGCCCGGCGAGATGTTCGTCCACCGCAACGTGGCCAACGTGGTGGTGCACACGGATCTCAACTGCCTCTCGGTGATGGAGTTCGCGGTCGAGGTCCTGAAGGTGGAGCACATCATCGTCGTCGGCCACTACGGCTGCAGCGGCGTCAACGCCGCCCTGCATCGCGAGCGGATCGGGCTGGCCGACAACTGGCTCCAGCACGTCCAGGACGTGCGCCACAAGCATGAGCGCCGGCTGGAGTGCGTCGCCGGCGATGGCACCGCCCGCTTCGACCGGCTCTGCGAGCTCAACGTGATCGAGCAGGCCCGCAACGTCTGCCGGACCACGATCGTGCGCGACGCCTGGCAGCGCGGCCAGCAGCTCGCGGTCCACGGCTGGATCTACGGCCTGCGCGACGGGCTCGTGCGCGACCTGAAGTGCACCGCGACGAGTTCCGAGACGGCCCGCGCGATCTATCATACCGCGCTGGAGGGACTCTGAGCGAATGAGGCAGTTGGGTGGAGCCGCCTGTCCCCAGGCGGCTGACGTTCGGCCGACCCGGCCGCAGCGGCTTGAGACAAGCCGCTCCACCTTTCAGTGCGGCCGATTTGAAGGCCAACTGCATGAGTTGGCTGAGCCCAAAGTTGGAGTGCGAGCCGCCTCGCCGCAGGCGGCTGACGGGAGGTGGTCCCGCCCACAGCCGCCTGGGAACATCAACGCCGCGCCCTCTTCGGGTAATCCGGCGTTCGCTCACGAACGCCGCGCCCGGATTTCGGCCTTCAGGGCCTTCCAGCGGGCGAGTCGATCGGCGATCTTCGCTTCCCAACCCGCGGTCTTCGGCGTGTAGAGCGTGAGCGGCCGCTCCAGGTAATCCTGGCCGCTGATGTTCTCCGGGTAATCGTGGGCGTAGGCGTAGTCCCGCCCCTGCCCCAGCCGACGGTTCGCCTGGCCCGCCTTGCTGCGCAGCGCGGCGGGAATGGTCTGCACGGGCGCCTGTTTCAACGCGCCGTGCGCCTCGCCCAGCGCCAGGGTGGCCGAATTGCTCTTCGGCGCGGTCGCGAGGTAGAGCGTCGCGTGCGCGAGCGTGTATTCCGCCTCCGGCATGCCGATGAAATCCACCGCGTGATGCGCCGCCACCGCCAGCGGCAGCGCCTGGGGATCGGCCAGGCCGACGTCCTCGCTCGCCAGAATCACGAGCCGCCGCGCGATGAAGCGCGGGTCCTCGCCGCCGGCCAGCCTCTTCGCGAGCCAGTACATCGCCGCATCAGGGTCGCTCCCCCGGCAGCTCTTGATGAACGCGGAGATGGTGTCGTAGTGCTCGTCCTCGTCGGCATCGTAGCGGATCCGCCGCTCCCGCGCGAACACCTCGAGTTCCGCCGCCGTGATCGCCGCCCGCTCCGGCAAGCCAAGCGCCAGCACTTCCAGCGAGTTGAGCGCACGGCGGAGGTCGCCCCCGGAAAGCAGCGCGAGGTCGGCCAGCACCTTGTCGTCCGCCGTCACCCCGCGCTCACCCAATCCCCGCTCGCGGTCGTCGAGCGCCGCCTTCAACACCTTCACGACCGCTTCGATCGAGAGCGGCTCGAGCCGGAAGAGATGGCTGCGCGAGAGGAGCGGCGGGTTCACGTAGAAGCCGGGATTGTGGGTCGTCGCGCCGATGAGCCGCACGTGCCCTTCCTCGACGTCCGGCAGCAGCAGGTCCTGCTGCGACTTGTTGAACCGGTGCAGCTCGTCGATGAAGAGGATCGTCGCCGCCTCCGGCCGCTGGCGCGCGATGGCCAGGATCTGGCGCAGCTCGGCGACGTTGGACATGACCGCATTGACCCGCACGAAGCGGCTGCCGGTCTCCCGCGCGATCGACTCCGCGATGCTCGTCTTGCCGCAACCGGGCGGCCCGTAAAAGAGCAGCGAGCCAAACCGGTTCTGCGCCACGAGCCGCGGCAGAAGGCTGCCGGCGCGCAGCAGGTGATCCTGGCCGACCACCTCGGCGAGCCGGCGCGGACGCATCCGGGCTGCCAGCGGCTGCGTGGCCCGCGGGGACGTGTCCGGGGCTGGTTCAAACGACTCGCGGGCCGGAGCCGCACCAAAAAGATCGGGTTGTTCTTCCGCAGGCATCGCGAGGTCCAACGAAGCCATCGCAGGGGGAAAGTCGAAATCGGAAAGCTCGGCCACGAAAGCCCGCGTGTACCCCGAATGCGCCGGGCGGCGGATTCTCCCCGCAGCGACGCTGCCACACCGTGACGGCATGCCTCCCCGCAGTCTCGGGCATCGGGCGCCGCTGCTCTGGCTGCTGGTGCCGTTCGCCGCCGGCCTGGTCGCCGCCCGCGCCACGGGCGGTTCGGCCATCGTGCTGCCCCTCGGGATCGCCGTGGGCGCCGGCATCCTCGCCCTCACCGCGGGGCCCGCGCGGCCGGCCCGGTGGGCCGCCAGCGTGGTGCTCACGCTGTTCCTGGCCGGCTTCGCCAGTCGCACGCTCCACCACCCCCGCCTCTCGGCCTGGGACACGCTGCCTCCGCGCGAAGCCCGGCTCGAGCTCGCGGTGGAGCGCCTGTTCGCCACCACCGATCCGGGAAGGACCGCCGGCCTCGCGCGGATCACGGGCACCGATCCGCACCTGCGCGAGCTCCGTGGCCAGCGCACTTATTTCTCTCTCGCCCTGGCTGATGCCGCTGCGCCCCCGCTCCGCGGCGCCGTGATCGCGACGATCGGCGTGCTCGGCACCGTGCCGGCAGACGCAAAGCTCGCGACCTTCGACGGGTTTCTCGCCGGCGCCGGCGTGGGCTTTCGCCTGACGCGAGGGCGCGTGATCGCCGAGAGGCAACCGGCCCCGCCGCTGCAGCGCACCTATGCGCGGCTGGCCGCCGCGTTCACCCGTACCCTCGGCGCGGGGATCGAGGAGAAACGGCCCGCGCTGGCCGGCCTGTTGCGCGCGATGATGCTCGGCGCCACCCGCGAGCTCAGCGAGGAGCAGCACACGCTCTTCATGCAGAGCGGCACGATGCACTTGTTCGCGATCAGCGGTCTCAACATCGGCGTGATCGCCGGCGCCCTCCAGGCGCTGCTCCTGCTGCTCCGGCTGCCCGCCTGGCCGCGCTTCCTGTGCGGGGTCGCGCTGCTCTGGGTGTTCGTCGAAACCACCGGCGGCTCGGCGTCGGCGGTGCGGGCGTTCGCGATGGCGGTGTTTGTCCAGGCCGCCTTCGTGCTGCGCCAGCCGGGCAACGTGCTCGCGGCCCTGGTGCTGTCGGCCTTCGTCGTGCTGCTTGCCGCGCCGGGACAGCTCTTCAGCGCGAGCTTCCTCATGAGCTACGGGATCGTGGCGGCGTTGCTGACGCTCGGGCTGCCGCTGGCCGACGCCGCGCAGGAACGCTGGTCGCCGGCGCGCGACCTGCCGCGGGCGGCCTGGCGCTGGCACCATCGGATGGCCGACTCCGCCTGGCGCGTCGCCGCGCCTGCGCTGGCGATCGGCCTGGCCACGATGCCCGTGAGCCTGGTGACCGGGATCCAGTACTTCGAGCTGCTGACGCCGGGCGCGCTTGCGACCAATCTCGTGCTGATTCCCGCGGCGGTGGTCGTCACGCTCGGCGGTTTCGCCTCGCTCCTGTGCGGCGGGCTCGGCTTCGAGGCCGGCGTGCTCGTCTGCAACCACGCCGCCGCCCTCGTGCTGCTGGGCATCGAGCACTTCGTGCGCTGGAGCGTCACGTGGCCGGGCGCGTTCGTCCCGGCTCGCTTCACGGCCGAATGGATCGGCCCCGCCACCCTCACCGCGCTGCTGGCCGCGCTGCTCGGCGGATACGCTGCCGGCTGGCGGCGCCGCGCCGGCGGGAGGTGGCCGCCGTTCGCGATCGTGGCGGTGGCGCTGCTGTGCGGGGTCGAGTACCTGTAGATGGATCGGAAGGCCGCCCGCGCGGGAACTCGAGCGAACGTCGGCCAACGCGCCTCGGAAAGCCCCGCGAGATCCCTGACTCCGCGCCCCGCGCAAAATTTCCGTGGCTTCCGGCTGCGCCGCGGCCAAGACTGGCCGCCATGAAAAGCGCCTACGAACTCGCCATGGAGCGCCTCGCCAAGTCGGACCCGTCCGCGCGGGCGCCGCTGACCCCCGAGCAGAAGACCCGTCTCGCGGACATCGACCGCGTCTACAAGGGCAAGCTGGCCGAGCGGGAAATCTTCCTGCAGAAACAGCTCGAGGAGGCGCTGTCCGCGCAGAAGTTCGAGGAAATCGAGAAGATCCGCCAGCAACTCGTCAGCGAGCGCGCCCGCATCGAGGAAGATCGCGAAGCGGAGAAGGAACGGGTGCGGCGCGAGAAGTAAGGTGGAGCGGCGTGTGAAGTGAGGTGGAGCGGCGTGTGATCACGCTGCTCCTCGGAGCGCGGACGTCCTCGTCCGCATTTCGCTCGGGCACGAGGCAGGATGCCTCGTCTACGCCGGCGCGATCATCCCGCGTACGCGGCATCCTGCCTCGTGCCTTGCAGGGTGCGGACGAGGACGTCCGCGCTCCCGGAGTCAGCGACCGACCTCGACGCTGAGGTGCGCGATCGCCGGTTCGTCGCGCTCGTTGCGACGCTCCACGCGCACGAGGTAGTGGCCGGGCCCCGCGAAGGCGTGGGTGGTGACGGCAAACCCGTCCTTGTTCAGCGCCTTCACGTTGCCATCCGACTTCACCGTGACGGGCGCGGAACCGTCGCCGAAGTCCCAGCGTTCCTCGCCGTGCGTCGTGCGGAAGCTCCGCACCTTGAACGTCACCGGCTCGCCTGCCTTGATCGCCAGCGACGGCGCGTAGGCCGCCTGGATCGACGGCGGCAGGGGCAGCGGTTTCTCCCGGTCGAGCACCTGCACCACGGCGAAATCATAGCCGACCGCGCCATCCGGCCCCGTGACCTGCAGGACCTCGCTGTACGTGCCCGGCTTCGCGTAACGGCGCTCGACCTTCGCGCCGCTGCCCGTGGTGCCGTCCGTGAACGTCCAGGCAAACTTCGCCACCGCGCCCCGCGGGCTCCACGAGCGCGTGCCGTCGAGCGTCACCGTCTCGCCGGTCCACGCCACGTGATGCGGCCGCGCCACGGCGAGAATCTTCGGCTGGTGTTCGCGCACGTACGCCTCCCAGACGAACGCGTAGGCCTCCTGCGTGCCCCACTTGCCCGATGGCTGGCGGCTGACGATGCCGAAGTGCAGGTGCGCCCAGCCTCCACTCGCCCCCTCCTTGCCGAGCACGCCGATCTTCTGGCCCATCCGCACGGTCGCCCCGGGCTTGATGGCCGGATCGATGGTGTGGAGATGGCTGTAGCGGTAGTACCAGCCGCGGTCGTCGAGCAGGTAGACGACATCGTAGCGCGGCCGCGCCGGCGTGCCGGCGTGCCCCGGCAACAACTCCAGGCCCGCGGAGACGACGAGGCCGGAAGTCGCCGCGATGACGTCGACCATCCCCTCGCAGCCGCCGAAATCGAGGTCGTTGTGATAATAGATCGACTTGTTCGCCGGCGACTCGCCGTCGTTCACATGCACGGGCTCGTTGGCCATCTGCGTGCCGCTGGCGAACCAGCGCTGCCGGAGCGGGTACACGAACGTTCCCGGCTCGATCCAGGGCGAACCCGCCGGCCACAACCGCAGCCGCGCGTCCTTCTCGAGGTTCCACATGTTGCGATTGGAATTCGAGACGTACCCCTTCGTGATCGAGCAGTCGACCTGCACGCGACCCGTGGTCACGGGCAGCCGATAGTTGCCCGCCTCGAGCGTGAGCGTGCGGCCATCGATCTCGACCTTCACCCGGGGCAGCCGCACGGCGTGATTGATGGTGTCGCGCTCCTCGACCAGCTCCAGCAGCCGCACGCGGACCTGGGCGCCGTCGGCGAGCGTGACGTCCTGCGCCTCGCCGACGCTGAGGTCGACAACCCGCAGCGCCGCTTCGCGGGTGGGCGCGGGCGCGGCAGCCCCAAGCGCAGGCAGAAAGATCGACAGGGCGAACGCGACGGCAAGGGGAGTCTTCATCGGCGGGGACGGCAAATAAGGTGGAGCAGCCTGTCCCCAGGCTGCTGGTGTGGCACTGACGCGGCGAGATCAAGCAGCCTGGGGACAGGCTGCTCCACCCTGAATCGGTCACTGGAAATCATGGCCGTTCTCGGAGGGCGGCGCTCCATCGCAGCCGTGGCGCTGATGGGCGGCTCCCGCCAAGGAGGCGACCGCCCCTTCAACGCGTTTGTCCTAGAACCGGCCCTGGATGCCGGCCGCGACGGAACGGTAGGGCAGCCGCGTGAAGCCCACGCGATCCTCGTACACGTAGTAACGGCTGTTGAGCGGCGTGCGCAGCAGGTTGTCCAGGTTGAAGTAGATGCTCGTGCGGCTCGAAAGGTCGTAGGTGAACTTGAAGTTCATCGTGGTGCGCGCCGAATCGTACACGATCAGGGCCGCGTTCGTCGAAACCGTCACGAGGTAGTCGTCGATCCAGCTCGTCTGGAGGCTGGCGCGATAACGGCCGCGCTGGTAGTTCAAGACCGCGTTGGCGGTCCGGGGCCGGAAGCCCGCCACCTGCGTCGTGGCGATGGTCCCGCCGTAGTCGCCCTTGGTCTCGAGCTGCGTGTAGTTGAGGTTGACGCCAAAGCCGCGCCAGATGCCGGGCAGGAAAGTGAACTGCTGCGAATAGTTGAGCTCGAAGCCGCGGTAACGCGCCCGGCCGCCGTTGAGCGAGGTGGTGAGCCGGTAGCCCTCGTAGAGTCCGTCGAAGCCGTTGTTCGGCCCCGTGGGGACGAAGAGGCTGTTATTCGTGTAGATGAAGCCCCGGACCTCCTTCAGGAAGACGCTCGCGGACACGAAGCCGATCGACTTGAAGTAGTACTCGACGTTGAAGTCGAAGTTGTCGGAGAACTGCGGCTTCAGGTTGGTGTTCGCCACGCTGAGCGTCTGGTTGTCGTCGTTGACGTTGGTGTTCGGCACGATCGACGTGATCGGTGGGCGGCCGATGCTGGTGGAATAACTGAGCCGGGCCACGAGCCCGTTGCGCTTGGCGTAGGTGAAATGGATGCCGGGAAATACATTGGTGTATTCGCCTTCGGCGTGGGTCCGGCGGCCCCATTCCTCGGTGGCCCGGCGCTCGTTCTCGGCATCCGTGACGGGCCCGACCCAGGCGGCGCGGCGGGCGCGCTCCGCGGCGGTGAGCGTGTAGAGCGGGCCGTTGCCGGCCGTCTTGGTCTGCTCCATCCGCAGGCCGGCGAGGATGCCCAGCTCGTTGAGCTTCACGTGCCCCATGACATAGGCCGCGTTGATCTCCTCGGAGAAGTCCTGCAGGTTCTGCAGCCGCTGCGCGACGCGGTAGTTCGCGTTCTCGGTCCACTGCGAGGGATTCTCCTCCTTGTGCCGCGAGGTCCGGTACAGGTCGATCCACGGGGCCTGCCGCATGCCTTCCATCGATTCGCGCGTCCAGCTCGCGGTCTCGCGAAACTGCCCCAGGCCACCCGGACCGGTGAAGGTGTATTGGTGATAGTGGTAGTCCTTGCGCCGCTCCTGGTACTGGGTCACCACCCCGCCCTTCAGGTACGCGGGCACGGCGAGTTGAAAGTCCTTCCGCACGTTGATCCGGCCCTCGAGGATGGACGACTTCGCGATCCGGTTGTTCTGGGAGAGGGTGAGGGTCGTGTAGCTGGCGAGATCGTAGAAATCGCGGCCGGCGGTCTGCGTGATCTGCGGGAAGACATCGTCGCCGCGCCGGTCGATGATCCAGCCGACGCCGTTCAGCCCACCGATCGAGATGTTGCCCTTGGTGCGCACGCCGGCGTCGTACTTCCGTTCGTCGGGGGAGAAATTCTGGAACGCGTGCGACATCGACAACGTGCCGGTGTAGTCGATGTGCAGGTCGTTGAAGCGATGCACCCCCGAGGCCAGGAAACGGTAGTTGCGCGTGAAGTTGTCGTAGGCGTTGGCCGTCATCGAAGCGGCCGCGGCGGTACTGGGGATGACCTCGGTGTACACTTCGCTGTAGCCGGGCCGCATCTGGTTGGCGTTGTTCGTCGTCTGCAGGTTCATCGCGAGCGTGTGCGGACGCTCGATGTAGAAATTGTGCGAGGCGTTGAACGTGAAGCGGGACCGCTCGCTCAGCTTGTACTCGATCTTGCCGCCGATGTTCTCGCGCACGTGCGGCCCGCCCATGGCCTGGCGCTGCTGGCGCGTCCGGTAAACATACGCGGGACGGTTGAGCGTGCCCTGGTAGTAGTGCTCGGTGTCGTTCGAGGAATAGAACACGGCGTTGCGCGAGTACGACAGCGAGACGCCGATGTTGCGGTTGGAGCCGAGCACGTCCGAGTAGGCCAGCGTCAGCGCGGGCGTGAGCCGGTCGATCGGGGCGTCGATCCACTGCTCGGCGTCGCCGCCCTTCCGTCCGATGAGATGCGCGAAGCCGAATGAATACCGGATCTGCCGCGGCGCATTGCGATTGAAGGCGCTGCGCGTGACCATGTTGATCGAGCCGCCGATCGAATTGGCCGGCCGGTCCGGCGTCGGCGCCTTGGTCACCTCGATGCTCTCGATCAGCGAGAGCGAGGCCTGGAAGAAGTCGAAGGCCCGGTTCGTGCCGCTCGAGTTGTTGTTCGCGAGCTGCACGCCGTCCATCTCGACGGTGTTCAGCCCCGCCTCGATGCCGCGCACCTGCACCTCGCGCACGCCCGAACCGCTCAGGTCCGTCGCGACGATGCCGGGAATCTTCTGCAGGAAGGAGCCGACGTTGTCCTCGGTCATCGTGCCGAAGGCGTCCGTCGCGACGACGTTCTTCACGTTGGACGCCTGCCGCTGGCGCGCGTTGGCCATCGCCGTGCCCTCGCGCTCACCTTCCACGGTGAAGGCCTGCATCTTGTAGATGTCGGACGTCAGCGTGACGTCATGCGTGACCGTGCCGCCATCGGTCGGACGAAGCGGGACCGTCACGTTGTCGAGGCCGGGATACGAGATGACGAGCGCCGTGTCGCCCTCGCCCGCGTTGATCACGTAGCGGCCCTCGGCGTCGGTCGAGACGGCGCGGCCGGATCCCTGGAGCTCGACCCGCGCTCCCTCGAGGCGCAGGCTCGTCGCCGCATTCGAGACCCGGCCGGTGATGGTGCGCGAGGCGTTCTGGGCGGAGAGCGGCGCGGGCGCGATAAACACCAGGGCGGCGAGAAGGCAGGGCGGCAGGCGGAGGTGCAGTTTCATACGGGAGAGGGAAGTGACCGGCAAACCAGCGGGAGGCGCGGGCAACGCGCACAGCTCGGGCGGGCGCTGGCTGGTAACCGTCCGGGGAATTACTGGGCAAGCGGAAAACGATGGGCCGAAGGAGCGGCGCTGGCGCGGGGCGCTTCGCCCCGGGAAAAGTCCGGGAACGGAGTCCGTACGCTCGCTGAACCGCAACCACGGTCCGCGCGGGCGAATCACCGATGAATACCGCCGCACCGGAAGGTGGAGCGGCGTGTCCTCGGGCCGCTGTGGGCGGGTCCGTCGAATCTCAGCCCCGCCGAATCGTGACGGCTCAGCCGGAACGATGCACTGGGCCTTCACATCGGCCGCACTGAAAGGTGGAGCGGCTTGTCCTCAAGCCGCTGCGGACCGGTCCATCGTATGTCAGCCGCCTGGGGACAGGCGGCTCCACCGCAACGGCACGAGTCCGCTCAGGCGAATTCGAAATCGGCCACCAGCGTGTGGTGGTCGCTCGCCGGCGTGGGCGACACCGCGTGACCGACGCAGCGCAGCGCCGCGTTGTGGAAGATGTGATCGAGCACGTAGGGGCGCCGGCGCCAGGTGACCTGCCGGTCCTGCACGGTGGTGAAGCCGCAGGCGGCGAACTGCGCGACGAGCGAATCGTGCAGGCTCACGTTGAAATCCCCCGCGAGCAGCGTCGGACCGGTCGCGCCCTCGAGCTGCCCGGCCACGGTGGAGCGCTGGCCGGGATTGTCGCGGCTGCTCGTGCCGAGCATGAAGAACGCCAGCAGGTGGGTGTTGAGCAGCCGCAGCGTGCGGCCGTGAAGGTTCGTGCTCGCGCCGATGAGCAGCCGGTCCGTCGGGGTGAGGCGCCGGCCGTTGAACTCGAACTCGATCGGCGGCGATGGCAGGTCGAGCCGCCCGAGGTCGAACAGCCGGGTGCGGGAAAAAATCGCGAGGCCGATGCCGAAGGGCAGCTCGCGCGGGTCCGCCCGCGGGTAGCTGAACCAGCTGTGATAGCCGGGCAGCTCCGACAGCAGGCGGGAATAGTGGGGCGGCGGCAGCGTCTGCGCACCGCCCGGACGGGCCTGCTCGACCTCCTGGAGGAAGACGATGTCGGCCTCGTGGCGGCGGATCTCGGCCACCGTGGCCTCCAGCCGGATCGGCGCCTGGTCGGGATCGCGTTCGTCCCACCCCTGCCCGAACTGCATGTTGAACTGGAGAACGCGGAATCGGTTCATCAGCGCCGCGGTGGAGCTCACTTCGACGATGGAGAACCTCCGGCTGCCGGCACGACCGGGGCGCCGTCGGTCAGCGCGCCCGGTTCGGCGGGATTCTTGCGAAACACGAAGCGGTTCAGCTTCGCGGTCGTCGAGCGATCGACCGCCGGAAAACGCGCCATGTTCGCCGCACTCGCCGCGATCATGCTGTCGTTGTATTTCGCCACCAGCGGCGGAGGCGGCCTCGTCTGATCGGCCGTCGAGACCGGCCCTTCCTTCGCGTCGAACGCACTCGTCCGGTGCGCCGTTGCCTGGGGCCGGCGCGAGTCCTTTTCCCGCACCTGCTTTTCCGTGGTTTCACCCACCGCGATCCCGGCTTTTCGGTCCGCCTGCGGCGCCGCGCGCTTTTCCACGGTCGGCTTGTCGAACCGCCGTTCCTGCTGCGGCGAGCGTTCGTCGGCCGGCGACCGGCGTACCGCCTCGATGGAACCGGCGGGCGCAAACGGAGCGTTGCGCTGCGTGTAATCGACCGGCGCCGTGGCATCCGCCGCGCGCACCATCCCGAGCGGGACGCCGAGCGCACAAAGGGTCAAGGGCCAGAACCTTCTCATGCCACGAAGCACGGGCCAGAAATGTCCCAGGCAGCCGAAGCCCGGCAATCCAATAATCGGCGCGGGGCCGCCACGACCGAAGGTCCGCCGGCCTGCCCTTATTCCGGCTCGGCCGTGCCCTCCACCACCCAGCTCCGGGCCTCGGGCACCTGGCGGAAAAAGTCGCGCAAGGCCGCGCTCAGATGCTCCGCATACCGGAAATGCGCCCCCATCCCCGTCCTCAGTTCGGCCTCGTAAATGAACTTGTCCGCATGGGTGCTGTGCGCAAAGGGCGTCTGCGCCCCGAGCAGCAGCGAATACACGTACGCCGGCGAGCCCCGCTCCATCAGCTCCCGGGTAAGGTCCCGCTGCAGGGCGAGCAGTTTGCCGTGCGGGGCCCGTTCGATCTCGGGCGGCAGGTAGAAGCCGGCCTGGATCAGCGGCGTGTGGCGGTGCCCGGTGCGGTGCCGGTTGAGGTCGCGGAGCTCGGCGAGCGCGAGGTTGTTCCACGAGAAACACACCCGCATCCGCCGCGTGGCCGAGCCCTGCTGGCCGTACCGGTTGGCCCGGTGCCGGAGCGCATCCGGAACCGCCTGCTCCTCGGGGAGCCAGGGCGGCGTCGGACGGTCGACGTGGACCCAGACGTCGTCCGCCAGCATGCCCGACGAAAGCCGCTCGATCCCCAGCCGCAGCGACACCGCCAGATCCGCGAGCGCCTGCTCCTCGTAGGATTTCTCGGCGTGACTGTGCCGCATCAACCGGGGCGACTGCTTGAGCAGCTCGTCCCGGATAAGCTTTGCCGCCGCCCGGGCTTCCGGGTGCGGGAGCGAATCGAGGGCTTTCACCGTCTCCGCCCACATGCGCGACGACTGCACCAGCCCGAGGTTGGTGCGGGTGGCGAACGGGATGAAGTAGCGCGCGCGGTCGAGCGCGTAGTTCTTGCGCAGCCGCGCGACGACCGCCGGGGTCGCCTTGGCGGGCACGCGCACGCGATGCGGTTGCGCGGTCGCCACCGCGTCGAGCCGCGCGTACTCGGCGTGGTACGACGCAAAGGCCAGCCGGAGGACCTCCTGCCAGCGCGGCACGAGATCCTCGGGGATCCCGAGTTCCTCGGCCGTGGGGACGTTGGCGGCGTCCATCGTGATGTAGCGCGTGCTCGACTCCTGCCCGTCCGCCATCTGCGCGAGCTCGAAAATTTTATACGCGAGCCACATCGACACCCCGTCGAGTGCGACCGCCAGGCCGCCGGTCAGCCCGCCGATCGACGCATGGCCGTAGTCGACGAACTTAAGGATCCGGTCGATCGACGTGTCGGGATTCGCCAGGTCGACCTTCGCCAGGATCGCCTCGATGCCCTCGTTGCTGCGCGAGTAGCGGGCGAGCACGGACGCCAGCAGCTCGGGCGTGACCTTGGGGCAGTCCGCGGCCGTCGGCGGCGGAACGAGGGCGAGACCGGTGATTCTCATGCAGCGCCGTGCATCGCCGCAAAGTGAGGCACGCGGCGCAAGAAGGGAAAGAAATGCGGGGCACGATTGCGCCCTCTCCCCCTGGGAGCGCGGACGTCCCCGTCCGCTGGAACGGGAAGCCGGCCGGGGACGGCCGCGCTCCTCACCCTACCGCAGCGCCAGCCACTGTCCGAGCGGCCCCTGGTAGAAGCCGAGCACGATGGAGGCGAGCGCGAGAGTGCCGAGCGCGACGCCGCTCACGAGGCCCACGGGCGTCCGCTCCGGGCGCACCGGCGCACCGTCGGTCGGGGGCGTCCACGTCTCGAAAAACGCCGCCTTGATCCAGCCGAAGTAGTAGTAGATCGAGATCACCACGCCCACGATCGCGATCGCGAGCGTCGTGCCGTGCCCCGCCTGGAAGGCGCCGACGAAGACGAAGAGCTTGCCCATGAACCCGGCCAGCGGCGGGATCCCCGCGAGTGAGCCGAGCCCGACCGCCAGCACGGTGGCCAGGAACGGATTCTCCTTCACCAGCCCGGCGTAATGGTCGAGCTCCTGGTCGGCATCGTCCGGGCCGGCCACGTGGGCCATGACCCCGAACACGGTGAACGAGGCGATGAGGTACGCGAACAGGTAGAAATAGATCGCGCCCACCGCCATCGGCGCGTCCTTGGCGGCGACCACGCCCACGAGCAGGAACCCCGCGTGCGCCACGCCCGAGAGCCCGATCAGGCGCTTCACGTTGTGCTGCGTGAGCGCGGCAAGGTTGCCGAAGATCAGCGTCGCCGCCGCCATGACCGTGAGCACCGGCGTGACCAGGCCGTGATAGGCGGCAAACGCCCCGCCCGGCCCGCACAGGGCGAGCAGCACGGCGAAACCGGCGCCCTTCGACGCCACCGCCAGGAACGCGGTGACCGGCGTGGGCGCGCCCTGGTACACATCGGGCACCCAGATCTGGAACGGAAACGCCCCGATCTTGAACGCCACGCCGGCGAGCACGAGCACCACGCCGATGCTGGCGACGAAGTTGCCGGGGTTCGCCGCCAGGAAGCGCGCGAGGTCGGCGTAGTTCATCGCCTGCGCGGTGTGCGCGGGCAGCGCCGGATTGCCCGCCACGCCGTACAGCAGCACGATGCCGAAGAGCAGCAGGCCCGAGCTGAGCGCGCCCATCAGGAGGTACTTGAGCCCGGCCTCGAGCGAGGCGGTGCGGGTGCGGAAATAGCCGACGAGGATGTACAGGCCGATCGTCAGGGTCTCGAGCGCCACGAACAGCATCAGGAAATGCCGGCTCTGCGCGAGCAGCATCATCGCGCCGGTGACGACGAGCACGATGTGGTAGAACTCGATCTTCGGCATCGGCTGCTTCGCGAGGCTCACCCGCGCGAGCAGGAACACGCCGAGGGCGGACAACAGGAAGAACGCCCGCATGATCTGTCCGCCCGTCGAGTGCACCAGCATGCCGCTGAACGTGCCGGTCCCGAGCGCGGCCGAATTCCAGTTCAGGGCGAGCCCGATCAGCGTGCCGAGCACGCCGGCGCTGGCGACATCGGGGATGATCGCATGCAGCCGCTTCGGCAGGAGGATCTCCAGCCCGAGCAGGAGCAGCGCGAGGCAGCCGAGCATGAGCTCCGGGAAGATGGCGACCCAGACATTGGACTCGGCGGCGAGTTTGGCGGCTTCGAGCGTCATTTAGGCGGAATCAGGAAGGGGCGGCCGGGGGGCGTCGGACAGCGGTTTCACTCGGAGCGGGCGGCGACCTGGGCCGCCGCCGGCGACAGCGCGGCGTTGATCGGCGCGGACATGGACTTCGGCCAGAAGCCGATGAAGAGGAGCGCCGCCAGCAGGACGAGCGCGGGAGCCTTCTCCGCCCAGCTGAGGTCCGCCGGCGGATGCCGCTGCGCCACCTCGGCCATGCGGCTCGTGGCCGGTCCGAAGAACACCCGCGCGGCCGAGCGCAGGCCGTAGATCGCGGAGATGACCACGCCGGCCACCGCGAGCGCGGTGATGAGCGGCGAGAATTTCCACAGCGCGACGAAGATCGCGAGTTCGCCCCAGAAGTTGGCGAAGCCGGGCAGGCCGATGCTGGCAAACGTCGCCGCGACGAAGAACGCCGCGAGCACCGGTGTCTGCTGCGCGAGCCCGCCCATCTCGTCCATCGCGAACGTCTGCGTGCGGTGGTGCACGCTGGTCGCGAGCAGGAACAGCAGCGCGACCGACAGCCCGTGCGCCACCATCATGAGCACCACGCCCCCAACGCCCAGCGACGAGCCGGCCGCGATGCCGAGGAACGCGTACCCCATGTGCATGACCGAGCTGTAACCGATCATCTGCTTCAGGTCGCGCTGCGCGATGGTGATGAAACCGACCACGAGCACATTGCCGACGACCGCCAGCCACGCGAGCGGCGTCGCCCAGTGCGCGAACCCCGCCGGCAGCAGCGGCACGCCCACCTGGATGAGGCCGTACAGGCCGAACTTCTTCAACACGCCCGCGTGCAGCATGGCGTTGGAGCTGGGGGCGGCGCCATACCCGAGCGGCGCCCAGGTGTGCAGCGGCCAGAGCGAGACAAGGATGCCGAATCCGAAGAGCAGGAGCGCGAACACCGTCGACTGGAGCGAGTCGGCGAACGGGTTCGCCGCCAGGTGCGCCTTGAGCTCGATCAGGTCGAAACTCCGCGCCCCGCTCTTCACGTACAGCGCGATCAACCCCAGCAGCGACAGCATCGCGCCCGCCGTGAGGTAGATCGTCATCTTCATCGCCGCATAGGCGCGGTCCCGGCCGCCCCAGAGTCCGACCATCACGAACGTCGGGATCAGCGCGAGCTCGTGGAAGAAATAGAAGAAGAACACGTCGACGCTCGCGAACACCCCCATCAACCCGCCCTGCATGATGAGGAGCAGCATGAGGTACAGCTT
>CALFZM010000230.1 GCA_937952235.1 uncultured Opitutia bacterium | reverse complement strand
GGCCGTCGGTTCGATCCTGGCGGCCGGGGACGGTCGCGGTCCCCAGGCGGCTGATCTTCGGCGCTTCCGAGCGCAGCGGTTCGAGGACAAGCCGCGCCATCCTTAAGCGCGGCCGTCCCGTATGGCTCAATCATCCGCCGCGCTCCAGCGGGTGCCGAGCATCCATCCCCGCAGTTCCGCCGCGCACGTGGTTCCGAACGGATTGCGTCCGTACGCTTCGTCGCCCCAGGGCGACGGGTAGGCCACCTGGACCGTACGGATGACCTCTCGACCGTCGATGCGCACCACCACGTCGCCCGTGCGCTCGTCTCCGAACGCTTCGGGGCGGAAGCTCGGCAGCTGCAGCTCGACCTCGTGCCCGGCCTCGGAAGCGGCGATGACCTCCGACTCCACCGTCGCACCGCCGTAGTTCTCGTAGACGAAACGCACGCCGCCGTCGGCCGGCCGGACGAACACGATGCTGGAACGGTAGTGCGCGCCCGTGGCGAAGAGCGGCTCGCCCCGGGGATCGAGTCGCGGAGGCAACACCAGCCGGAACTGCAGGACGCCCCCGCGCCGCTTCTCCGGCGCGACGAGCCCGTGCGTCGCCAGTTCGTCGGGACGGAAAAGCCGCGAACGCCGGCTCACGATTTCACCGGAAAATCCCGGTGACACGCCGCCGCCTGGAAGCACCTCCGATGGCAGGGCGGGAACCACCAGCCCCAGCGCGCGTCCCGCGCTGAACCAGACGGCGACAGCGGTGCGCTCGCGAAAAGCGAACCGCGATTCAAGAGCGGACCAACCGCGGGAACCGCCGGGCGGATACAGGGAGGGCGCCTGGATCTCCACGGCGTGCGCGTGTCCGGGCTCCCATTTGAGCGGCCGGCCCCAATGCCGCGGACCCTCGCCGCGCGCGAAGCCGAAGCGGATCAGCCGGGGCCCGAGATGTTCCACGAGGATGCGTTCCGCCGCGCGGGCATCCGCCGATTCCCAGAACGTCTCGACCGTCCCGGGCGGCCGCTGGTTCACCCGCACCTTGAAAACCGGCGGTCCCTCGACCCAGCCGAGGCGGTGGGCCAGCCCGGCGAGCATGCCGTACGTGGCGCGATCGAGCCGCTCCCAGAGCGCGGGGGAACTCTGCCGGAGCGTGCGGCCATGGTAGTCGAAACTCAGCAGCACCCCGAGGAGGATCGACACCGCCGCGGCCGCGGCGAACGCCGGATGCAGGAGCCAGCCCCGGCGTGCCGCCTGCGACCGCCGCTCCAGCGCGAGCAGGCCGACGAGCGCGAGCAGGCCGAGTCCGACGGCGAAATCCGCCTGGTAACGGGCGCAGGTGGAGAAGTAGCAGAGGATGAGCCCGGTCACGGGCAAGGCGAAGCCGCCCGCGCTGAGGAGCGTCGCCGTGAGACCACGAGCCTCGTCTGGGGCGCGCCGCCACCACGCCAGCGGCAGCGCCACGAGCAGCGCGAAGAACGGAAACGTCGCCACGATGCCGCTCACCTCCTCCGAGCCGAAATAGCCGGGGATCGCGGGGACGGCGGCGCCGTAGGCCTCGGCGAACGGGAATTCCGGGGTCCAGCCGAGCGGCTGGAAAAAGTACACGGCGAAGTTGTGCGCGAAGTACCGCAGGCTGAAGTGAGTCTGCTCGCCCTCCACCGCGCCCGAGAGCTGGTAGTTCTGCCCGAACTCGAACGGGCTGTCGAAGCGCGCATGGTTGTGCCACATCAGGGCGAGTCCGCACAGCCCGAGCGGGACAAGGGCGGCCGCCGCGAGCCGGCGCCAGTCGCGGCCCGCGCCAGGGTGGCGCCACGCGAGCCACACGGGGCCGAGCAGCAGCGGAGTCGCGAAGAGGCAAGTCGGCCGCGAACCCACGGCCAAGCCGACGGCGAGACCGGCGGCGGCCATGGCGAGGGCGGGTCGCCGTCCGTGGATGGCGCGATGGCAGGCCGCCACGGCGAGCAGGCAAAAGGCCGCGCCGGCGGCGATGGGCAGCTCCCAGATCATCGGACGCTGGGCCAGGGCAAGCAGGTGCGTGCCGAACCCGAGCAGGAGCACCCCGGCCGGCGCGATCCAGGCGGCGCTGGCGGGGAAGTACCGGCGGCGGATCGCCAGCCAGAGGCCGGCGGCCACGAGGAACGCGACCGAGGCGAACACGAACACCGCGGTGCCCATCGTCATCTCGCGCCCGGTCAGCAGCGCGTACGGAAGCATCAGGGCGAATGCCGGCGCGGCACCGAAGTAGACGTAGTAACGGCCCCGATACAGCGAAGCGTCGCCGAGCTTCACGCCTTCGTTGGCCGCCGGGTCATAAGGATCCGGAAGCGCGAGCAGCTCGGGCGAGGGCGCATAATCGAGGTGCAACTGCCCCTTCATCCAGCCGCGGACGAGCATGCGATAGTAGTCGAGGTGATCCCAGCTCGCGAAGCCGTTGTTCGCCGCCACGGTCCAGTGGAGGAACCAGACCACGGCCACGGCGGCCGCGAGGCAGAGCGCATGCTCCAGCGGGCGTTTCACGGCGGTCTCAGCCAGGGAGCGCGGCCGTCCCCGGCCGCATTCCGGATTCCCGCGGCCGGGGCCGGCCATGCTTCCGCCCGCGACTCATTTGTGATCCCACGGCAGCTTCACCGCGAGCCGCTCGTGCTTCCAGACCTCGAAACGCTCGAACATCTTGCCCGGATTCAGCACCCCGCGCGGATCGAGGGCGCGTTTCACCGCCTGCATCGCCCGCACCTGCGCGGGCGAATGTTGCAGCCGCAGGAACGGCGACTTCGCCAGGCCGATGCCGTGCTCGCCCGAGATGGCGCCACCCAGGGCAACCACCGTTTCCATGAGCGTCTGCACCGCCCGCTCCGCCGCGCGGCACTCCGCGGGCACCGCCTTGTGGTACATGATGTTCACGTGAAGATTGCCGTCCGCGAGGTGGCCGAACGTCGGGATCGCCAGGCCCGACTCCCGCTTCAACCGCGCGAGGAAACGGGCGAACGCCACGTAATTACGCATCGGCACGACGATATCCTCGTTGAGCTTCGCGTCGCCGAGCTCGAACATCGCGCCCGAGCACTTGCGCCGGACGGCCCACAACTGCTCGGCCTCCTCCCGCGTGCGCGCGGCCCGGTGCGCCGTCGCATGCGCCGCCGCCCAGGCGAGCACCACCGCGCGTTGTTCGCGCAGCTCGGCGCGGCCGCCCGCGAGCTCGAGCAGGATCACCGGCCGGCCGGACTCGCCCTGGGCCGACTCGAGCGGCTGGCCCGAAAACACCACCCGTCCCGTCGCCCGCTCGGCGCAGAGCACGCTCTGCCGGTCGAGGAACTCGCAGATCGCCGGCTGCACGCGCGCGCGGAACAGCGCCAGCGCCGCGCGCAGCGCCGCGGTCTCGTCGCGGAACGACGTCAGCAGCGTCCAGCGCTCCGCCGGCCGCGGGATCAGTTTCAACACGGCGCCGGTGACGACGCCCAGCATGCCCTCGCTGCCGATCCACAGGTCGCGCAGGTTGAAGCCGGCGGAGAACTTCTTGGTTGCCGTGCCCCAGCTGACGCCTTCGCCCGTCGGCAGAAAGCCGCGCAGCGCGATGACGAAGTCCCGCGTGACGCCATATTTTCCGCCGTGCATGCCGCCGGCATTGCAGGCGATGTTGCCGCCGATCGTGCAGTATTCCTTGGACGACGGATCGGGCGGATAAAACCAGCCCTGCGCCTCGGCCGCGCGCTGGATATCGGCCACCTTCGCCCCGGCGCCGACGTGCGCCATGCCCGCCTCGTCGTCGATCGCGATGCCGTCAAGCGCCAGCAAGTCGAGCACCCAGCCGCCCTGCACCGGCGTGGCCGCTCCCGTCAGCGTGGTGCCCCGGCCGCGGGTCGTCACGGGCACGCGGTGCCGGTTGGCCAGTTCCAGCACCGTGCCGACCTGCGCCTCGGCCGTCACGCGCACCACGGCCTCGGGCCGGAACGGGATCTTCGCGCTGTCGTACGACGCCTCCGCGAGGGCGGCGGCGTCGGTGCGGACGACGCGCGCTCCGAGTTTCCGGCGCAACGCACGGGTGGCAGCGGCATGGGCAGGCATGGGCGGAAACTCCTGATGGATGACCGCACTCCGATTTCAATCCGATAAGGGCCCGGCCCGACGCCGCGCCGGGCGCGAAATGCTCCCGTGACGGGCGGCCTCGCCGTCAGGCGGGACCGGTTCCGCGGGCGCCTCGCCGCGGCGGCACGACGCAAGCGATTATCGCGATGACCAAACTTTCGCTTTCCACCACCGCGCCGCTGTGCGACAACGCCCGTTCCTGCAGCCATGACGAAAATCCTCCTCACGACCACCTCGTTCCAGGACACTCCGGGCGAGCACCACCAGCTTCTGGCCGACACCGGCTGGAAAGTCATTCGCGCCCGCGGTCCGCTCAACGAGGCCGACACGCTCGCGCTGGTCGGCGAGGTCGACGGTTACATCTGCGGCGACGACATGATCACCCGCCGGGTCCTCGAGAAGGCGCGGCCGCGGCTGAAGGTGCTGTCGAAGTACGGCATCGGCGTGGACAAGATCGACGTGAAGTCCTGCACGGAATTCGGGCTGCCGCTGCTGTTCACGCCCGGCGTGAACCATACGACGGTGGCGGAGCACACCTTCCTGCTCCTGCTCTCGCTCGAGAAGAACCTGCTTTTCCACACCGACTCGACCCGCGCCGGCGGCTGGAAGCGGAAGACGGGGCATGAATTGCTGGAGAAGACGATCGGCATCATCGGCCTCGGCCGGATCGGGAAGGAAGTCGCGATCCGGGCACGGGCGTTCGGGATGCACGTGATCGCCTTCGACGTGTACTGGGACGAGAAGTTTGCCGCCGCGCACGCCGTGAAGCGCGCCACGACGCTCGACGAGGTCTATGCCGCCTCGGACTATCTCTCCCTCCACACCAACCTCACGCCCGAGACGCGCGACATGATCAGCGCCAAGTCGTTTCCGAAGATGAAGAAGGGTGTGCTCATACTCAACTGCGCCCGGGGCGAGATCGTGCACACGGCCGACATGGTGGCGGCGCTGCAGTCGGGCCAGGTCGGCGGCTACGGCACCGACGTGCTCGACGAGGAGCCGCCGCGGGCCGATCACCCGCTGCTCAAGTTGCCGAACGTCGTGGTGACCCCGCACGTCGGCTCGCGCACGCACGAGAGCGTGCAGCGCCAGGCCACCGCCGCGGTGAAGAACCTCATCCTGGCGATGCGGGGCGAGAAGCCCCTCGCGCAGGTGAACCCGGAGGTGCCGGTCAGGAAGGTCGTCTGAGTCGAAGTAGCGAGTAACGAGTAGCGGGTAGCGAACATGCTGCCGATTTCCCGCTGCTGAACGCCTGCTCCGCCTCCAATCGCTTTTTCCAACCCGATACGTCTCCACTCGCCAGCCGCTCTTCGCTTCTCGTCACTTTTCCACCATGGAAACCTTCTACGTCGTCCCCGAAGCCCAGCATAATGCGCTCGTCGAAGCCGCGTACCGGAAGCGCGGATATTCGTCCGCCGAGGCCGCCGCCGGCGCGCGGTTCTGCGCCGAGGCGTCGCGCCACGGCATCCGCACCCACAACGCGCTCAAGGCGCTCCACCTCGACCACTTCCTCGGTTCGGCCGCCGGCGGGTGCGTGCCGAAGGCCAAACTCGAGAAGGTGAAGACGCGCTTCCGCGGCGCGCAGGTCTGGAACGCCAACCGCAAGCTGGGCCAGGCGACGGGCTACGCCGCGATCGAGGCCGCCATCAAGCTCGCCGACCGCTACGGCGTGGGCATGGTCTCGGTCGACAACGCCTTTCACTACCTCTGGGGCGGCGGCTACGTGATGGATGCGGCGAAGCGCGGCTACATCGCCTACACCAACTGCACGGCGGCGCTGGCCGAAGTCGTGCCGTTCGGCGGCAAGTTCCCCACCCTCGGGACGAATCCGCATTCATGGGGCTTCCCGACCACGGAGGCGATCGGCTATCCGATCGTGATCGACTGGGCGACGTCGGTGGTCGCGATGGGCCGGGTGCAGCAGCTCGCCCGCGAGGGCAAGGCACTGCCGCCGAACGCGGCCGTTGACGAGCACGGGCAGATGACGACGGATCCGACGAAGGCGAAGTACCTGATTCCGTTCGGCGCGCACAAGGGCTACGGCCTGGCGCTGATGAACGAGATCATCAGCGGCTTCATCGGCGGCTCGCTGCCCACGCTGCGCAACCGCTGGGACAAGGTCGGCGACGACAAGGGCACGTGCACCTTCTTCTTCCAGGTGTGGCATCCCGACGCGATGAACGCCGGCGCGTTCGCCAAGGGCCGCAGCCAGGCGGAGAACGTCAAGGCGGTGATCCAGGACATCCTCGGCCACGGCAATGAGGCGTGCATGCTTCCCGGCCAGCTCGAGGCCCAGGCCGCCGCGCGCTGCGCGCGCAATGGCGGACTGCTCTTCTCGGAGGCCGAGATCAACGCCTTCAACGAAATCGCGACCGAGACCCGGAAGCCGAAATGGAACGTCGGCGACTTCAAGACCGCGGAATGAGGAAGGGAGGAGGCTGCCTCAGGTTGCAGCCGCTGCAACCTGAGACGGCCTGACCTGTTTCCGACCCGTCCTCGCGGCCGAGCCAAAGCAGCCTGGGGACAGGCTGCTCCACCTCAGAATGTCCCGCGCACGCCGAGGTTGATGTAGTAGCCGAGCTCCTGCCACCGGGTCGGCTTGGCGTAGTCGGGCGTCGAGGGGGAATAGCGCTGCAGGTCCTGGACGAAGCCGCCGAGGTCGACGACCGAGGCGTAGAGGGAGTAGCGCCGCGTCAGGCTGTACGTCGCATTGACCCCGATGCGGGTGCGCTTCGCCTGGTAGTTGAAGGTGCCCGGCGCCACCGTGGCGCTCGCGGCGACGGCGCCCGTGCGGACGTCATCAAGATGACTGATCGTCGTCTTGATCGCGAAGCGGCCGCGGAAGAAGTTCACGCCGCCCGAGAGCGTCTGCGGATTGTAGCCGGAGAAGTCGGACGTGTTGTTTCCGCCGAGCGTCAGTTTCGTGTAGTTCACGAACACCTGCAATCCCCTCGCCCAGCGGGGCAGGAACGTGAGCGCCTGGCGGTACGAGAGCTCGAGGCCGTCGATCTCGGCGTCGCCGGCATTGGTGCGCGTGTTGATCTGGTAGGTGAGCAGCGACGGATCGCTCTCGAGGCCGTATTGCTCGAGCAGCTCCGGGGTCGCGGCGGTGCTCACCACGCCGAAGAAGTCCTTCACGCTCTTGCGGAACACCCCCACCGAGCCGAACCCGTCCTTGATGTGGTACGACTCGAGCGACAGGTCGTAGCTGGTGGCGCTCCACGGCTGCAGGCCGGTGTTGTTCACCGTGATGGTCGGGTTCGCGACGTCGGGCTCGGAGATCGAGGTGCCCGGGATGATGAAGTTGATGTTGGGCCGGCCGATCGTCTGCGCGAAGGCGGCGCGGAGGATGAGATTCTCGGAAACGTTGAACGACGCATTCACGCTCGGGTAGTACCCGTCATACGTGCGCTCGGAGACCGCCGCCCGCTCCTGGTAGCGCAGCCGCCGCAGCACGAGGGGATCATTGGAGAGGAGCACGCGCTGGATGCCGGCCTGGTTGGGATTGCCGTCCACCAGGGTGCCGTTGGCGTTCTTCTGGTACTGGGCGGTGATGTCATTGAGCGGCCCCGCGCCCCGGTCGTCGGTGCGCTCATACCGGACGCCCGCGATCACCCAGAGCCGGTTCTCGAGCAGGCGGAAATCAGCCCGGACATAGCCCGCGGAAATCGTCTCGCGCAGCTTGCGGGAGTTGTTGACGAAATCCTGGTGGACCTGCGCCTCGTCGAGCACGAACCAGGACGGGTTGCGCTGGTAGAGCTGGTACATCTTCTGGCCGCTGATCCAGCGAACCTTCTGGCCGAAGATCGTCGGCGCACCCGCGAGGAACGCCTCGTCGAACACGTCGAAGCGGCTGGCCAGCCGGTCGGCGGCGGCCGTGGAACCGTTGGGGCGGAAGTTCCAGGTCTTCACGAACCGGCGCTGGTCGGTCTCGTACCGGTCCAGGGCGGCACCGACCTTGAGCGTGAACGGAATCTTCGTGCCGAAGTCGCGCGCGACGTCGAGCCGCAGGTTGTACTTGTGCGTGTTCCAGTCGGGCTGGTTGGTCGTGGGATTCCCCAGCGTGTAGTTGGAACCGTCGTACACATCGACCGGCTGGCCGGCGCGGGTCGCGCTGTAGCGGGTCGGAATCGTCCCGCCGGAGGCCGGGATGCCGTCGCCGCGCAGGACCACCCCGGTCAGCGTGGCGGGGGCGAGGTTGAACATGCCGGCGTCGATATCCAGCCGGTCGGACGACGACACCGAGGCGGAGCCCATCGCGTCGATGCGCAGGGCGTCGCCGCGGTGACGGTAACGGAGCGTGTAGTGCCGGGTCTCGGTGGTGATGTCGACGTTCTCGCCGCTGCCGTTCATCGTGACCGTACCCACGCCGGTCGCCGCGCCCTGGCTGAAGGTCGGGCCGCCCGTGACGCCCGCGCCGTAGTTGAAGCCGAGCACGCTGCGCGTGATGTAGAGCCCGTACTCGCGGTACTGGGCCTGCGCCGTGAGCATGTCCGTCGGGCTGAGCCGGTAGTCGATGCTGAACGAGCCCTGCAGCGTCTTGAACGTCTGGGCGAGGCTGTTCCACTGGCTCGCGGTCTGCACGAGGCGCACCTGGTCCCAGGTCGGCGATTCGTCGGTATCCTCGGTGCCCGTCTCCATCGGTTTGAAGCGCCAGGTGCGCGAGCCGCCGACCGTGACGGCGAGCTTCTGGTTGACGGGCTTCTGGTAGCTGAAGTCGAACGACGGCTGGATGAAGTCCGGGGAGTTGTCGTCGTTGTGGTTGCGCGGTCCGCCGTCGAAGGTCAGCCCGCTGCGATTGTGAAACTGGGTGTAGACATTGAAATTGAACTTCGGCTTCCGGGACTCGAAGCCGCTGCGCGTGATCAGATTGATCGAGCCGCCCAGGCCGGAGGCGGGCATGTCCGGCGTCGGCACCTTGGTCACCTCCACCCGCGACACGTTGTTCATCGGCATTTCCCGCAGATCCATCGAGCGGCTGTTGCCGGCGAACGAGGTCGCGATCTCGCCGCCGTCGACCGTGAGCCCGGTGTTGTTGCCGGGGAAACCGCGGAGCGCGACGGTCGTGGGCTCCGAGCCCGACGTCGCAATCGAGACGCCCGGCAGAAACAGGAGGAACTCGCCGATGTTCTCGTTGCCGCGGTCGCCGAACTCGTCGATCGCGACGACGTTCTTGATGTTGGGCGCGTGGCGCTGCTCGTTCATCGCCACGGCCTGCGCGCTCATCTCGCGATCGACCACCACGGTGAAGGCGTCGAGCTGCACGGTCTCACCCGCCGCCCGCGTCGGCGACGCGAGCCGCAATTCGAACTCGCGCCGCACCGAGCCGCCGGCCGGCACCGAGACGCTCGCCGACTGCTCCTCGAGGCCCAGGTAGGTGACCCGCAGCGTCACCGCGCCCGCCGCCACGCCGGTGAGACGGTACGTGCCGGTCTCGTCGGTGATCGCCTCCCGCCCCGCGGCGCCGGCCACCACGCGGGCGTTGACGAGCGCCGTGCCGGTCGCGGCGTTGAAAACGCGGCCTTCGACGGTGCCGGTGCCCGTTTGGCCGAGCGCGTCCGGACGCAGCATGAGGCCGGCCAGGCCCAGCGTCAGGAACGAAAACAACGCGCGCGCCCGCGAACGCGAGCCGGCGGAAAACAGCGGACACGAAGGACGCAGGAAGTCCATGGGAGGCGGCAGCAGGGGTTGGCGGTGCCGGCGCGGGGGTGCGCGGCGACCGGCTGCAGTGTCCGCGCCGCCTCAGGTAAAACAATCCGGACCGACTGATACCTTGCTGGAACCAGTTGGCGCGGGAAGCTGCCGGCGGCGACGCGCGCCGGGCGCACGTGCCACTGCGCCGGAGCGCAGCCCGCCGTGGGAGAGGCTCGGCGGGCCGGCTGCCGTACCGGCGTCAGAAGGTGCCCTTCACGCCGAACGTCCACAGCGAGCCGTGGTCGAGGCGCTGGCGGAACTGGGCATGCGCGGGCGTGCTGGGACCGTAGATCTCGGTGTCCTCGTACGCGGCGCCGACATTGCGGAGGTTGGCGAACACCGCGACGCGCTTCCAGAAGAAGTACTCGCCCTGCAGGTCGACGTAGAGCCGTTTGTTGAAGTAGTTGTAGGTACCCGGCTCGATGCTGGAGCCGGCGGCGACCTCGCCGCGGCGCTGCCGGCCGCGATAGTTCCAGTTGGCGCGCAGGCTGTATTTCTCGCGCGTGAAGCTCACGCCCCAGCTCGCGCTGCGCGGAATGTAGTTGGAGCCGGAGAAACTGCCCAGGCTCGGCCCCGTGGCGCGTTGCGCGCTGCCGTTGGCGAACACCTGCACGCCCCGCGCCCAGTGCGGGAGGAACGTGAGCGCCTGCTTGTAGCTCACGTCCACGCCCGTCATGCGCACCACGCCGCTGACATTGGTCTGCGTGGAGACGTTGTAGGCGCCGTACACGTTCGGATCGAGACCGTAGAGCGTGAGGAATTCCGGCGTGGCCAGGAATTCGGTCCCGCCGAAGGCGTTCGTGAAATCGCGGCGGAACGCGCCGACGGAGACGAGGCCGACGCCGCCGAAGTAGTACTCGAGCCGCACGCTGGTCGACTTGGCGGTCCAGGCCTTGATGCCCGCGTTGTTCACCACGATGCGGTTGCTCGTGCTCGGCGGATTCTCGGTGTTGGGCAGCGTGACGCCGCCCGCGTACTGGTTGAAATCCGGCCGGCCGATCGAGTGATAATAGGCCGCGCGCGCGATGAGATTCTCGCGGAGGTTGTAGCCGACGTTGATGCTGGGGAAGAGCCGCAGGTATTCCTTCTCCGTCTGCGTGCCCCGCTCGAGGAAGGTGAGCTGGGAAACCGCGAGGGGCACGGAGGTGATGGCGAGCGGCTGGCCGTTGGGCCCGAGGATGGCGCGGCCCTGCGCGTCGCGCTGGATGTTGCGGGCGGGATCGGTCCGGGGGCCCTGGGCCTCGACGTTGGTCTGCTCGGCCCGCACGCCGCCGACGATCTTGAGCCGGCGGTCGAAGAATGAGACGTCGCCGCGGATGTAGCCCGCGGAGACCAGCTCGGTCGCGTACTTGGAATTGCTGACGATCGCGCGATAGGCGGCGTTCTCGTCGACGACGAACTGGTTCGGGTTGGCGTTGTAGAAATCGAGCAGGCGCAGGTTGCTCACGCCATCCGTGCGCGGAAACCCGTACGGCGGGATGCGCTGCGAGTTGAGCGGATCGAGGAACGGCAGCGCCGAATCGTCGTTGCCCACGGGCGTGGTGCTGCCGCGGCCGTCGCGGCCGACAAAGGTGAACGAGGGATTGGTGACGCGGATGTCGCGCATCGCCTTGCGCACGTCGAAGCCGACCTTCAGCGAGAGCGGCACCTTGCCGTAGAAGTCGCGCGCGAGGTTGCCGTACGCGCTGCGCTGGATGTCGGTGCTGTCGTTCTGGCTGTCGCTGCCCGAGGCCAGGGAGTAGTTGGCGAGGTTGTACGGGTCGATCGGCGCGCCGGTGGCCGTGTCGGTGACGGCGATGACGCGCGGCCGCAGGAAGAAGATGTCGGCGAAGGAGACGGTGACGCCCGTGCGGCGCGCGAGCGAGCTGCGGAAGAAGCCGGCGCGGCTGCCGTCGTTGCGATCGTTGGCCTGGGAGAAGCCCACGCCGCCGACGGCCTTCCACACCGGGCCGTCGTGACGCCAGAGGAGCGTCGGCATCATGGTGCGGTTGTAGCGCCGGCGTTCGTCGCGGGTGAGCTGGATCTCGCCGGGCCCGACGGTGGAGAACGGCGTGAAGTTGCCGGCGGTGACCGAGTTGATGTTGAAGACAGCGGTGTTGTTCTTGAACCACACCTCGAACGACGAGTACTGGAAACCGAGCGAGATGCGGTCGCGCGGTGAGAGCCGGTAATCGAACGTCACGGCCGCGGAGTTGCGCGCGGTGACCTTGGGCGCGTCGAGCACGGTGAAGCTCGTGAGGTACGGTCGGTCGAACGACGTGTGCGGAAACGTGGTCCCGTTGGTCGCCGTGCCGCCGCCGCGCCAGGTCAGCGTCGCGATGTCCTGCGCGGAATACTGCGTCGAGTGGCCGCCCGAAAGCGTGAAGCCGAACCGCTGGTTCACCGGCGCGACATAGGAGAAGTCGAAGCCCGGATGCACGTTGCGGCTGGGCGTCTGGCGCGCGGTGTTGGTCTTGTGGAAGTCGCGGGCGTTGTCGCGCATCATGAGGTACACGCTGGCATTGAGCACGGGCTTGGTGCGCTCGAACGAACTCCGCTGGACCATGTTCACCGAGCCGGCCAGGGCGGAGCCGGGCGACTCGGGCGTCGGCGAGTACGACACCTCGATGCGGGAGAGGCTGTTGTTGGACACCATGTCGACCTGCACGGCGCGGGCGGTGCCGCCGGCGGCGCTGGCGAGGCTGAAGCCGTCGACCGTGACCGGCACGTTGTCGGACGACACGCCGTTGATGGAGATGAAGCGCATGTTGCCGCCGCTGTTCTCCACCGTGACGCCGGGCATGAACTTGAGCACCTCGGCCGCGTTGCCTTCCGCCACGCCGCCGAACTCGTCGGCGGAGATCACGTTCTTGATGTTCGCGGCGAAGCGCTGCTCGTTGATCGCGATGGCCGCGCCGTCCATCTCGCGGGAGGTGCCGACGACGAACTTGTCGAGCTTGACCACGCCGCCTGCGGCGTCGTCGCGCGCCTCGAACGTCTGCAGGCTCACGTCGTGCCGCGACACCTGCCCGGCGACGACCGCCACGGTATCCGTGCGCGGCAGCAAGCCGGTGAAGAACACCCGGACCCGGGCCGAGCCGGCGGGGACGTTGGCGAGGCGGTAATTGCCGTCCGCATCGGTGAACGCCTCGATGGGCGAACCTTCGACGGTCACGCGGGCGCGCTCGACGTATTCGCCGCTGCGGGTGTTGAGCACGCGGCCCTCGATGAAGCCGCCGGACTGGGCGGACAGCAGCGGGGCGAAGACAAGCCAGACGAGGAACCCGAAGGCAAACGCGCGAACGCGGCGGGATCGGTCGGTGGTGGTATGCATGGTGGTGGGGGTGCTTGCGGTGGGCCGGATCAGGTGGTCCGGCCGAGAATCATGGTACCGTCCGGCCGAGCCGGACCGGTTGGGGATCGGAGACCCAGCCGGCGGGCCGCTGGCCTCGGCCGGGGCGGTCGACGTCTCCCAGCTCGGTCCGCGCCGCCTCCGCGTGGCGCATCAGGGCGGCGACGACCTCGGGCTGCTGCGCGGCCAGGTCGCGGGTTTCGCCGGCGTCCTGCACCACGTCGTAGAGCCGGGCGGGCTGCGCCCCACCCGCCTTCGCCGGCGGCGCCTTCTTCTCCGGGGCGCCCTTGGCCGCAGCGGGCCGGCGAGCCGGGAGCGAGAGATAGAGTTTCCAGGGGCCCGACCGCACGGCCTGCAACTGGTCGGTCTGGTAATAGAAGAACGCCTCGTGCGGGGTGCGCGCGCCCGGCCGGCCGGCGAGCAGCGGCCAGACGTCGCGGCCGTCGATCGGGTGCGGCGGCAGCGCGCCGCCCGCGAGGCCGGCGAAGGTCGGCAGGACGTCCATGAGCGTCATGAGTTCCGCACAGGCCGTGCCGGCCGGGATGCGTCCGGGCCACCAGGCGATGCCGGGCACGCGCATGCCGCCTTCGGCGGTCGTGTAGCCCCAGCCGCCGAGCGGATCGTTGCGCCCCTGCGCGGGCTCCCGGCGCGGAGCGCCGTTGTCGGAGGTCCAGAGGACGAGCGTATGGCGATCGAGGTCGAGCCGTTTCAGCGCGTCCAGGATCTGGCCGGCCGCCCAGTCGAGTTCCTCGACGGCGTCGCCCCACGGTCCGTTGCGCGACTTGCCGCGGAAGGCCGCGCTCGCAAACGGCGCGCGGGTGCTGCCCGGCATCGCGTGCGGCAGATAGAGGAAGAACGGACGGTCGCGGTGCGCAGTGATGAAGCGGATCGCGTCCTCGGCTTCGCGGCGCGTGAGCTCGTTGCGATCGACGGGCGCCTCGATCACGGTCTCGTTGCGCATGAGCGGCAGGTCGGGCCAGACCTGGCCCTCCCGCGGGGTCATGTCGTCGCTGTACGGGATGCCGATATAGGAATCGAAACCCTGCCGGGTGGGCAGGAACGGGCCCTGGTCGCCCAGGTGCCACTTGCCGATCATGCCCGTCGCGTAGCCGCGGGCCTTGAGGACCTCGGCGATCGTGACCTCCGCGGGGTGGAGCCCGATCGGTTCGACCGGCTGCAACACGCCGCCGCCGCGGGCGTTCTTGTGCAGGTTCACGCGGCGCGGGTAGGAGCCCGTCATCAACGCCGCCCGCGACGGCGTGCACACCCCGCTCGCCGAGTAGAGGTGCGTGAGCTTCATGCCCTCGCGCGCCATCCGTTCCAGGTTCGGCGTGCGGTGGACCGTCGGACTGAACGGCGAGACATCGCCGTACCCGAGGTTGTCGCAGAACAGGACGATGAAATTCGGCGGGCGTCCCTCCGTCGCGGCCCCGGCGGCCGTCGCAGCCAGCCCGACACACGCACCGCCCAGGATCACACCGCGAGCCAGCCGATCGAAGAAACGCATAGGGAGGAGAAGCCGCGCACCGGGTGCAGCGGCGGCTCCCCTCACCTTTCCGCGCCCGGCAGCGCGGCACAACGCCGTTGCGCGGGTTCGCTCAAAACGCGCACCGGCGCTCAACGGGGCCGGTCACTTCACGACAGGGCGCAGGACGACGTTGCGGTAGGAGACCGCGCCGTGATCGCCCTGCAGGAATAGCGGGCCGGGGCGGAACTGGTCGGACCACATCGCCCCGCCCGTGCAACCCGCGAGCGGCTGGTTGTCGATGATCGTCTTGCCGTTGAGCACGACGGTCGCGTGCCGGTCGACGAGCGTGATATCGAGCGTCTGCCACTCGCCGGCCGGCTTTTCCGCCGCCACGGCGGGCGTGATGCGGCTGTAGATGGCGCCCATGTTGTGCGAATCGAGTGGCTTGCCGAAGGAGTCGGAGACCTGGACCTCATAGATGCCGCGCAGGTACACGCCACTGTTGCTGCCCTGGGGCACATTCACCTCGAGCTTGAGGTTGAAGTCCTCGAACTCCCGGTCCGTCCGCAGATTCGCGGTGCGCTTGCGAGGCTGGCCCTCCACGTGCGCGGGCGGCCGGTTGTGCAGCACGCCGTTTTCGACCTTCCAGGCGTTCTCCATGCTGGATTCGATCGGGCGCCAGCCGGTCAGACCGTTTTTCGCCAGGAGCTCGATCGGCGCACCAAACTTCACGGTGGTAAGATTCGGACGGGGCGGCAGCGCGGGGATCCGCTTGCCGGTCCACTCGCCGCGGTCGAAGCCGGTGCCGTTGTTGCGCGGGGCGAGGCGGACGCCCTTGAGCGTATCGCCCTCGAGCTTCGCCGTGAGCGTCTCGGTGAGCTGCTGCTTGCGGAGGACCTTGCCGCCGGCGTCCTTGCGCTCGACCTCGCGCACGCGCGTCACGGTGAGGGTGCCGTCGGCGATCACGACGTTGGCCACCGGCAGCACGCTGCCGCCGCCCCAAAGGACGGAGCCGTCGTACCAGCCGTTCTCCTTCTTCACTTCGAGCCAGCCCGCCGCGCCACCGGGAATTGTGAGCGCCCAGCGGCCGACGAAGGCATCCGGGCCGGGCGCGGACGCCGCGCGCACGGCACCGACCACGATCAAAGCGGCGACGAGGCCGCGCCAGAGAAACGAACGGTGAGGTTGGGTAGACATGAGGGGAAGGGCGCCACTCCGTCCGATCCGGCGCCGACGTGCAAGCGCAAGCGGACCGCGGCGCCGGCCCGGGTTTTTCGGACGCGCCGCGCGTTTCGTGATGGCCACGGTTTGACGCGTCGTCGTTAACTGCGAGTTTCTCCGCACCGTCGACCCCGCCTCATGACTCCCCTCCGCAGACTCGCGTTCGTGGTGAACGAAAAGAAGGCCGGCGCCCCGGAACTGGCGCGCGAGCTGGCCGCGATCGCGCGCGACCGGAAGGTCGAGCACGAACTGACCGCGCAATTTCCACTGCCAACCGGGTTCCTCAAGGGGTTCGACGCGTGCTGCGTCATCGGCGGCGACGGCACCTTGCTCGGCGTCGCCCGCGAGTCGGCGCGGGAGCAGGTTCCGATCATCGGGGTGAACCGCGGCAGCCTGGGATTTCTCACCACCTTCTCCGCCGACGAGGCGCGGGCGCAGTTTCCCGAGCTGCTGCGCGGGGCGTTTCGCGTGGACCACCGGATGATGCTCGACTGCTCGACCGGGGCCGACGTGCACGACCTGGCGCTCAACGACGTGCTGCTGAAGGACGAGGTCAACTCGCGGCTCGTGCGGCTCGAGGTGTTCGCCGACGACGAACTCGTCACCGACTACACCTGCGACGGCCTGATCTTTTCCACCCCCACCGGTTCGACCGCCTACAATCTCTCCGCCGGGGGTCCGATCGTGCACCCGTCGGCCGGCGTGATCGCGATGACGCCGATCTGCCCGCACACGCTGAGCAATCGCTCGATCATCTTCCGCGAAAGCGTGCGGCTGCGGGTTTTCAACCGGACCGACGATTCGCGCCTGCTCGTGGCGATGGATGGCCAGCGCAATCTCAAGGTG
>CALFZM010000229.1 GCA_937952235.1 uncultured Opitutia bacterium | reverse complement strand
GGCTTGACGACAAGCCGCTGCACCTTTCAGCGCGGCCGTTCGCATGGCTGGTTTGAAGTCCAACGGCATGCATCCGGCGAAGTCCGGCCGCGCACCGCCGCATGGGGAACGGAACCGCGGCCCGATTCGGAGAAATCACCGGCTTCGCAGCGTTGTGCCGGCGGGCTCCAGCGCTACGGTGGCGGTCGATGTCCCTCCATCCTGCGCCGGCGCTGCCCAAGATTGTCGTGATCGGCGGCGGATTCGGCGGCCTGCAGTTCGTCCGTGATTTTCCACCCGAGCTGGCCGAGATCACGCTGATCGATCGGCAGAATCATCACCTGTTCCAGCCGCTGCTGTACCAGGTGGCGATGTCCGCGCTGTCTGCCGTCGACATTGCGCAGCCGATTCGCGGCATTCTCAGCGACCGGCCCAACCTGAACGTGATCATGGCGGAGGTGACGGAGATCGACCTGCGCGGCCGCATCGTGCGGCACACGCGCGGCGAGCTGCGCTACGACCACCTGGTGATCGCGGCGGGCGGCCGCACCGGCTACTTCGGTCATCCGGAATGGGAGCGATTCGCGCCGGGCCTCAAGACCCTGGCCGACGCGATGACGGTCCGCCGCGACGTGCTCTATGCCCTCGAGCGCGCTGAAACCGAAAAGGATCCTAACGTGCGCCAGTCGCTGATGACCCTCGTCGTGATCGGCGGCGGCCCCACCGGCGTGGAACTCGCCGGCGCGCTGGCCGAACTTACCCGCACGGTGCTGCACCGCGACTTCGATCAGATCGATCCGAAGCGCGCGCGCGTCCGCCTGATCGAGGGCAGCCCGCGGCTGCTCTCGGGCTTCACGCCGGAATCCTCGGCCAGCGCGCAGCGGCAGCTCGAGGCGCTCGGCGTGCAGGTGAACACCGGCCTGCGGGTGCAGGATATCCGTGAACACGAGGTCATCACGGCCGGTGAAACCATCCGTGCGCACACCATCCTGTGGGCGGCGGGCGTCGTGGCGGCGCCCCTCGCCGGCAAGCTGGGCGTGGAGACGGACCGCGCCGGCCGGTTGAAAGTGCAGCCGGACCTCAGCCTGCCCGGGTTCCCGGAGGCGTTTGCCGTCGGCGACATCGTGACGCTGACGGACGCCAACGGCGTGGGGGTGCCCGGCGTCGCCCAGGGTGCGCTGCAGATGGCGGCGCACGTCGCCCGGATCCTGACGGAGGAGATCCGCGGAGGCGGGCGCGCCGACTGCGGCCGCCCCGCCTTCGCCTACCGCGACAAGGGCTCGATGGCCACGATCGGACGCTCGGCGGCCGTCGCGGAGATCGCGGGCCGCAAGCTGAGCGGATTCACCGCCTGGCTCGCCTGGAGCGTGGTGCATCTGCTGTTCCTGATCGGCTTCCGCAACAAGCTCTCCGTCCTGATGCACTGGGTGTATGCCTATCTCACCTACAAGCGCGGCGCGCGTATCATCACGGCGCCACCCGACGCGGCGAGGGAGGACGCCGCCTGACGCGCCGGCCGGCCCCGGCGAGATCCGGACTCATAGATCGTAGTTCGCGCCGAATATCCACTGGATGCCGGTCGCCTGTTGCCGGTTGGTGACGATACCCATCTCGGTGAACGTGGGTCGTTCGCTGTCCAGGTTGCGAGCCGTGCAGGTCAACCGCAGCCGCTGGGTAAGCCGGTAGCTGGTTTCCATGTCCCAGAACTGATAGTCGAGCTGGCGCGGGTTGTTCCGGTTCGACGGTCCAGTCGCCAGAAGATCGGAAGTCGGGCGGCTCTGCTGGAAATTGGTCTTCAGGTGCACGTAGAACTTGCCGCGCGGCGAACGGTAGCTGATGCCCGCGTTGTACTGGGAGTCCACCACGCCGGAGAGATGCACGATCCTGGCTCCGGCAGCGCCCCCGGAGAAAGTCCCTTCCATCTCATAGATTCCAGTATGGTTGGCCCAGATCTCCACGCCGTGCAGTAACGATGGCACGAACGACCAGTCGCGCAGTTTCTGGCGCACGCTCAACTCGTAGCCGCTCCAGTTGGCGTTGCCCAGGTTCTGGCTCGTGGAAAGCCGGTAGTTGGCGAACTCGTTCCCGAGGTTGAGCTCCGCGAGCAGCTCGGGCGTCATCGGCACCGTCGTCGACGAGATGTAGTCGTTGATATCGCGCCGGAACCAAGCCGCCGACCACTCGCCCGCGGTCCGGGTGTAGTATTCGACGCTGACGTCGTAGTTCTTCGACCGCTGCGGCAGGAGCCCGGCGCGGGTGGAGGACACCGTGCCCTCGTAGCCGTCGACCGGAGTGTCGGTCTGCGTGAGGGACGGCAGGATCTGCGAGAAGTTCGGCCGGCCGATGCCCTCGGTGTAGCTGGCGCGGGCCTGCAGGTTCGGACGGACTTCGTATTTGAGGTGCAGATACGGGAAGGGCGAGGAGCGGTAGCTCGAGTCGATCGTCTGGAAGACGTACTTGGCGCGCACGCCCTCCAGTGAGTTGGTGTTCACGCCGGGCGGCAGCACGCTGCGCGGCCCCGTCGTGGCCAGGGTGCGGCTGCCCTGGGCGACGATGTCGGTCTCCTCGACCCGCACGCCCGCGAGCACGTTCAGTTTTCGGAAGGTCGCATTGCCGAGGAGATAGTAGCCGGTGATCGCCTCGTTCACCTTGCGCTTGCCGAGGTAGAGCTGCTCCTCCGCGTACGCGAGGTTGTCGACCAGGACGCGCGGATTGGCCCGCCAGTGTTCGAACAGCTTCACGGTACTCAGGTACTGCGGCTCACGCAGGTTGAAGCCGGGAATCTGCGCGGTCACCGGCACCGGCTCCGCGAAACGGCCGAGCTGGGCCCCGGCCGCCGTCGTGTCGTCGGCGGTGCCGGCGATGCCGTCGTCGCCCACCCAGTACCAGCGGCGCTGCGGCTGCCGCTTGTCGCGGATCGTCTCGTTGTACGAGAAGCCGGCCTTCACGTAGACGGGAAACGCGAGCCGCAGGTCACGCTGGATGTCGAGGCGGCCGGACCAGCGCACCTCGGACGAGTGCCGGACATTGTTCGACACGAACGCGCCGTGGTTGGCCCGCTGGCCCTCGGTGGCGAGATTGCCCTGGTTGGGCCGGTAGCTGTTGAGCGCATACATGTCGGCGCCGGCCGTCTGGGTGATCGCGCCCGGAGCGTCCGAATCAAAGGTGTGGCCGGTGAAACGGATGCCCAGGTTGCTGTCGGTAAAGATGGAGAGGGCGGTGAAGTTGTTCGGATTCTCGTAGTGGTTGGTAGATTTCGAAAACCCACCGATCAGGTCGACCTTCCAGTCACCGGAACGGTACTTGAGGCCGGGGTTGATCTGCCACGAGCGCGTGTGCTTGTCGAAGACGCTGACGCTCTGGCTGGCCTGGCCGGTGGTCGTGGCGTAGTTCTCGAGGGTCGAATCCGCGGTGTAGCTGGCGAGCGCGTTCGACGGCCGGAACGCGGCGCCATGATTGCGGTTCGTGCTGTGATACGCGGTGAACGTGTTCTTCAGGAGAAGCGTGATCTCGTCCGACCAGCGGTAGTCGGTGTTGAGCGAATAGTCGCTGCGGGTGCGCAATTGCCGGTTCGGCGCGATGGCGACGCCGTTGCGACGGACGGTGGCGTTCTCCGGCGTGATCGGGGTCGGCGCCGGCGGAGCGTTGAAGATATTGAAGCCGGTCGTCGCACTCGAGCCGAGCATGTTGGTGTGGTCGCGGCCAACGGAGAACACTACGCCGAGGCGGTTGTTGAAGAGGGAGTCCGAATAGGTGAATCGGCCGACCGGATACAGCGAGCGCTCCTTGCCGACATTATTGTGCCCGGGTCCGTCGTATTCGCCGAAGAAGTCGTTCGAGTCGGTCATGACGCCCACCTGCACCTTGACGCGCCGGCCCTTCTCTTCGAACGCACTCTTCGTCACGAGGTTCACCGCGCCGCCGATCGCATTGGCGGACATCGACGGAATCGGCGCCTTGAACACCTCGACGCTCGAGATCGCGGCCATCGAAAGCTGGTCCACTTCGAGCACGCGATTCGTGCCGCTCGAGGCGGCCGAGGCGATCTCGTTGCCGTCCATCGTCACCGAGGTGAGCGTCGAATCCTGTCCGCGGATACGGATGCGGTTCGGCTCGTTCTGCGAGTAGTCCATTTGAATGCCGGGGATGTTGCGCAGGAACTCGCCCGGGTTGCCGGTCGACTGGTCGATGAACGCGTCCATTGAGACCACGGTGCGGGCGGACTCGGCGCGCTTCTGCTGATTGATCGCGAACGCGTTGCCCTCGACCGTCGACGACACGACGAACTGGCCGAGCGTGTAGATCTCCCCGGAGGTGAGTTCGAAGTCGACGCGGACGGTCTGGTCGGCGGTGACCGTGACGGTCTTGGACACCTGATCGAGGCCGGCGTAGTCGGCCCGCACCGTGTACGTGCCGGCGGGCAGGCCGGAGATGCGGAACGTGCCGTCCCGGTCGGTGAGCGCCTGGAACGCCGTGTCCGGCACCTGCACGACCGCCCGCTCGAGGAAGTTCCGGGTGTTCTGATTCAGCACGGTGCCCTGGATCGTGGCCGCACCGATGCGGCCGGCACCGAGGGCGAACAGCACAACGGCCCACGTGGAAACGCGACCGAACGAAGGAAGGAGCGCAGAGCAGGTTTTCATGGGGTCGGGTCGCACGCGCCGGGCAACTCGCCCAAACGTCAGTTCCGCGCGCGAGGTCGCCAACGTAGCGGAAAACCAAACCGGCATTCTACCCGCCAGCCGGCGAATTTTGCCTGGATCGTAATATTTCGCCGCGCGCGTCGATCCCGCGCAACGGAGTCCGTGGAGCGGCTCTCGCTGCAGGAGCGGCCTGACCTCGCGACCGGTCGCGCAACGTAGTCGATCGGTTGCGGCGTAAAGCCGATCCTACACCGGGCCGCGCGCCCCTTGTCCTTGGCGTCGAGCCGACGTGAGCTCCGACGAATCGGCCAGCAGGTGCGTGCGCCGATACTCCCGCGGCGCGCAACCGCAGGAGCGGCGGAACGCGTCGTTGAAGCGGCTCAGCGAATGAAATCCGGACGCAAACGCCACCTCGGTGATGGATTGATCCGTCGTTGCGAGGAGCCGCTGCGCGTGGGAGATCCGATGCTGCGTCAGGTAGTTGATCAGCGTCGTCCCGAAGGTCTTTTGGAAGAGATTCATCGCGTAGTTGGGATGGAGATTCACGCACTCGCCGATCTGCTGCACCGTGAGCTTCTCCGTGTAGTTCCGGGCGATGAAACACGCCATCTGCTCGACCTTGTTCAACCCGGCATCGGTGATCTGGGAAATCCGGTGACGCCGCGCGCGGGATGGCGGCTGCGCCGGCAGGTTCAGCGCGAGCCGCAGCAACCGCGCCTGCATTTCCAGGAGCACCGACTTTTCCAGATCAGGGATCCGCCGCACCAGGTCGCCTTCCCAGTCGGCGAAAAGGTGCGCGTCGGACGCGGCGCGGACCGCGCTGGGCTCCGAGACCAGTCCACCTTGCATCAGCGGCTGGACAAAATGCTCGGGCAGCCGCCACTGCAGAAAGTACTGCAGCGGGATGGTGGCGACGAAGTACGCGGTCCCGGCGCCGAAATCGATGATCTGATGCGGGATCGCCGCCCAGAACACGCTCAGCTTCCCGGCCTGCACCGCCGTCTTGGCGCCGCCCAGCAGGTAGGTGACGGAGCCCGACTCGAGGAAATTGAGTTCCACCTCGTTGTGGTGATCGGGCCGGCGCATCGGAGACGGCTGCCAGTGGACGCACGTGAGTCCGTAGGGGGCGAAATCCGGGCGATCCGGATCGAAGGAGTAAGGCATGGGTTTCGCGGCCATTCAGACGGCCATAGTCGGAGGGCTGCGATCAGAGGGGACGACAAAACTCCCAGCGCGCCTGACCCGCAGTCAGCCGTGCCGGACCGAGGGCCCACGGACCACACGGAAGGGGATCGCGTTTCCGTGTCGTCCGTGTGTTCCGTGGGCCCAAGGATTGAGTGACGTTTCGTGGGAAATCCATCTGCGGGAGCAAACCTTAGAATGCCGTTGGAAAAATCCCAATACGAGGAAGACTGCTAGCAAAAAGATTTGCTACGCTGGAAAATCACGTCGCCCCTCCCTGGCCTTTTTCCGCACCCCGATGAAATCCCGCCCCACCCTTCGCCCCTTCTTCGGCCTCGCCTTTGCGCTCGGCCTGTTGCTCGCCGGCTGCTCGCGCACCGATGCACCCGCCACCGCCGGCGCCGAGCCCGCCCCGGCGGCCGGCGCGCGGCGCGTCGCCGTCGTCATCTCCACGCTGAACAATCCCTGGTTCGTTGTGCTGGCCGAGACCGCCCGCGACCACGCGAAGCAGCTCGGCTACGAGGCGACCATCTTTGATTCCCAGAACGATCCGGCGAAGGAATCGGCTCACTTCGACAACGTCATTTCGTCCGGCTACAAGGCGGTGCTCTTCAACTGCACCGACGCCAAGGGCTCCATCGCCAACGTGCGCCGCGCCAAGGCCGCCGGCATTCCCGTCCTCTGCATGGACCGCGAGATCGAGGCCAACGACGCCGCCGTTTCCCAGGTGCTCTCCGACAACTACTCCGGCTGCGTCGCACTCGGGCAGTATTTCGTCGAGCAGGTCGGAGAGACGGGAAAATACATCGAGCTGCTCGGCCTCGTGGCGGACACCAACACGTGGAATCGGTCGAAGGGCTTTCACTCCGTCGTCGACCGCTACCCGGGCCTGAAGATGGTCGCGCAGCAGAGCGCAGACTTCGACCGCACCAAGGCCCTCGAGGTGCTCGAGACGCTCCTGCAGGCGCACCCCGACATCAACGCCGTGTTCTGCGGCAATGACGCGATGGCCATGGGCGCATATCAAGCGCTCCTCGCCGCCGGCAAGGCCGACAAGGTGAAGGTGTTTGGCTTCGACGGCGCGGACGACGTCGTGAAGGCCGTCGCCGAGGGCAAGATCACCGCCACGGTCATGCAGTTTCCGAAAACCATGGCCCGCACCGCCGCGGAGAACGCCGACAAGTACCTCAAGGGCGAACGGAACTTCCCGCAGCGTACACCCGTGGCGGTCGAACTCGTCACTCGCAGCAACGTGAGCAAGTTCGGCGACTACGGCCGCAAACCGTAGGTCGGCCCGTCAACGTGGGCTTTCAAATCGTCGATGAAAACGACCGCGCTGAAAGGTGGAGCGGCTTGACCTCAAGCCGCTGCAGATCGCTCGATCGAACGTCAGCCGCTTGGGGACAAGCGGCTCCACCGCTGCGGTATCGTTCCGGTTAACCCCTGCCCGTCCGAAACCCACCCGCGTCGACTCCGTCGATGTCCGCTCCATCGTCATCCGTTTCCACTCCAGCCCGCGCGCCCCGGCCGTGGGCCGCGTTCGCGCTGGCGGCGTTGGGGCTCGGCCTGCTGGGCGTGTATCCACCGTTCCGAGTCGTTTCGAAACGCGCGGCCGGCGGATCCCGCGATCCCGCGGGCGCGACCGTGTCCACTGCGCCCGCGGCCATGTTCGCTCCCGCCGCGTTCGCCGAAACACTCTGGACGACCCAGCTCCTGCCGGCGGCCGAACGCGCACCGGACGTCGGGCCGATCCTGGACGCCCTGCGGCGCAATCCCGCCGCGGCCCTCCAAACCCACGCCCGGCGCGTCGGGCTGGGGAATGCGGCGTATTATTTCGCGCGTGGCACCGGCCGCATCACGGCGGTCGAGCGCGGACGCGTGCTCGTCGAGCTCGGTGGCGCGACCGTTGCCGTGCGCACCGGCCCGGTCTTCGGCAACGCCCTCCGCGACGGCTGCGGGCTGCTCGACGTCAACCAGGTGCCGGGCCTGGCCGAGTTCAACGCCCTCTCCGCGGAACTGAACCGTCTCGTCGAACAACGCGTCCAGCCCGGACTCCAGGCGGCGACCGTCGGCGCGACGCTCGCGTTTGCCGGTGCCGCCGAAGCGCCGGAGGCACTCCCGGCCAGCGGCCCGGTGCTCACGTTCATTCCCGTTCGTGCGGAGGTGAAGCCATGAGGCCCGGCACCGACGACGTGCTGCTCGAGGCCGCGGGGATCGAGAAGTCCTTTCCCGGCGTGCGCGCGCTCGACGGCGCCGCGCTCCAGGTGCGCGCAGGCCGGCTTGTCGCGCTGCTCGGTGAAAACGGCGCGGGCAAGTCGACGCTGATGAACGTCCTCTCCGGCGTGTTTCCGCCCGACGCCGGCACGATCCGGCTCGGGGGCGGCGCACCCGTGCGCTTTGCCCGCCCCGCCGCAGCCCAGGCCAGCGGCATCGGCATCGTGCATCAGGAGCTGAACCTCGTGCCCGGACTTTCCGTCGCGGAAAACATCTGGCTCGGCCGCGAACCCCGCGCCGCCTCCGGTCTGATCGATTACCGCCGCCTGCACGCCGATACCGCCGCGATACTCGCCCGGCTCGACCTCAAGGTCGACCCGACCACGCTCGTCGGCGACCTGCGCGTCGGTCAGCAGCAACTGGTCGAGATCGGCAAGGCGCTCTCGGCCCACGCCCGCGTGCTGATCCTCGACGAACCCACCTCCTCGCTGTCCGCGCACGAAGTGGAGGTGCTCTTCAACGTGATCGCCGACCTCAAGCGCGACGGCGTGGGCCTCGTCTACATCACGCACAAGTTCGAGGAGCTGGCGCGGATCTGCGACGACGTCGTGATCATGCGCGACGGCCGGGTTGTCGGCACCGGACCGTTCGGCGACTTCACGCGCGACGGCATCGTGCGCCTGATGGCCGGCCGCGAAACGAAGGAGCTGTTCGTCCGGTCCGCCGCGGCGCCCGGCGACGAACTGCTGCGCGCCGAAGCGATCACGCTTCCCGGCGACGGCCCCGGCCGGCGGTTCCTGGTGAATCGGGTATCCGTGGTGCTGCGACGCGGCGAGGTGCTCGGCGTCTTCGGGCTCGTCGGCGCCGGCCGTACCGAACTGCTGGAGACGCTCTTCGGCCTGCACGCGCGCCGCGCATCGGGCCGGGTGCAGGTCGCCGGCCGGGACGTGCATTTCAGCTGCCCGGCCGACGCAATCGCGGCGGGCCTGGCCTTCGCACCGGAGGACCGCAAGCGCGACGGCGTCGTCCTGCCCATGAGCGTCGGGGCCAACGCGAGCCTCGCGAGTCTCGATCGCACGTTGCGCGCGGGCTTCACCAGCTCCGCCGGCGAGGCGGCGCATCTTCGCCCGTACCTCGACCGTTTCCGCGTGAAGACGCCCTCGCTCGAGCAGCTCATCGTCAACCTTTCCGGCGGGAATCAGCAGAAGGTCATTCTCGCCAAGTGGCTCGCGACCGAGCCGAAGATCCTGCTGCTCGACGAACCCACGCGCGGCATCGACGTGAACGCGAAGCGGGAGATCTACACTTTCATCGACGAACTTGCGCGCGCCGGGCTGGGCCTGATCGTCGTTTCCTCCGAACTGCCCGAGGTGCTCGCCCTCGCCGACCGCGTGCTCGTGCTGTGCGAGGGCCGCGCCACCGCAGAGTTCTCCCGGGCCGAAGCCACTCCCGAACGCGTGCTGCAGGCCGCCCTGCCGGACCGCGCCACCGCCCTTGCCTCCTGATCATGCCTGCGCCGGACTACCGCGTTTTCCTCGCCCGCTTCCGCTCGCTGCTCGCGCTCGCGCTGATGGTGTTCGTGCTCAGCCTGCTCTCCGACCGCTTCCTGACGCCCGACAACGGCTGGAACATCCTGCGCCAGATCTCGGTGAACCTCTGCCTGTCCGTGGGCATGACGCTCGTGATCCTGAGCGGAGGCATCGACCTCTCCGTCGGCGCCATCCTCGGGCTCGCCGGCGCGGTCGCGGCGGGCGTGCTGAAGCACGGGCTCGCCGTGCCCGGCACCGAGCTGTGGCTGGAGTTCACCCCGTCGGGCGCGATTCTCACCGGCATCGCCGTCGGCGGGGCCGCCGGGTGGGCGAACGGCTTTGCGATCACGCGCTTCAGCCTGCCGCCATTCGTGGCCACGCTGGGCATGCTCAGCATCGCGCGCGGCCTGACGATGCTGTGGACCGGCGGATTTCCGATCACCGGACTCGGCGACAGCTTCGGCGATCTCGGCACGGGTGCCTTCCTCGGCATGCCGCTGCCTGTGTGGATCATGCTCGCGCTGACGGCCCTGTTCGTCGTGGTCACGAAGCGCACGCGTTTCGGCCGCCACCTCTACGCCGTCGGCGGCAACGAACGCGCCGCACGCCTCACCGGTCTCAACGTCGGCCGCATCAAGCTCGCCGTCTACACCCTCGCCGGCGCACTGGCGGGCGTCGCCGGACTCATCGTCACCGCGCGGCTAGACTCGGCCCAGCCCAACGCGGGTCTCGGCTACGAACTCGACGCGATCGCCGCCGTCGTGATCGGCGGCACCTCGCTTTCCGGCGGCCGTGGCTCCGTCACCGGCACCGTCCTCGGCTGCCTCATCATCGGCGTGCTCAACAACGGCCTCTTCCTCCTCAACGTCTCGCCCTTCTGGCAGCAGGTCATCAAGGGCGTGGTCATCCTGATCGCCGTGGCCCTCGATAGAATGAGCAGCAAGGAACGCGACACCCCATGAAGACTTCCTTTCTCGGTTCCCTCCTCCTCGCCGCGCTCGCCTTCACCCCGCTCCCGGTCGCGGCTGACCAGGGCGCCCTCGCGGGGGTCCGGCATCGGGCCATCGTTTCCACCGACATCGGCGGCACCGACTTCGACGACTTCCAATCGCTCGTCCACGTGCTGCTCTATGCGGACGTGCTCGACCTTGAGGGCCTCCTCTCGTCGCCGTATGGCCCGGGGCGCAAGGAACACATCCTTCAGGTCCTCGCGCACTACGAGCGCGACTATCCGAACCTCCGCAGCCACTCGGACCGCTACCCGACGCCGGCCGCGCTCCGCGCGATCACCAAGCAAGGCGAGACGGAGATCGCGCCTTACGCCGGGGTGCGGCGAGCGACCGAAGGTTCGGACTGGATCATCCAATGCGCGCGCCGCGCCGATCCACGTCCGCTCCACGTCCTGGTCTGGGGTGGCATCGAAGACCTCGCCCAGGCGCTGCACGATGCCCCGGACATCCTGCCCAAGCTGCGCGTGCACTTCATCGGCGGCCCCAACAAAAAGTGGAGCCCCGACGCCTACCACTACATCGCGACGCAGCACCCGTCCTTGTGGATGATCGAGTCGAACTCGACGTACCGCGGCTGGTTCGTCGGCGGTTATCAGGAAGGCGACTTCTCCGCCGAGGCCTTTGCCGAAAAGCGCGCCGCCGGCCGGGGCGCGCTCGGTGAGTTCTTCGCGCACGGGATCATTTTCCACGGCCAGAAGCGCACGTCCTTGAAGATGGGCGACACGCCGACGTTCAGCTGGCTTCTCCGCGGCAATCCCGGGATGCCATTTCAACCCGGTTGGGGCGGTCGTTATGTGCGGGCCTGGACACGGCCCTACGTGCAGTTCAACCGGATCACCACGGCGGCGGATCGGATGGAGCATTTCGGAATCCTCGAACTCGTGCTGCCGCTCGGAGCCCGCCCGCCCACCGCTCCCGCAGCCGTGATGGTGATCGAGAATCAACGTCTCGCCGGACACGTCGATGGCACGGGCTCGATCCGTTTCCGTTTCTGTCCGAAGGACGCCAAGGTCTATCGCTACACGATCGCCGGCAACATCCCTTCGCTCGACGGCAGCCGCGGCGAAATCACGGTCTTCCCTCCGGCTCCCGCGGCGGCGCTCACGCCCGATCCGCGCTGGGCGAATTGGTGGACGGATGATCCGTCACCCGAAGCCGCCGAATACATCCACCAGGGCGCGCGCACGATCAGCATGTGGCGCCAAGCGTTTCTCACCGACTTCTCGGAGCGCCTCGAACGCTGCCGCGCGCCCTCCGGCGGCCCGTCTCCGCCCCGCTGATCCCTTTAATTCCATCCCGTTAGCCTTTCCCCGCCTCGATGAGAAACCCTCGCCGATCCTTACGTGCGCTGACCCTATCCCGATGAAACCCCTGCGTTCCCTCCTGCTGTTTTTCACCTCCGTACTCGCCGCGACCGCCGCCGCGCCCTGGGCCGCCGGCCCGATCCGCGTTCACGCCGGCGGCCAGTATTTCCAACAAGCCGACGGCGCGCCGTTCTTCTGGCTCGGAGACACCGCGTGGCTGCTCCCGCAGAAACTCAACCGCGAGGAGGTGAAGACCTATTTCGAGAACCGCCGGGCCAAGGGCTTCAACGTCGTCCAGCTCTGCGTCGTGCAGTTTCTCACCGACAAGAGCATCTACGGCAGTCCCGCGTTGATCGGAGAGAACATCACGAAACTGAACGTCACCCCCGGCGCTGATCCCGCGGATCCCGCGCAATACGACTACTGGGACCACGTCGACTACGTGCTCACCACCGCCGCGGCCAACGGGATCTACGTCGCGATCGCGCCGGTCTGGAGCCACATGGTGCGCCGCACGCCGCTGACGGCGGCGCAGGTCGGGCAGTATATCGAGCAGGTGGCTCGGCGCTATCAGAACCGCCCCAACGTCATCTGGCTCAATGGCGGCTCCGGCCGCGGCCACGAGAATGCCGACGTCTGGCAGGTCATCGGCGAAACGCTCCGCCGCACTAATCCGCAGCAGTTCGTTTCGTACCATCCCTTCGGCCGCACCATAACATCCGAGTGGTTCAAGGATGCCGCGTGGCTCAGCTTCCATATGTTCACGTCGGGCCACCGGCGCTACGACCAGGACACCGAGGGTCGCAAATACGGCGAAGACAACTGGCGCTACGTGCTCGAGGCGCGCGCCGCCGACCCGAAGCGTCCCGTGCTCGACGCCGAGCCCGCCTACGAAAACACCCCGCAGGGCCTGCACAAACCCGAGGAGCCCTACTGGACCGCCGCCGACTCCCGGCGCTACGCCTACTGGTCGGTGTTCGCGGGCGCCGCCGGTCACACTTTCGGGGAAAACTCCGTGCGTCAGGTTTACATCGCCACGGAGAAAAAGCCCGCCAGCGGCGCGAAGGGGTTCATCATGGACCGACTCGAAACCGACGGCGCCCGCGCAATGCCGCACCTCAAGCGACTCCTGCTCTCGCGTCCGTTCTTCGAACGCGTCGCCGACCCGTCGCTCATCGCCGGCGACGAGGGCGAGAAATACGACCGCCTGCTCGTCACCCGCGGCAGGAGCTACCTCTTCGCTTACGCCTACACCGGCCGCGACTTCACGTTGAAACTCGGCGCGCTCACCGGCCCGAAGCTGAATGCCTCGTGGTTCAACCCGCGCACCGGTGAAGTCACCGCCGCCGGTTCCGTCGCCAACTCCGGCACCCGCACGTTCAACCCTCCCGGCAACCCCGCCCCGGGCAACGATTGGGTCCTCGTCCTCGACGACGCCGCCCAGTCCTTCCCTCAACCCGGCTCTCCCCGCACGCCCTGACGCCATGAAGCTCCGCCCGCTCCTCTTCCTGCTCGCCACCGCCGGCCTCGGCATCTTCGCCGCCGTCGCCGCGTCCGCCGCCCCGGCGGCCGACGCCAAGGTCCGCGTCATTATCCTCACCGACATCGAGAACGAGCCCGACGACGCGCAGTCGATGGTGCGGTTTCTCACCTACGCCAACCAGTTCGACATCGAGGGACTGGTGGCCACGACCTCGATTCACCAACGCAACAAGACCGCCGCGTGGCGCATCCGCGAGATCGTCGAGGCCTACAGCAAGGTCCAGGCCAACCTCAACCTCCACGAACCCGGCTATCCGCCTGCCGCCCAGTTGCTTTCGCTCATTCGCGACGGTTTGCCCGCCTACGGCATGGAAGCCGTGGGTCAGGGTCACGACTCGCCGGGCTCGGAGTTGCTCATTACCGCCGCCGACCGCGACGACCCGCGGCCGCTCTGGGTGCCGGTGTGGGGCGGACCGAACGTGCTCGCGCAGGCGCTCTGGAAAGTCCGCGCCACGCGGACCCCCGAGGCCCTCGCGAAATTCGTCGGCAAGCTCCGCGTGTACACGATCTCCGATCAGGACGATTCAGGCCCGTGGATCCGGAAGACCTTTCCGGAGCTGTTCTACATCGCGAGTCCCGGCCTCCACGCCGGCGGCGCCTACCACTTCGCCACGTGGAGCGGCATCAGCGGCGACAAGTTCCACGCGCGCTTCACCGGCGCCGACTACAGCCTCGTCGACAATCCCTGGCTCGACCGCAACATTCGCAAGAACAAGGGCCCGCTCGGCGCGCAGCACCCGCACACCGAGTTTTTGATGGAAGGCGATACGCCCAGTTTCCTCGGACTCGTGCGCAACGGCCTGAATGCGCCGGAGCACCCCGACTGGGGCGGCTGGGGCGGCCGTTACGAACGTTACACCCCGCGCTTCGAGAGGTGGCACCTAGAGCCCGAGACGCGCCCGTTCTGGACCAACGCGGTCGATGAAGTGAAAGGCGTCGACGGCAACTGGCACACCAGCAACCACGCCACGATCTGGCGCTGGCGCGCCGCGTTCCAAAACGATTTCGCCGCGCGCATCGATTGGACGACCAAAGCCTTCAAGGACGCCAACCACCCGCCCGTCGTGAAGCTCGGCCACGCCGCCACGATGACCGCGAAGAAGGGTGCCACGATCCAGCTTAGCGCCGAGGGCACGACCGATCCCGACGGCGACGCGCTCTCCTACGAGTGGTTTTACTATGGCGAGGCCGGCACGTTCACGACCTCGAACGCGCGCACCGGGCAGCCGATCGAGATCAGAAATTTCGACCAAGCCAAGGCGTCGTTCACCGTGCCGACCGGTCGCGTGATGCCGCCCGGCACGGGCACGATCCACGTCATCCTCGCCGTCACCGACCACGGCACGCCGCGCCTCACCCGCTACGAGCGCGTGATCGTAAACGTGGTGCCCTGACCCGCGCCGCCTGCCCGGCGGCGACGCTTCGCTCCGGCGCACTGCATGCCCATGAACTCACGCCTTCCCCACCCGCTCGTCGCCGCCGTCCTCGCCGCGCTCTCCCTCCTTGCCGGAGCCGTCCACGGTGCCGAAGGGATCACGCGCTGGGGCCAGGATGTGCTCAAACAAAAGCCCGGGTGGTATGACTCCGCCGCGGCCCGCGCCATCGCCGACAGCGTCGCGCAGTACCAGTCGCCCCAGGGTGGCTGGCCCAAGAGCACCAATCTCGCCGTCGCACCGCGTTCGCCGGAGGACATTCCGCCGGAGGGACGCGGCCGCGCGAACAGCTTCGACAACGATGCGACCACGCTGCCGATGGAATTCCTCGCCCGCGTGGTGCAGGCAACCGGCGACGCGCGCTACCGCGAATCGTTTCTCCGCGGGTTGGACTACATTTTCGCCGCGCAGTATCCCAACGGCGGCTGGCCGCAGTTCTTTCCCCTGCGCGGAGAGTATTACGACCGCATCACCTACAACGACGGCGCGATGATCCGCGTGCTGATCATCGTGCGCGATGTCGCCGCGGGCCAATCGCCCTACGCATTCGTGGATGCCGACCGTCGCGCGAAAGCCGCCGCCGCGGTCCAGCGTGGGATCGATTGCATCCTGAAGACCCAGATCAAGCAGGACGGAAAACTCACCGCGTGGTGCGCGCAGCACGACGAGCGCACCCTCGCTCCCGCCTGGGCGCGCGCCTACGAGCCTCCTTCACTCTCCGGCGGCGAGACCGCCGAGATTGTGCGCTTCCTGATGTCGGTCGAGAAGCCGAGCCGGGAGATCGTCGCCGCCATCGAAGGGGCCGTCGCGTGGTTGCGGGCCGTCCAGATCAAGGGCGTCCGACTCGACCGTATTCTCGACCCGGACGGCCGCACGGAGCGGCGCCTGGTCAACGATCCCGCCGCTCTCCCGCTCTGGGCCCGCTTCTACGAACTCGGCACCCATCGTCCGCTCTTCCTCGATCGCGATTCGGTCTTCAACTACGACTACGCCAAGGTCGGCTACGAACGCCGCAGCGGCTACGACTATCATGGCACGTGGGCCGCCAGCCTCCTCGCGCAGGATTATCCCGCGTGGCGCGCCCGACTTTTTCCCGCGCCGAAATGATCGCCGACGATCACGCGCCGCTGCCGCGGTGTTTTCCGCGTAATCTTCATCGCTTCACCTTTTCCACCCCATGATGGATTTCTTTCCCCGATTGCCCGTCGCGATCGCGTTCGCGCTCGCCAGCGCTCTCGTTGCTCACGCGGCCTCGAAGGCCATCACGAGCTTCACCCTGCAGGAGTTGGAGCCGGGCAGCTGCGATCCGGTGATGTTCGAGGCCAAAGGTACGGGCTATACCGGCGCCGGTTACATCAACACGCCGAACGACAAAGCCGCCCGGATCACCTGGAGCGTCAAGTCCCCGGCCGGCGGTCCGCATACGCTGGAAATCCGCTTTGCCAACGGCAGCAAGGAAGCCCGCCCGGGCGTGCTCGAGGTCAATGGCGGCGCAAACGGAAAGTTCGACGTACCCCTGCCTCTGACGGGCAGCTTCGCCCAGTGGCAGACCGCAACCGTGAACGTCGATTTGATCGCCGGGGAAAACACCATCGCCTTGCAGGCCATCACGGACGGAGGCCTTGCCAACATCGACTACCTGAAGGTCACCGGCGCGAACCCGTCCCCGGGCAATTGTGGCGAGCCGGAACGCGGCGCCGGGCCCGCCGCCCCGGTGGACTTCAGTTACCTGAACGCGCCGCCTGTCGGCTGGGTGACCCAGGGCGACGGCGTCACCGGCGGCGGCAACGCCCGACCCGTCGTCGTGCGGAGCATGAGCGAACTTCAGGCCCAGGCCGCCGGCACGGAGCCGAGGGTCATCCACGTGGACGGCAAACTCCGCGGCACGCTGACCGTGGGATCGAACAAGACCATCGTCGGGTTGCAGGGCGCGGAGATCCGCAGCGATGGCCGCGTGCTGCACCTCCCCGGTTCTCGCAACGTCATCATCAAAAACCTCCATCTCGTGGGGGTGAACAAACCCAATCAGCCCAACACCGTCCTGCACGATGTGAAGAACGTCTGGCTGGACCACAATTCGTTCATCAACGGCAGTCATGACCTGCTCGTGGTCTCGGGGACTTCTGACTTCGTCACCCTCTCCTGGAATGTTTTTCGCCAGACCTATTTCGGCCACGATCACATGGGGGTGAACATCGGCGCCAGCGACAACGACACGACGAGCCGCGGGCACCTGCGGGTCACGCTCCATCACAATTTCTACGCCAAGTTCGTCAACGAGCGCATGCCCCGCGTCCGCTTCGGCCAGGTGCACACGTTCAACAATCTCTGCCTCGCCGGCACCGACGTCCAGTCGCGCTCCTACTATGCGGTGCGTCCGGGCGTCGACGCCAACGTCAGGTCGGAGCGGAACATCTACAAGGACTTCGTCGGCCCCTCGTGGTGGTGGACCTCCGAGAAGCTGGGCGCCGAGACTTCCACGGTGTTCAACTATGCCCGCGGCAACGGGAACAGCGTGCTCGAGTCGATCGAAGACGTGGCCATCCCCACGGCCGTTAAAGGTCCCATCGCCATCAAGGAACACGAAGGCGTCACCGGTCAGGCCGGCTTCTACGGTAACGGCAAGGCCTTCGTCCCGCCCTACACCTACACCGCCGACCCCACCGACGGCCTGGAGAAAAAGATTCGCGCCGGCGCGGGCGCGCGCTGACCTCCACCATCGCCTCGCCACCATGAACTTCCCGCCCCGCCTCTTGCTGCTCGGCCTTGTGTCGCCGCTGCTCGCCGCCGCCGCCGACACCGCGGCGCTGCCCTGGAACCGCAACCTCCTCCGCCAGAAATCCGCCTGGTTCGAGTCCGCCGCCGGCCGCGCGGCCGCTGACAGCGTCCTGCGTTATCAGTCGACCGAGGGCGGCTGGCCGAAAAACACCGACCTGCTCGCACCGATCAGCGACGCGGATCTCGCCGAGCTCCAGCGCGGCGGCAAGGCCAACACCATCGACAACCAGGCCACGACGCTTCCGCTCCGTTTCCTCGCCGCCGCCGCCCGCGCGACGCGCGAGCCACGCTACCGCGCCGCCGTCGAACGCGGCATCGATTACCTTCTCGCCAGCCAATATCCCAACGGCGGGTTTCCCCAATTCTACCCGCTGCGGAAGGGCTATTACACCCACATCACCTTCAACGACGGCGCGATGGTCAACGTGCTCGAACTCTTCCGCGAGATCGCCGCGGCCCGGGAGCCGTTCGACATCCTTGACGCTCCTCGCCGCACCCGCGCGGCCGACGCCGTCGCCCGCGGCCTCGACTGCATCCTGCGCACGCAGGTGAAGCAGGATGGCAAGCTCACCGCCTGGTGCGCGCAGCACGACGAACACACGCTCGCGCCGGCGTGGGCCCGCGCCTACGAACCGCCGTCGATTTCCGGGGCCGAGAGCGTGGGCATCGTGCGTTTCCTGATGGCGGTCGAACGGCCGTCGCCCGAAATCGTCGCCGCCATCGAGGGCGCCGTCGCCTGGTTCCGCGCCGTGCCGATCCGCGGCTTCCGCGTCGCCTCGATCCCGAAACCCGGCGGCAAGCCCGACGCCGCGCTCGTCGCAGACCCGGCGGCACCGCCGCTCTGGGCCCGCTTCTACGAACTCGGGACGCACCGTCCGCTCTACATGGATCGCGATTCCAAGCCGCTCTACGACTTCGCCCAGGTCAGTTATGAGCGCCGCAGCGGCTACGGTTACCACACCACCGCCCCGGCCGAACTGCTCGCCCGCGACTACGCCGCCTGGCGCAGCCGGCTCGGCGCCCGTCCCTGAGTCTCCCATGCCGGCCCCGCACCGCCTGCGTTCCGCCTTCCGCCTCGCGTTCCTCGCGGGCGCGGTTGCGCTCGTCCTGCCGGCCGCGGAGCGACCACGCGTCGTCGTCACGACCGACGCCGAGATCGACGACCAGTGTTCGGTCGTCCGGTTTCTCCTCTACACCAACGAGTGGGACGTCGAGGGCATCATCACGACCAGCTCCCAGTACCGCTGGCAGGGCCACAAATGGCCGGGCGACCACTGGATCGATCAGTACCTCGAAGCCTACGCTCAGGTCCATCCGAACCTCGTCCGGCACGACCCGGCGTATCCAACTCCCGACTACCTGCGCGCCCGCACCGTCATGGGCAACGCTGCGGCCGAGGGCGACATGGCCGCGCCCTCGCCGGGATCGACGCTCATCGTCAAGGCCCTGCTCGACGCATCGGACCCGCGCCCCGTCTGGCTGCAGGCCTGGGGCGGCGTGAACACGATCGCGCGCGCCCTCAAGACCATCGAGGAGGAACACCCGGAGCGCATGGCAGAGGTCGCGGCAAAGGCCCGCCTCTTCCTCATCTGGGAACAGGACGACACCTTCCAGCGCTACATCCGGCCGGTCTGGAGCCGACATGGCCTGCTCACGATCATCTCCGACCAGTTCGAGGCGATCGCCTACCGTTGGAAGCAAGCCCAGCCGCCCGAACTGCACCGCTATTTCGAGGGCGCTTGGATGCGCAGCCATATCCTGCGCGACCGCGGGCCACTCACCGCGCTCTACCACGCGCACGCCAACGGCGACTTCCGCTCCGAGGGCGATTCTCCCGCCTTCCTCCACACCATCCCCACCGGGCTGCGCAGCCTGGAGTCGCCCGACTGGGGCGGCTGGGGCGGCCGCTACGTGCGGGTGCGCGACAACACCTGGCTCGATCCCGTGCCGGTGCCGGACTACGTCCATCCGCCCGGCCGCTGGTTCGGCAACAACGGCTGGGGCCGCACCAGCCTGCGCCCCGGCTCGACGTCCACGTCGGAACAACGGGCCCGCTACTTCGAGCCTATGTCGCGCTGGAGCGCCGCCCTCCAGAACGATTTCGCCGCGCGCGCCGCGTGGTGCGTGCTGCCCTATGCCGCCGCCAACCACCCGCCCGAGGTCGCGCTCGCGCACCCACAGGATCTTTCCGCCCTCCCCGGCGCCGGCCTCACCCTGAGCGCGCAGGGCACCCGCGATCCCGATGGCCACGCGCTCGCGTATCGTTGGTGGCGCGACGACGATGCCGACACCGCGGCCGGCACGGTCGGGATCGCGCACGCCGGGCGCAGCGAAACCGTCGTGACTCTCCCGGCCGACGCACTGCCCGGGCAGACGGTCCATTTCATCGTCGAAGTCACCGACTCCGGCACGCCGCCGCTGACGCGCTACCGCCGCGTGGTCGTGACACTCGCCCGTCCCGCGTTTGCCGCTCCCTTCACCGCCAACGCCGAGGGCGCGGTCGTCGTGCCGCCGGTCACGGCCCTCGTTCCGCGCGTGACCGCCGCCGGATCCAGTCCCGTCCGCGTCAGTCTGCCCTCACGCGAGGGCTTCGATTTCTCCGACGAGAGTTTTTCTCTCTCCTTCTGGCTCCGCTGGCCGCGCGGGCTGTTGCCGGGCGGTCAGCTCTGGCTCGCCAAGGGCCAGCCACCCGGCGGCCGTTACGAACTCAGCGTGTCCGCGGACAGCGTGCGCTGGGTGATCAACGATGGCGCCGCCGCCTCAACGCTCTGCGTGTCACCCGCACCGTTCATCACCGGCGAGTGGGTCCACGTCGCCGCCGTGCGCGACCGCGAGGAGCGGCGCCTGCGGCTCTACGCCGACGGTCGCCTCCTGGCGACCACCCGGCCGGGCAATCCGGACCTCGACGGGTCCGACCAAACCGGCCGCCTCACCAACGCGCTGCCGCTCGTCGTCGGCGAGACCGGAGGCGAGCTCAGCGAGCTGCGCTTTTTCCGCCACGCCTTGAACGCCAACCAGGTCGCCGGCCTCGCCGCCCGCGCCCGGCTCGTCGAACAGGTCCCCGCCGCCGTGCCCGCGTCTCTCCCGGGTGCGCCGGGCAACCTCCCCCCGCTCGCCGCCCATCTACCGCTGGCCGAAGGCAAGGGCACGGTGCTCCACGAGGCCGTGCTCGGCACCGCCGGCGCGCTCCGTAACGCGGATCCGGATACGGCCTGGACATCGAGCGACCGGGGACTCGCGCTGGGCCTCGACGGGGTCGACGACCTCGTGGAGTGGGAGCCAGGTTCCGGACTCGATCTCGCCGCCGGGTCCTTCTCCGTCTCCCTGCATGTCCGCTGTACCGGACGCGACGCGGCCCGGACGGAGACGATCCTGGCCCAGGGTGCGGCGGAGAACGATCCGCGCTGGTCTGTCGCACTCTCGTCCGCCGGCCTCGGCTTCACCGTCGCCGACGAGGGCACGCTCGCGCGCCTCGTGGTTCCTGCCACCGCGCTGCGGGCGGGCCAGTGGGTACACGTCGTCGCCGTGCGCGACACCACCGACCGCCGGCTCAGCATCTACCTCGACGGAAAGCCGCAGCCCGCGATCCGGCCCGAGGATGCCTCGGTCAATGGCATTGACCGCACCGGCAACCGTCCCGCCACCGGCAGGCTCCTCCTGGGTGCCGCCGCCGATGGCGAACACGCCTTCTCCGGCGAGCTGGCCGACGTCCGCCTTTATCGCGGTACCTTGACCGCAGCGCAGGCGGCGGCGGTGTCCCGGCTGCGTCGCAACGCCGCCTCCAACCCCGCCGAACGGAGCCAGGGCGCCCGCTGACGACGATGTTCCGATCCTACACCTCTCCCACTCCGGCCGCCGCCCGCAGCGGCCCCGCTCGACCTTACTTTCCCAGCAGAAATCTCCCGAAGGACGGAGGAATTCCCTCTCGCCTGATGGTATTCTCGCCGTTCCGCGGATAAACCGATTCGACGAACCAACTCCTCCCTTTCCGTCAGTCTCCCCCTCTCTCCTTTCTTCTTCTCCCGCCCTTCCATGTCCACTCCCCGCGCCGTTCTCGGTGTCATTTTTGGCAACCGCGACTTCTTCCCCGATCAGCTCGTGCCCGCTGCGCGCGCTGACATCGTCCGGCTCTTCGGCGAGCTCGGCGTTGATGCCGTCATGCTCGATCCGGCCGCCACCAAGCTCGGCGGGGTGGAGACGCACGCCGACGCCCGCGCGTGCGCCGCGCTCTTCCGGCAGCACCGCGACCGCATCACCGGCGTGCTCGTGTGCCTGCCGAACTTCGGCGACGAGAAAGGCGTGGCCGACACGCTCAAGCTCGCCGGCCTGAATGTGCCCGTGCTGGTGCAAGGCTATCCCGACGAGTTGGACAAGCTCGACGTCATCCGCCGCCGCGACGCGTTCTGCGGCAAGATTTCCGTCTGCAACAATCTCCGCCAGGCCGGGATCGCGTACTCCCTGACGACGAAGCACGTCGTGCACCCGCTCGACGCTTCGTTCCGCTCCGACCTCGAGAGGTTCGTCGCGGTGTGCCGCGTCGTCCGCGGCCTGCGCGGCGTGCGCATCGGCGCGGTCGGCGCCCGACCCGGCGCGTTCAACACCGTCCGCTACTCCGAGAAGATCCTCGAGCGCCACGGCATCAGCGTCACGACGGTCGACCTGTCCGAGATTCTCGGCGCCGCCGCCAAGATTGGCGCCCATGACGCGCGGCTCGTCGCCAAGGTCGACGAGATCAAGGCCTATGCCAACCCCACCGCGGTCCCGCCCGCCAAGCTCGCGCAGATGGCCCGCCTCGGGCTCGTGCTCGACGACTTCGTCGCCACCCACCACCTCGACGCCACCGCCATCCAGTGCTGGACCTCGGTGCAGGCCAATCACGGGTGCAATGTCTGCACCTCGATGAGCATGATGAGCGAGAACTTCCTGCCCAGTGCCTGTGAGGTCGACGTCACCGGCGTGCTCACGATGTACGCGATGCAGCTCGCGGCAGGCTCGCCGTCCGCGCTCGTCGACTGGAACAACAACTACGGCGCCGCCGAGGACAAGTGCGTGCTCTTCCACTGCGGCAACTGGGCGAAGTCGTTTCTCCCCGATATCAAGATCCTCAACGCGCCCATCCTCGGCTCCACGCTCGGCGTCGAGAACACCTGGGGCGCGCTCGACGGCCGCACGCCCGCCGCACCGCTCACCTATGGCCGTATCACGACCGACGATGCGACCGGGCGGATCCGCACCTACGTGGGCGAGGGCGAACTCACCAACGACGAACTCAAGACCTTCGGCAACCGCGCCGTCGCCCGCGTGCCGCGGCTGCAGCAGCTCATGCAGCACGTCTGCCGCGAAGGCTTCGAGCACCACGTCGTGATGAACGCCTCGCGCACCGCCGGCGTCCTCGCCGAGGCGTTCGAGCGCTATCTTGGCTGGGAAGTCTACCATCACGCCGCGCCGCAAGACTGACATGACCGACCGCGACCTCGCCCTCAAATCCTTAGCTCTCCGCCGGCGACTGCTCCGCCTGATCCACGAGGCGGGCGCCGGTCACACCGGCGGCGGACTCTCGTGCCTCGACATCCTCAACGTGCTCTATCACCGCGTGCTGAATGTCTCACCCCAGACGGTCGACGCCCCGACCCGAGACCGCTACGTGCAGAGCAAGGGTCACTGCGTCGAGGCGCTTTATACCGTGCTCGCCGACCGCGGGTACTTTCCCGATGCCGACCTCGACACGGTATGTCACTACCAGTCGCCGTATGTCGGCCACCCGACCCGGAAGATCCGCGGCGTCGAGATGAACACCGGCGCCCTCGGTCACGGCCTGCCGATCTGCCTCGGCATGGCGCTCGCCGCCAAGCTGGACGGCGCCAGCTACCGCGTGTTCACCCTGCTCGGCGACGGCGAACTCGCTGAAGGCTCCAACTGGGAGGCGGCCATGGCGGCCTCGCACCACCAACTGGACAATCTCGTCGGCCTCCTCGACCACAACACGCTCCAGATCACCGGCCACACCCGCGAGGTCATGGCGAACGAACCGCTCGACGAGAAGTGGCGCGCGTTCGGCTGGGAGGTCCGCTCCGTCGACGGCCACGATTACGCCCAACTCACGGCGGCCCTCACGACGCCGCCCCCCAAGGGCAAACCGCTCTTCGTCCTCGCCCACACCGTGAAGGGCAAGGGCGTCAGTTTCATGGAGAACGTCGCCAAGTGGCACCACGGCGTGCCCAGCGAGGTGGAACTCGCCCAGGCCCTCACCGAGCTGACCGCCGCGGAAGCGAAACTCCGGGAGGTTCACGCATGAGCGCGCCCGCTCCTTCCATGTTCACGCCCGCCGCCCAGGCGATGGCCGCGCAACTCGGCTTGAAGCAGGGCCGCGCCAATCTCGAAGCGTTCGCCGAGACGCTGCAGACGCTCGCGCAGGCCGACCGCAACGTCGTCGCCGTGACCTCCGACTCGCGCGGCTCCGGCAAGCTCGCGCCTTACGGCAAGGCGCTCCCGCGGCAGATCATCGAGGTCGGCATCGCGGAGCAGAATCTCGTCGGCATCACCGCCGGGCTCGCCGCATGCGGCAAGAAGGCGTTCGGCGTCTCGCCGTCATGCTTCCTCACCGCGCGCTCGCTCGAGCAGATCAAGAACGACGTCTGCTACTCGAACGTGCCCGCCGTGCTGGTCGGCATCAGCGCCGGCGTGAGCTATGGCGCCCTGGGCTCGACCCACCACTCGCTGCACGATCTCGCCGTCCTGCGCGCGATCCACAACCTCACGATCATCGTCCCGGCCGACAACACCGAGACCCGCGCCGCGGTCCGCTATGCCGCGCAGGCCACCCGCCCGGTATTCCTGCGGTTCGGCAAGGCCGCGATGCTCGACGTCACGCCGGCCGGCGCGACGTTCACCGCCGGCCGGGCCGTCACGCTCCGCGAGGGCCGCGACGTAGCCTTCCTCGCCAACGGCGAGACCGTCGTGCACGCGCAGCTCGCGGCCGCGCTGCTCGCGGAGCAGGGCGTCTCCGCCCGCGTCGTCAGCCTCCATACCGTGAAGCCGCTCGACACCGCCACCGTGCTCGCGGCCGGCCGGGAATCCCGCGCCGTCATCACGGTCGAGGAACACATGCTCACCGGCGGCGTCGGCGAAGCCGTGGCGTCCACCCTGCTGCAGGCCGGCCTCGCGCCCCGTTTCAAGATGGTCGGCTTCCCCGACGAGGACACCGTCACGGGCGCCCAGGCGGATCTCTTCCGCCACTACGGCATCTCGATGGAAGGCCTCGCCGCCACCGCGCTCGCCCTGCTGGCAAGCTGAGCCATGCGCTGCATTCTCGCTGTCGACCAGAGTACGTCCGCGACGAAGGCGATGCTGTTCGCCCCCGACGGCCGGCTGCTCGACCGGGAGGCGCGCGACCACGCCCAACACTACCCGCAGCCCGGATGGGTGGAACACGACGCCGAGGAGATCTGGCAAAACGTGCTCGCCACCGTGCGGGCGCTCGTGGTGCGCCACGCGGCCGACGACACCGAGATCATCGGCCTGAGCCTGACGAATCAACGCGAGACCTTCGTGGTCTTCGAACGCAGCGCCGGGCGTCCACTGCACCGCGCGCTCGTCTGGCAATGCCGCCGCAGCGAACCGCTCTGCGCCGCGGCCCTCGCGGCCGGGCACGCCGAGCAGGTGGAGTCCATGACCGGGCTGCGCATCGATCCGTATTTCTCGGGTTCGAAGCTCCAGTGGCTGATCCGTCACCGTCCCGAGCTCGGGGCCCAGCTCGCCGCCGGTCAGGTTCTGTTCGGCACGATCGACGCTTACCTGATCTACCGCCTGACCGGGGGCACGGTGTTTGCGTGCGACTCGACCAACGCGAGCCGCACCCTCCTCTACGATGTGCGCCGCCTCGCCTGGAGCCCGGAGCTTTGCGCGCTCTGGCAGGTTCCGATCGGGGCCCTGCCCGAAGTGCGCGACAGCACGGCCCAATTCGGCACCACGGACGTCGGCGGTGCGCTCGCGCGGCCGGTCCCGATCTGCGGTGTCATGGGTGATTCCCAGGCGGCGCTTTTCGCCCACGGCTGCTTCACCGCCGGCTCGGCCAAGGTCACGTTCGGCACGGGTTCGTCGGTGCTGCTCAACCTCGGTCCTGAATTCCGACGGTCTCACCACGGCGTCATGACGGCGCTCGCGTGGACGCTCGGAGGCGTGCCCACGTACGCATTCGAAGGCATCATCATCAGCGCAGCGTCAACGCTGACCTGGCTGCGCGACCAGCTCGGGCTGGTCGAGTCGCTCGCCGACGTCGAGGCAATGGCCCGCGCACTCCCGGACAACGGCGGCGTTTACCTCGTGCCCGCGTTCTCCGGCCTCGGCCTGCCCTATTGGCAACCGTCGGCCCGGGCGGCCATCGTGGGCCTGTCCGCGCACAGCGACCGCCGGCACCTCGTGCGCGCCGCGCTGGAGTCGATCGCGTTCCAACTCAACGACGCCCTCGACGTCCTGCGCCGGGACGCGGGCCTGGACCTCGCGGCGATCCACGCCGACGGCGGACCGACGGGCAACGCGTTCCTCATGCAGTTCACCGCCGACGTCAGCGCGGCCGAGCTGCGGCTCGCGCCCTTCGCCGAATGCTCGGCATGGGGTGCCGTGATGGCGGGACTACTCGGGCTCGGCGTGCATCGCTCGCTGGCCGAACTCGCGGCGCTCGCGCGCCCGGGGCGGGTCTATCGCCCGGAAATGCCGGCGGCCGACGCGGCGGTGCTGGTTCGGCGCTGGCGTCATGCCGTGCAACAGACCATCCTGCCGGCATCGCCCTGAACCGGGATCCGCATGCCGTCGGCATTTTTCCAACGCCTCCGTTTCCTGTCTTTCTTCGTCACCGTCGTCCTGACCGACCTGCACGCGGGGGAACGCGCGCTCATCGACCTGACCCGCTCCCCGCACGCGATCATGTACATGCCCGACCTGGCCGACGTGCGCTGGCTCGGCGGCCTGCTCGGCGAGCGGTTCGACGTCGCCCGCGACACCATGGTCCCGCACCTCGGGCGGTTGATGAGCGATCCGCAGACCAGCCCGGCCTGGCGGAACTATCGCATCGCTGCCGGACTTGAGACGGGACGCTTCTCCGGTCCGCCGTTCAACGACGGCGATTATCTGAAATGGCTCGAGGCGCTCGTGCAAGTGTACGCGATCACCCGCAATCCGAAACTCGAGGTGCAGCTGGACGAGATCATCGCTGTCATCGCGAAGGCGCAGCGCGAGGACGGCTACCTGCACACCAAGACCATCATTCCGCAACGCGCCGGCGAGGCGACGCGCGAGTTCGCCAACCGGGAGCACTTCGAGACCTACAACATGGGTCACCTCCTCACGACCGCGTGCGTGCACTTTCGCGTGACCGGCAAGCGCACGCTGCTCGAGCCCGCGATCAAGGCCGCCGACTACCTCGACCGCCTCTGTGCGGAGAAGCCCGCCGAGCTCGCCCGCAACGCGATCTGCCCGTCGCACTACATGGGCGTGGTCGAACTCTACCGCGTCACCCGCGAGCCGCGTTACCTCAGGCTCGCGCAGCAGCTCATCGAGATCCGCAGCCTCGTGCCGCCGGAGGAAGGCAGCGACCACAACCAGGACCGCGTCCCGTTCCGGAAGACGACCGAGGCGGTCGGACATGCCGTGCGTGCAAACTACCTCTACGCCGGCGTCGCCGACGTGTATTCGGAAAATGGTGACCGCAGCCTGCTGCAGCCGCTCGAGGCGATCGCCGGCAATGTCGCCGGCCGGAAGGTCTACGTCACGGGCATGACCGGGGCGATCTACGACGGCGCGTCGCCCGACGGCGTGGATCACCGTCAGCACAAGTTCATCCGCACCGTCCACCAGGCTTACGGCCGCAACTTCCAGCTGCCGAATCTCACGGCGTACAACGAAACCTGCGCGACGATCGGCTACGGCCTGTGGCTGTGGCGCATGCTCGCGGTCACGGGCGAAGCGGGCTACGCGGATCACTTCGAGCAGACCCTCTACAATGGCATCCTGCCCGGCATCAGCCTGGACGGAACGCACTATTTCTACGTCAACGCCCTGAAGAAACTGCGGGACTTCGACGTCCCGCTGCGCTGGTCGCGCACGCGCCAGCCGAACATCCCGGCCAGCTTCTGTTGTCCACCCAACGTTGTCCGCACCCTCGCCGAGGCGCACAACTACGTCTACGCGCTCTCGCCGGACACGGTCTGGGTGCACCTCTATGCCGCGAGCCGCCTCGACTCGCGCTGGCTCGACGGCACGCCGATCAGGTTGCGACAGGAAACGGACTATCCCTGGACGGGCGCGGTGAAGCTGGTGATCGAAGACGCGCCGGCACGGGAGGTGACCGTGAAGCTTCGTATTCCGGGCTGGCTGACGCGAGAAGCGGTCACGCTCAGCGTCAACGGCCAGCCGGTGGGCGGGGCCGTCAAGCCCGGCACCTACGCCGAAGTGAAGCGCACGTGGCGGAAAGGCGACGTGGTGGAGTTGGACCTCCCCTTCAAGCCCGCCTTCTGGGAAGCGAATCCACTCGTCGAGGAGACGGTCGACCAGGTCGCGCTCAAGTACGGCCCGCTCGTGTACTGCATCGAATCGAACGACCTGCCCGCCGGCGTGCGGCTCCAGGATGTTGCAGTCTCGCTGGCGTCGCCAGCAAGTTTCACCGTGACGCGCGAACGAATCGGTTCCGCGTCGGTGCTGACGCTCACGTTCGATGGACTCGCGTTGCAGCGGCCGGCGTGGGATCCGGCCCGGTTGTACCGTCCGGTCTCCGAGCGCGCGCCCCGCACGGTCACGCTGAAGGCCGTGCCGTACTACGCATGGGGCAATCGCGGCGACACCGAGATGAGCGTCTGGCTACCGGCGCGCTGACGGTTGGACGGCCGGCAGCTGCGGCAGTTCCAAGTGAGTGATAGCGCAGGCCGGGGGTTTCTGCCGCCCGAACCCAAATGCAACGTCGCAAGGGAATCAGAAGTTTCGCGAAGGTTTCCTGGCGAGTCCCTGGTCCCTTCGCGTCCCTGCGTGCTTGATCCCCCTCTGGCGGCTACGTCTTCACTGCTTGCGCTCTAGCGCACCAACCCCGCCTCGCGCGCGTGGGCCCGCGCCTCGTCAGTCCGGCCGAGCCGCTGCAGCGCCGCCGCGAGGTCGGCGTGCACGCCGGGGAGCGCGGCGTCCAACCCGAGCGCGGCGCGGAAGTGCGTGAGCGCGGCGTCGGGCTCGCAGGCCTCCAGCAGGACCCGCCCGTAGGTCTGCCGCACCGCGGCGGAGCCGGGCTCCAGCGCCACCGCGCGGTCGAGCCGCGCCCGGCCCTCCTGCAACCGTCCCGTCAGCACCAGGGCCACGCCCGCGTTCAGCTCGGCGCCGGCATGCTGCGGCCGCAGCTCGATCGCCCGGACAAAGTGGGGGATCGCCGCCTCGAAGCGGCCCCGTTCGGACTCCGCCAGTCCCAGATTGTAGTGCGCCTCCGCGAGCCGCGGCTGCCAGGCGATCGCATCCTGGAACGAGCGGACGCCCTCCTCGAGGCGGCCGAGCTTCACCAGGGCCACGCCGCGCGTGTTGGCCGCGGCGGCATAGCGGGGCTGCCGCGCCCGTGCGCGCTCGAGCAGCGGCAACGCCTCGGTGGGACGGCCCAGTCGCACGAGATGGTCCGCGAGATTGTTCAGCACCTCCGGATGATCCGGCTTCAGCTCGAGCGCCCGGCGCGCGTGCGGCAGCGCGTCGGCCGGCCGGCCGCGCGTGCCGAGTTCGGCGGCGAGGTTGTGATGCGCGACCCAGCTGTCCGGGCTGCGCCCGAGGGAGGCTTGGTAGAGCGTGATCACATCGACGTAGGCCTTGCTCTGCCGCCAGGTCAGCGTGCCGAGTGCCAGCACGACGACGCCGGCCAGTGCCCGCGCACGCCATCCCGGCGCAGCGCGGCTGAACCCGGCGGCGGCCAGCGCGAACACGGCCGGCGTCGCGAGGTACTGGAAGTGGTCCGCGACATAGGAGAACACGAACGGGTAGACATCCACGAACCCCAGCACGGGGAACAGGGTGCCGCCAAAGAGAAGCGCTGCCGCCAGCAGGCCGCGATCGCGGCCCCGGCGCGCACGGACGAACAACCCCGCCAGCAACGCAAGCGTCGCCCCCGGGAAGAGCCACTGCCAGGCGACACCGGCATCGATCGTCCAGCGCGGGTAGAAAAACGCGAGGTCCGCCGGCCACGCGAGTTTGCCGAGATAGAACCATGCGACGCGACCGGCCAGCAGCCCGCGTTCGAGGAAGCCGAGCGCGAAGGCGTCGCCCTGCGCGCCGATGCCCGTGCGCTCGAACCATGCGGTATAAAGCCCGGCCGCGACGCCGGCGGCGAGCCACGGCAACAGCGGTGCCACGTCGCCGCGCCACGACAGCCGGCCGCGACGCCACCAGGCGACGACGAGCAGGGCGGCGGGCAGCGTGGCGGTGACCGTCTTCGTGGCGAGGGCCGCGAGGAACCAGGCGGTCGCGACGCCGTAGCGTCGCGGCGCGCGATCCGCTTCGAACCGCAGCCATGCGCGCGCGGCCGCGAGGTAGCACAGCAGCGAAAGCGTGTTCTTCTGCTCGGAGATCCACGCGACCGACTCGACGCCGACCGGATGGAGCGCGAACAGCAGTCCGGCGAGCAGCGCGCCCGGTACCGCCAGCCGGTGCAGGAGGGCCACGAGGAGCGTGGCCGACGCGGCGTGCCACTGGACGTTCGCGAGCCGGTAACCGAGCGGCGCCTCGCCCCAGAGGTGGTGCTCGAGCCAGAAGGCTGAGTGTAGGAGCGGGTAGTACTGCTGCGTGGCGCCAGGTTCGACCCAGATCCGCAAAAGACCCGACCACGACTGCAATTCGGGTGCGGTGAGGTGGCCTGCGTCGTCCCACAGCAGGGTCCCGTGCAGGCTGGGGAAATACGCCAGCAAGGTCACGCCGAGCATCAGCCCGAAGACGGCGCCCGACCCGGGTGCCCGGACGGGCGGGGACGTCCCGGCGGGCAAGGCGGATGGGCCGTGTCGGCTCATGGTCCCGGCGGCGGATGCCGGCCAGCTAGTTCGACCCCGCCTGGAGGGCGGGCGCGGGGAGCAGGGCGTTCATGCAAGGAGGGGCGTGCGCGAGGGAAGGCGGAGGCCGGCGCGGAGGCAAGGGCGCGGAACCAGCCGCCGGCTCGTCCGGGCGGAGCAGCTCGACCTCGAGACGTTGCCGTCAGATCGGTGGGACGTCAGCCGCCAGGGGACAGGCGGCTCCACCTGCAGCCATTCGGAGCGGGCGACCCGCCGGCGGCCCGGTTCCGCTACAAGTCGAACGACGCGGAGAGGATGAACTGTCGCGGGTCGATGATCCGGTACGCGAGCGGCGTGCCGTCGGGGAAGACCGCGGTCGGCAGCAATCCCCCGCCCTTCTCGCCGACGTTTCTCACGTTGAGCTGGAAGTTGGCCCGGACCTTGTCGTTGAACAGCCGCGTGCGGTACGCGACGAACAGGTCGACCTGCGTCTCGGCCGGCGAATACACCGGCCGGTTGGGATCGAGCGCGGTGATCGTGGCCGGCAGCGACTGCACGCCGAGGAAGCCAATGGCCTTCTTGTCGATCCAGCGCATGGCGCCGCCGACCGTCGTGTTCTTCAGGATCGCGTTTTCCGACATCCCGGCGAGCTGGTAGCGCGTGCTGAAGCGGAAGTTGTACTTCGACATCTGGGGGCGCGGCCGGCCTTCGAGCTGGCGGTAGACGGCGAGCGGCCCCTCGACGAAGGTGGTGTAGTTCGTCGCGGCGGAATTGGTGCCGTCGTATCCGAAGGCCGTGTACGCCGCGCCGGCGATGTAGCGCCACCGCAGGTTCCGGCCCGGCCGGGCTGGATCGGGGAAGCGCGGATCCTCGACGGATTCCCAGACGGGCAGGCGCTGCGCGATCCACTCCTCGATGGTGGAACCGGCGTTCTGGTTGATCGCGACCGTCTTGGTGGCCGAGCCGCTGATCGTCCAGGCCCGGGTCAGGTTTACGTTGATCTCGAGCTCATCGCCCTTCGAAACGTAGTCCTGGATCGCGGCGAGGCGGCCGTTGGTGATGGCGCTCTCGAGGCCGTCGATCTGGTCCTGGCTCAGGCCCATCGTCTTCGCGACCTCGGCCTTCACCTGCGCATCGGTGAACGCGGGATTGAGCTGTCGCACCCAGTCGGTGGCGCGGTCCTGCAGCGCCCAGCGGTCGGCGGCATTGAGTCCGTCGGCGCGCAGCACGCGCTGCGCGATCGTGCTGATGTCGCCGTTGCGCAGGTTGACCTGGTCGGTGCGGAAATGGGTGTAACGCAGGCTGACCTTGCCGTCGAAGAGCGAGAGCCAGAAACCGTAGTCCTTGCTCGTGCCGGTCTGGTTGGGCAGCGGCTTGAGGAAGAGGTCAACCGCCGGGCCCTGCGGGATGAAGCTGTCGGACTTGTTGTAGAAGGGGCTGAAGCTGCCCAGCGTCTCGGCGAGAAAGCGCGCCATCGTGCCGCCGGCCGCCGCCCGCCGCTTGAGGATCGGCAGGTAGCGGAACGGACGGACGACGAACGAGGTCGTCTTCGTCTCACCCTCGGCGAGCCGCCAGGTGGAGCCATCGGTGTAGCGGTCGGAAGCCGCGTAATCGATGCCGAGCAGGTCGGGCGTGAGCACGGCGAAGACCTTGTTGCGGTCGCTCACCTTGTCCTTGCGCTGGCCAAACGTGGTGACGATCCGGCCGCCGAGGAACGTGCTTTGCACCACGCCGCCCTGGGTCTTGACGACGGTCTGGCGTCCGCCGCCCGAGCCGTCCGGCGCGGGCGTGTAGCCGACCACGACGGGATCGGCGCGGAAGCCGCCGGTGTTGCCCCAGTGGAACGGGATCGTGGCGCCTTCCGGGAACCGCGAGGGCGCGTACTGCACGCCTCCGCCCGAGGTGTTGCCCACGTAGTACTGCTCGTAGATCCGCATGTGATTGTTGCTCGCCGGATAGCTGTTCCCGCCCGTGGTACGGTTGGCGAGGGGGATGCCGGCGTTGAACTGCGCCTGCAGCCAGGCATGGTTGCCGGACTTGGGCGTGCGCCGCCAGGCGTAGTGCGCGTCCTGCTGGTCCTTGTACTCGTAGTAGCCGAGGAACTGCTGCGTGCCCAGCCACCGGGTCCAGCCGCGGTCCTGCGAGAAGTCGAGCCGGTAGGCGAGCTGCGCGCGCGTCGTCTCCCAGAGCACGGGCCGTTCGCGGAGGTACGGTTCCTTGCTGCGCAGATAGGGCCGCCCGAAGTACGGGTTGGGCGTGCCGTCGAGATTGCGCGTATTCGGGTCGGCGTAGATCTCGCCGATGACGCCGTTGACGCTCGCGGGCCCGAGCGGGAGGTCCTGGATCTGCTTCGCGTCCTCGCGCATGTAGGCGACCTGCGCGGCCAGCGTGTGCCTGCCGTTGCTGACGAAGATCTGGTCGATCTGGGCGAGGTAGGTGTTGACGTCGTCCCACTGCTTGTTCGCCGCCATCAGGTTCACGCTTTCCCAGTCGTAGAGCGATTTGTCGGAGAGCGCGGCGTATGTGGCGAAGAGCGGCTGGGCGGCGCCGTAGGAGTTCACCGCCGAGGTCGACACATAGCGGATGTTGTTGTTCACCGCGGCGAGCGGGTCGGTGAGCGAGGTCACGACCGGCGTGGAGTAATAGGGCACGTCACTGCCCTGCCCCAGCCGGATGAACGAGCGGCCCTCGGTCGGGCTGTTGTTGAAATAGGTCGGCAGCGTGGTGATCGGCGTGGCGGAACCGGCGGCGAGGCCGGTGCCTACTACGCCTTCGGCAAGCGCTACGCCGAGGCC
>CALFZM010000228.1 GCA_937952235.1 uncultured Opitutia bacterium | reverse complement strand
CCGCCCGGCTCGACCTCAACCGCCGCTGGTCCGTGCCGCGCGCGCTCCTGCTGGCGCTCGACCGCTGGGTCGCCGAAGGCGTGGCGCCCCCGCCGAGCGCGTATCCCCGCTTCCAGGACGGCACGCTCGTGGCGGTCGCGGACGTGCGTTTCCCGCCGCTCCCCGGCCTGCCGTCGCCGGCGGGCCTGCGGGCCGGCGTGCGGCGGGCGAACCCGTTCTGGCCGGAGGGCGCGGGGGCCGGCGCGCCGCTGCCGCTGTTCGTGCCCGCGCTCGACGCCGACGGCAACGAGCGGGGCGGGGTGCTCCTGCCCGAGGCGGCCGCTCCGCTGGCGACGGCGACGGGCTTCGCCTTTGCCGCGCCGCTCGAGTCGGGGCACCGCAACCTCGTGCCGCTGCGCGGCGCCTGGGTGCCTTTCGCGACGACGGAGGCGGTGCGCCGGCAGCGGGGCGACGTGCGTCCGTCCCTGCAGGAACGCTGCGGCTCCCGCGACCGCTACCTGGCGCTCGTCCGCGATCACGCGCAGCGCAGCGTGCGCGCGGGCTACCTGCTCGCGCAGGATGTGGACGAGATCGTCCGCCGCGCCGGCGTGAAGTGGGACTGGATTCACGCGCGCCCGGCGCCGTGACGCCGTTGCCGGGGCGGAACTTTCGTCCGCGGGCCGCCCCTTGACGGCGCCGCGCCGGGGGGCTTGCGTCGGACTCTCGCCATGATCCCCCCGCACTTCCGGCGGCACGCCGCCGAACCCCGCCGTCGCGCATGAGCCTCGCCATCGACCTCTCCGGCCGCGTGGCCCTGATCACCGGCGCTTCCCAGGGCATCGGGGCGCAGATCGCGCGCACCTTCCATCGCGCGGGCGCGACCGTGGCCCTGAATCATCCCGATCTCGGGACGACGCGCGCGGATGCGGAGGCGGTGGCCGCGGAACTGAACGGGCTCCGTCCGGGCACGGCCTTCGTGGTCGGGGCCGACGTCGCCGACGCCGCGGCGGTGCAGGCGATGATGGCGGCGGTGCGCGCGCGCTGCGGCGGGATCGACTGCCTGGTCAACAACGCGGCGATCATCCGCGATCGCACGATCGCGAAGATGTCGCTCGAGGAGTGGCAGGCGGTGGTCGACGTGAACCTTTCCGGCGTGTTCCACTGCTGCAAGTTCGGGCTCGAGATCATGCGGGACGAGGGCGCGATCGTGAGCCTGGGCAGCATCGCGGCGATCCAGGGCTTCTACGGCCAGGCCAACTACGCCGCGGCGAAGGCGGGCGTGCAGGCGATGATGCGCGTGCTGAGCCGCGAGGGCGCGAAGCGTCGCATCCGGGCCAACGCCATCGCCCCCGGCGTGATCGAGACCGCGATGGCGGCGACGATCCCGGAGGCCGTCCGCGCGGAGATGCTGAAACAGATCCCGCTCGCGCGGCTGGGCGCGCCGCAGGACGTCGCGCACGTCGCGCTCTTCCTCTGCTCGCCGCTGGCCGCTTACGTCACCGGCCAGACGATCGAGGTCAACGGGGGCTGGCGCGGATGAGGGGCGCGGCGCGCAGCGTGTCGGCGGCGGAAGCGGTGGCAGCCATCCCGGATGGCGCGACGGTCGCGGTGGGCGGTTTTGTCGGCGCCGGGCATCCGGAAGCGCTGTCCGCCGCGCTCGAGCGACGCTTCCGCGCCACGGCGTCGCCCCGCGGTCTGACCCTCGTGTACGCGGCGGGGCAGGGCGATCGCGGGGACCGCGGGCTCAATCACCTGGCGCACCCCGGCCTGGTGCGGCGCGTGATCGGCGGCCACTGGAACCTGGCGCCGAAGCTCGGGCGGCTGGCGCTGGCCAACGAGATCGAGGCCTACAATTTTCCGCAGGGCGTGATCTGCGCGCTGTACCGGGAGATCGCGGCGCGCCGGCCCGGGTTGTTCACCCAGGTCGGGCTCAACACCTTCATCGACCCCGCGCACGGCGGCGGCCGGCTCAATGCCCGCACGACCGAGCCGCTGGTGGAGCGGCTGACGCTCGAGGGCGAGCCCTGGCTGCGTTACCGGAGCTTCCCCATCCACGTCGGCCTCATCCGCGCGACCTGCGCCGACCGGCGCGGCAACCTCGCGATGGACCGCGAGGCGCTCATCGGCGATGTGCTCCCCATCGCGCAGGCGGCGCGGAACCACGGGGGCATCGTCATCGCGCAGGTGGAACGTCAGGTGGAGCGCATCGACGATCCCAAGGCCGTGCGCGTGCCGGGCCTGCTGGTCGACTTCGTCGTCGTGGCCGATCCGGCGGAACACCCGCAGACGTTCGGCGCGGCATTCAACCCGGACTATGTCAGCGCGGGCGGCGTGGCCGGCGGGTCGGGAGCTCCCGGCTTTTCCGAGCGCTCGATCATCGGCCGGCGTGCGCTCGCGGAGATCCGGCGCGGCGAGGTCGTGAACCTCGGCATCGGCCTGCCGGAGACGGTGGCCGAGATCGCCGCGGAGCTGGGCACGCTCGACGACTTCACGCTGACCGTCGAGAGCGGCCCGATCGGCGGCCGGCCGGCCTCGGGGCTCGACTTCGGGTGCAGCCGGTTCCCGGAGGCGATCGTCGACCAGCCGGCGCAATTCGATTTCTACGACGGCGGCGGACTCGATCTGGCGATCCTCGGCGCGGTCGAGGTCGGACCCGACGGCAGCGTGAACGTGAGCTCGTTTGCCGGCCGGTTCGCGGGCGTCGGGGGATTTGTGAACATCGCGCAGAGCGCGAAACGGGTGGTGTTCTGCTGCACGTTCCGCGCGGGCGACCTGGCGGTGGCGCTGGACGCCGGCCGGCTCCGCGTCGTGCAGGAAGGCCGGCACGCGAAGTTCGTCGCCCGACCCCAGCTCGTCTGCTTCCACGGCCCCTCGGCGATCGCGCGCGGGCAGGAGGTGCGGTTCGTCACGGAACGCGCGGTCTTCGCCCTCACGCCGCGCGGGCTCGAGCTGCGCGAGGTCGCGCCGGGCATCGATCCCGCGCGCGACATCCTGCCGCAGATGGAATTTGCCCCGCTCGTCGGGCCGGTGCAGCCGATGGCGGCGGCATGCTTCCGGTCGCCGCTCCGCCCCGCCTGATGCACCGATGAAGTACTCCTCGCCCGTTTTCCTCGTGGACGCCCGCCGCTCGGCCATCGGGCGTTTTGGTGGCGGATTCAAATCACTGCCGGCGGCGGCGCTCGCGCTGCCGGTGGCGCAGGCGGTGGCGCGGCCGCCCGTCCGCGGGGCGCTCGACCAGGTGATCGCGGGCCAGGTGCTGCCGGCGGGCGCGGGCATGAACGTGGCGCGGCAGCTCGGGCTCGCGCTCGGCGCGCCCCAGGAGGCTCCGGCCTTCACGGTCAACATGGTGTGCGGCTCGGGCCTGAAGGCCCTCATGCTCGGCGCGGACGCCATCGCGGCCGGCGAGGCGTCGCTCGTCCTCGCCGGGGGCGTGGAAAACATGAGCCGCGCTCCGCACTACGCGACCGACGTGCGCTGGGGCCGGAAGTTCGGCGCGGCGGAGCTGACGGATGCGATCCTCGCCGACGGGCTCACCGACCCGCTCCTCGAACTCGCGATGGGCGAGACCGCCGAGCGGATCGCGGAGCGATGCGGGATCGGCCGGTCGGCCCAGGACGCCTATGCCTGCCTGAGCCAGCAACGGGCGGCGGCGGCGCGGAGCGCGTTCGCGCGCGAGATCGTACCGGTGACGACGAAGGAGGGCGTGGTCGAGGCCGATGAACATCCCCGACCCGGGACGACCGTCGAACAGCTTGCCAACTTGAAGCCCGCGTTTCGCAGCCTGGGCACCGTGACCGCGGGCAGCGCCTCCGGCATGAACGACGGCGCGGCCTTCGCGCTACTGGCGGGCGAGGCGGCCGTGCGGCAGCATGGGCTGGAGCCGCGCGCGCGGATCGTGGCCGCGGTCGCGGTGGGCTGCGATCCCGCCGTGATGGGCCTTGGCCCGGTGGGGGCGATCCGGCGGCTTTGCGCCGAGACCGGCTGGAACCTCGCCGAGGTCGAGGCCGTCGAGATCAACGAGGCCTTCGCCGCCCAGGTCCTCGGCTGCGCACGGGAACTCGGGCTCGACCGCGAGCGGCTCAACCAGCGCGGCGGCGGCATCGCTCTCGGACACCCGCTGGGCTGCAGCGGGGCGCGGATCGTCGTCACGCTGCTGCACCTGATGGAGGACCGCGGCTATCCCCGTGGCATCGCCGCCCTCTGTGTCGGCGGCGGCATGGGCCTGGCGGTGGCCATCGAGCGGTAAGAAACGCCTCCGGGAGGATTCTCCGCCTTCCTGCCGGGCGGCGTTGCGTGCCGGCGGGGAATCGTTCCATTGTTGCCGGTGATGCGCCCCGTCCTTCCGTTCCTCGTGCTCGGCCTGTCGCCCCTGGCCGCACCCGCCGCCACCGCGCCGGCCACGGAGATCGATTTCAACCGCGACGTGCGGCCGATCCTCTCGGAGCACTGTTTCGCGTGCCACGGCTTCGACGAGAAGGGCCGGAAGGGGAAGCTGCGGCTCGACCTGGCGGAATCGGCCTACGCGGAGCGCAACGGCATCGTGCGCATCAAACCCGGTGATCCGGCGGGCAGCGAGGCGTGGCTGCGGATCACGAGCACCGACCCCGAGGAGGTCATGCCGCCGCCCGATGCGCACGGCAAACTGTCGCCCCCGCAGAAGGAGACGATCCGAAGGTGGATCGAGCAGGGCGCAAAGTACGCTTCGCACTGGTCTTTCGTACCGGTCCGCCGTCCGGACGTCCCGGTCGTGCCCGGCACCACGCACCCGATCGACGCCTGGGTGCACGCCCGGCTCGCCGCGGAGAAACTGACCCCGGCGCCGGCGGCCGATCCCGCGACGCTGATCCGCCGGCTCGCCTACGACCTCACTGGGCTGCCGCCAGGCGCGGAGGACGTGCGGACGTTCGTGGCCGACCGGTCGCCCGACGCCTACGAGCGCCTCGTCGACCGGTTGCTCGCGAGCCCGCATTTCGGCGAGCGGATGGCGCTCGAGTGGCTCGACGCCGCGCGGTACGCGGACACCAACGGCTTCTCCATCGACGGGGGGCGTCACCTCTGGCTTTGGCGCGACTGGGTCATCCAGGCGTTCAACGACAACCTCCCGTACGACCGCTTCCTCGTGGAACAACTCGCGGGCGACCTGCTGCCGGACCGGACCGACGCGCAGCTCATCGCCTCGGGATTCCAGCGGAACAACATGGTGACGCACGAGGGCGGCACCATCCCGGAGGAGAACCTCGTCAACTACAACGCGGACCGCGTGAAGACCCTCGGCGAGGCGGTCCTGGGGCTCACCCTGGCGTGCGCGCAGTGCCACGACCACAAGTTCGATCCGATCACGCAGCGCGACTACTACCGCCTGTACGCCTATTTCAACACCGTCAGCGACAAGGGGCTCGACGGCAATGCGGGCGTCAATCCGCTGCCCTCGCTGCGCACGCGCACCGTGTTGCGTTCCCATGAGGAACCGGAGCTGCGCGCCCGGATCGCCGCGCTCGAGGCAAAGCTCGCGCAGCCCGACCCGGCGGTGCTCGGCGCGTGGGCGGAGCGCGAGCGGCGCCGGCTGGCGGAGCGCGGGCGGGACCTGGCGCTGCACCCCGTGAAGGTCGTGAAGGTGTCGACGCCCAATCGCGGCAGCGGCTTCGCCCCGGAGGGCGGGAGCCGCGTCCGGATCGACGCCGGTTTCGCGATGGCCGCGTTCGATGTGTTGACGGAGCTGCCGCGACTCGACCGCCCGGTCACCGGACTGCGCGTGATCTTTCATCCGCAACCGGAACTGCCGGGCGGAGGCTGGGGCTATGGGCCGACGAACACGGCGGCGCGTGGCGTGCGCGTCCCGCCGCGGTCGGCGAAGGGCACCAAGGCCGCCGCGATGGCCGCCAAGGCGGAGGGGCCGGCGAAGGGATCCTTCATGCTCACGGCGATCGCGGCGACGGCCGACGCCGTGCCGGGCGACCAGGTCAACCTGCACCGGCTGCAGGAGATCGCGCATGTCACCGCGACCTCGTGGCCGCCCGCGCACCCGCCGGCCGGCGCGCTCGACCCGCGCAACGACTCGGGCTGGGCGCCGGAGCTCGCGACGGAGGGACCGGTCGTGTTCACCGCGACGTTTGCCGAGCCCGTCCGGACCGACGTCACGCCCTACCTCACCGTGCAGCTCAACTTCGGGAACGGCCGCGAGCAGGTGCCGGGGTTGTTTGAACTGCAGGTGCTCACCGGTCACGACGACGGCACGGCGCTGCCGGGGCCGGTCGTGGCGGCGCTGGAGGCCCGGCCGGACCGACTGACCGAGGGACAGCGCGAAGTCCTGTGGCGGCACTGCGCCGCGGTTGCCGCTGAGCTCGCGCCCGCGCGCATCGAACTCGCCAACCTGCGGGAGCGGCTCGCGGTGCTCACCGAGCCCTTCACGACGATGGTGATGGATGTGGCGCCCCAGCCGCGGGAGACCTTCATCCTGAACCGGGGCGACTACTCGCAGCCGACCGACAAGGTCGAGGCCGGGGTGCCGTCCACGCTGCCCGGCCTGCCCGCCGGCGCTCCCGGCGACCGCCTCGGGCTGGCGCGCTGGGTCGTGATGCCGGAGCATCCGCTCACCGCCCGGGTGGCGGTGAACCGGTTTTGGAAGCAGCTTTTTGGCACCGGGCTGGTCGGCACCCCGGCCGATTTCGGCGCCCAGGGCGAGTGGCCGAGCCATCCCGAGCTGCTCGACTGGCTCGCGGCGGAGTTCGTGGGCAGCGGCTGGGACGTGAAGGCGCTGCTGCGGCAGATCGTGCTTTCGCAGACGTACCGCCGGAGCTCGGCCGCGACAGCCGCGGCGCTGGAGCGCGACCCGCAGAACCGGCTGCTCGCGCGCGGCCCGCGCTTCCGGCTGCCCGCGGAGCTGATCCGCGACACGGCGCTGCAGGTGAGCGGGCTGCTGGTACCGCGCCTGGGCGGGCCCAGCGTGAATCCCTACGCGCCGGGCGACCTGTGGCGGGAGATCAGCCATTACGGGAGCTCGCCGGCGACCGCGCAGACGTTCGTGCAGGACCGCGGCGAGAAGCTGTATCGGCGTTCCCTCTACACCTATTGGAAGCGCACGGCGCCGCCGCCGAACCTGGCGGCGTTCGACGCGCCGAGCCGCGAGGTGTGCACGGTGACGCGGGCGAACACCACGACGCCGCTGCAGGCGCTCGTGCTGCTGAACGACGTGCAGTTCGTCGAGGCCGCGCGGGCGTTCGCCGAGCGGATGCTCGGCCGTCCCGGCGACGACGCGGCGCGGCTGCGCTGGGCATTCTCGACCTGCGTGGCGCGCGAGCCGCAGGACCGGGAGATCGCGGTGCTCGTCAACACGCTGGCCCGCGAGCGGGCGCGCTATGCGCAGGATCCGGCGGCGGCGGAGGCGTACCTCCGCAGCGGGGAATCGCCCCGCGACGCCCGGCTCGCGCCCGCCGAGCACGCAGCCTGGGCGCAGGTGGCGTCGTTGCTGCTCAACCTCAGCGAGACCATCACGCGCCACTAGCCCTTCCGTCCCGACCAATGACCGGCGGACGGTGACGTCCGCGCTCCCGGGCTCCACCGCATCCGCCAGACCTCATGCACTCTCCGCTCCACCACCGCCTCCAGCACCTCACGCGCCGGACCTTTCTCGGCGACGTCACGCGCGGCGTCGGCAGCATCGCCCTCGGCTCGCTGCTGTTCCCGGGCCTGGCGCGCGCGCTCGAGGACACGGGCCTCGCGGGCAAGCCGAAGCTGCCGCACTTTGCGCCGAAGGCGAAGCGGGTCGTGTGCCTGTTCCAGAGCGGAGGGCTGTCGCACGTGGACCTGTTCGACGACAAGCCGATGCTGCACCGCCACGCCGGGCAGGAGATCCCGCCCTCGATCAAGGGCACGCAGCGGCTCACGGGCATGACCTCGCGGCAGACCGCGTATCCGGTGGTGCCGCCGCTGCTCGGCGGGAAGCCCTGCGGCCGGCACGGCACGTGGATCAGCGACCTCCTGCCGCACACCCAGACGATCGCGGACGAGATCTGCCTCATCAAGAGCCTCTACACGGAGGCGATCAACCACGACCCGGCGATCACGTACATGAACACCGGGAATCAGCAGCCCGGATACGCGAGCATGGGCGCGTGGGTCAGCTACGGCCTGGGCAGCGAGAACCGGAACCTGCCGGCATTCATCGCGATGGTGTCGCAGGGCACCGGGAAGAATCCCGGCCAGCCGATCTTTTCGCGCCTGTGGGGCAGCGGGTTCCTCCCGTCCTCGCACCAGGGGGTGGGGCTGCGTCCGGGCGCCAACCCGGTCCTGTACCTCCAGAACCCGGACGGCGTGGATCGGGCGCAGCGGCGGGCGCTGCTCGACGACCTCGCGCAGTTGAACCAGCAGCGGGCGGGGGAACTCGGCGACCCCGAGACGCTGGCCCGCATCGACGCGTACGAGATGGCGTACCGGATGCAGATGTCGGTCCCCGAACTGACCGACATCGGCGGGGAGTCGGCGGCGACGCTGGAGGCTTACGGCCCCGACGTGCGTCGCCCCGGCAGCTATGCGGCCAACTGCCTGCTCGCGCGGCGGCTCCTGGAACGCGATGTGCGGTTCGTGCAGCTCTTCCACCGCGGTTGGGACCAGCACATCGCGATCAAGCGGCAGCTTCCCAACCAGTGCCGCGACGTCGACCAGCCGACGGCCGCGCTGGTGAAGGACCTGAAACAGCGCGGGCTGCTCGAGGATACGCTCGTGATTTTCGCCACCGAGTTCGGACGCACCGTCTTCAGCCAGGGCAAGCTCGGCGACCCGGGAATGGGGCGCGACCACCACGGCCGGTGTTTCACCGTCTGGCTCGCGGGCGGCGGCGTGAAGCCGGGGATCGAATACGGCGCGACCGACGACTTCTGCTACAACATCACGGAGCATCCCGTGCACCTGCGCGACCTGCACGCCACGATCCTGCACTGCCTGGGCATCGATCACGCCAAGTTCAGCCATCGCTTCCGCGGCCTGAACGTGCGCCTCACCGGCGTCGAGGAGGCTCACGTGGTGAAGGACATCCTGACGTGACGGCGGGGACGGCGCGACCTGCCGGCCGCCGGGCTCGCCGCGCCAGAGCAGGCCAAATAAACTGCAGGCGCAAAACTTCCGGACTCATGCGCTTGGCCTTCAATTCAGGAGTGAAAAGGCCGCACTGAAAGGTTGAGCAGCTTGTCCTCAAGCTGCTGTGGACCGGTCGAACGCACGTCAGCCGCCTGGGGACAGGCGGCTCCGCCGCCACGGCGTCATTCCGGCCAGGCGCAAAGCCGCAAAGGAACGCGAAGGTTCGCCCCGTTTTCCTGCGCGAGTCTTGGCTCTCCTTCGCGTCTTTGCGTTCAGGATCCCGCCCTGAGCGGCTGCGATTTCACTTAAGGCGCTCTACGGGGAGGGACGGCCGCGTGGGCACGGCCGCCCTCGCGGGCGATCAGAAATCCATCGTGACCGTCAGTCGGAACGACCGCGGGTCGCCCCACGAACCGTTGGCGATGCCGCTCGAGCGATAGTAGTCCTTGTCGAAAAGGTTGCTCACGTTGAACGCGAACGACGTCGGCCGCTTCATGATGCGGGTGCTGTACCCCGCGAGCGCGCTGTACAGCGTGTAGGCGGGCGACCAGAGCTGGGTCGGCGGCGTCGCGGCGACGCCGTCGAGGTCCGCGTTGCCGCGGAACGTGCGCAGCCGGAAGTTCAGGCCGCCGCCGACGTAAAAGCCCCGCAGCGGGCCTGACGTGAAGGTGTAGCGCGTGAAGAAGTTCGCGCGCTCCTTGGTGTAACCGGGATTCGGCACGCCGTCGGGAATCGTAGCCAGGAAGGCGTCGAGCAGCGGCGTCGGCCGGTTCATCGCCTTGGCGTCCGCCTGGAAGCTCTTCAGCACCGGGGCGCGATTCTCGGTCACGACCTTGTTGGTGGAGTAATTCAGGGTGAGGCGCCAGTTCCGCGTCGGATTGGCCATCGCCTCGAACTCATAGCCCTCGGTGGTGGTGGTCTGGTAATCCTGGCCGGTCGGCAGGAACTCGGCGGGGAAGATGGCGGAAAGCTCGTCCTCGACGTCGACGGCCGGGTTGAAGTTGAAGCGGTCGTTGGGCCGGAAGTTGTGGTACTTCACGGCGGACAACTCCAGCCGGTGGCGGCCCGACTGGTCCTTGAGCAGGCTGAGGCGCGCGGAGATGTCCTCGCCCTCGCCGACGCCCACGCCCTGGCGCTCGCCGACGCGGTGGGTGAGGGCGCCCTCGCCGGCGGAGATGCGGAACGACTGCGCCCAGTTGTAGCCGACGGCGAACGCCTCGTTGACGCGGAGGATGGCGCCGGCGTTGGCCCCGTCGACCTTCACGTTGACGAAGGCCGGATTGGGCGCGAAGGCCCCGGGGATCTCGTCGACGATCCAGGTTTCCTTGATCGGGCGCACCGCGCCGACCGTGGTCTTCATGTTGAAGCGGTCCTCGCGGTAGCCGAGGTGGGTGAAGAAGTGCTCCTTGAACCAGCTCCCGGACGCGCCGATGCCCCACGACGGCGTGTAGAAGCGGCGGTCGATGAACTGGCCGGCGGCCGGCACGGTGTTGGAGAGGTCGGGGTACCACGCCGAGAGACCCGGCTCAGGTCCGATGGCCGCGGCGCTGCCCATGCCGTCGCGATTGAAATAGAAGCGGCGCATGAACCGGTTGTTCGTGAAGAGCGTGCGGTTCGCGGTGTAGGCGGCCTGCGTGAGCGCGGGGTTGGGCTGCGCACCGGCCCAGGCCGGGTTGGAGGGATCGACATACTCGCCCCACTTCGGCTTCTTCTGGCCGGGGTTGTCCTGGTGCTGCTGCAGGTTCACCATGAACGTCTGGTTCGTCCACTTGGTCTTCAGGTCGTAGACGGCCGAGAAACGCATGTCGCGGACGATGTTTCCGTTCACGTTCCGCGTCCGGAAATACTCCGTGTAGAGCTCGTTGAAGTACGGGTTGGGCGCCCCGCCGGGCAGCGTGGCGTTGCGGTCGCGGTAGACGTTGCGGCCGGCGGCGACGCCGAGCTGGTCGATCTTCCGGTTGTAGAAGTTGCCGGTGACCTGGAGCAGCAGGTTCGCGCCGATCCGCTGCTCGGCCTCGATCGTGACCGACTGAAGGAAATTGTAGAAGGTGGCGTTGGGCCCGGCCGAATGGAATGAGCGGGGCAGAATCGAGGTGTCGGCGAACGTGGTCGCCGTGCCGGTGCTGTTGACGCGCCCCGCGCCCTGGGCCCGATACCGCAGCCCGGTGGCGGGCACGAAAACGTAGCCGCCGGAGGCGGGGATCGTGGCGGTCGCCGTGCGGGAGAACGCGTCGACATACAGGCCTTGCGAGTTGACCGACAAGGCCTCCGAGTGCTCGGCCATCACGCTGATCGAGGTGCGCCGGAACGGACGATACGTGACGGCGGCGTAGAGGCCCGAGAACCTGCGCTCGACGTTGTCGATCCAGGATTCGTTGTACGAGGTGACGCCCGCGAGTCGGACCGCGAGCTTGTCCTTCACGAGGCGGCGGTTGACGTCGAACTCGACGCGGCGGAAAGAGTCGCTGCCCACCATGCCTTTCACGCGGGTGATGTCGCGGGTGAACAGGCCGCGTTTCGTCACTTGGTTCTGCGCTCCGCCCACGTCGGCTTCGCCGTAGAGGAAGGCGTTGGGGCCGCGCAGCAGTTCCACGCGCTCGGTGCTGAAGGAGTCCATCGGCGAGTACCAGATCCACCCGTTGCGCACGGCGTAGGCGTTGGGAATGCCGCGGAGGATCACGCGGCTGTCCACCTGCGCATTGGGCTCCGGGTTCGATTCGCCGGAAACGAACCAAGTCGACATCTCTTCCATCGAAGTGAGCCCGAGGTCCTCGATGAACTGCGAGTTCATGATCGAGATCGAATTCGAGACGTTTTTCAGCTCCTGCACGGTCCGCATGCCGGCGGTGGTGTGCATCGACTCGTAGCCGATGTCCTGTTCTTCGCGGACGGTGAAGGTCGACAACTGCACCGCGTCGGTGTTGTCGCGGGGCGTCGGAGCGTTCTGGGCAGGGAGGGAGCCGGCGAGGGCGAGCGCGGCCATCAACGGGGACGGGCGTAGTTTCATTGCGGGCAAACGGGCGGTTGCAGGTGGCGTCCGCCCGGGAAAACAGGACGGAGCGGGGAAGCGCGTCGCCCTGCGCCGGAGCGGCCGAGGTCGCGCGATGCTCGGCCCGGCCGGCGGGTGATTCAAGGCCTATTACCTGAGCCCCCGCCACGAACTCTGTATGAATATGCGACGGTCACCCTTCGTTCACGGGTCCCGCGCACCCGGAAACTGGGTAGTCGGGGCCATGGCGCTGCGCCGTGCGAAGGCCCTTGGTCTGGTGTGCGGCCGGTTCATCCGGAGCCGGCCCAATCAACCTCCACCTCCTCCCGTCATGATTCATCTCCGCCTGTTCCTGCTCGCTCTGGCCGGCGCGTCCGCCGTCGCCCGGCTCTCCGCCCTGACGCTCACCGCGCCGGGTCTCGCTGCGACCGAAAACTTCGACAGCCTCGGCCTGGTCGCCGGCAGCACGCTGCCCGCTGGCTGGGAGCTCAATGAAACCGGGTCCAGTGCCAACACCGCCTATGGGGTCGGGAACGGCAGCTCGTCCACCGGCAACACCTACAGTTTCGGCGCGACCGGCGACTCCGATCGTGCCCTCGGGGCGCTGCGCACGTCCGGCGTCGCGTCGATGTTCGGCACGGTCATCGTCAACCTAACGGGAACCACGTTGACCGGGCTCGGCTTCGAATACACCGGCGAACAGTGGCGGCTCGGGGCGACAGGCCGGACGGACCGGCTGGACTTTTCGTACAGCCTCGATGCGACCTCCCTGCTCGACGGCACCTGGGTGGACTTCGACCCGCTCGATTTCCTTTCGCCACTGACCACGGGCGCCACCGGGGCGGTCGATGGCAACCTGCCCGAGAACCGCACCACGCTGAGCCAGACGCTGGACGGCTTCGCGCTAGCGCCGGGGGCAGGTTTGTGGATCCGCTGGACGGACTTCGATGCCACCGGCTCGGACGATGGCCTCGCGATCGACGACTTCGCGGTGCGGGGCATTGCGGCAACGCCACCCGTGCCGGTGCCGGCTGCGGTGCCGGAGTCGCTGCCGACGGGCCCCGTCGCGGCGCTGTTCCTGTCCGGACTGGCGGTGTCGCGCCGGTGGCGAGGCGGTGGACGTCTCGGGTGAGTGGCGGGCGGGCTGGCGGGCGACTGCGATCCCGGGGGGGGACGCATTCTCCCGCTTCCCTTTTTCGTGCCGCCGCGTCTAGCTCGGCACCTCCCGTCGCCCCATGAACCGTCGTCGCTTCCTTCAAGACTCCGCCGGTGCTGCCGCGGTCAGCGCCTTCCTCCCGCTCCCCGCGTTCGGCCAGGTCGCGCCCGCGTCGGTTCGACCCAGCGACGCTTACGTTCCCCGGCCGAAACCGGGGCCGGTGGTGCAGCCGGGCGAGTTCGTCTTCGCCGCGGCCCATCTCGATCACAACCACATCCACGGCCAGTGCTCGGCGCTCATCGAGGCGGGCGGTACGCTGAAGTGGGTTTACGAGCCGGATGAACGAAAGCGCGCGGCGTTCCTGGGGCGATTCAAGATGGCCCGCGCAGCGCGGTCGCTGGACGAGATTCTCGACGATCGCGAAGTGAAGCTGGTCACCGCGGCGGCCGTGACGTCGGAGCGCGGCCCGCTCGGGTGCCGCGTGATGGAGGCCGGCAAGGACTACTTCACCGACAAGGCTCCGTTCACGACGCTGGCCCAGCTCGACCAGGCGAAGGCGGTCGTCGCCCGCACCGGCCGGAAATACATGGTGTACTACAGTGAGCGGCTCACGTCCGAGGCGGGGATGTTTGCCACCGACCTCGTGCGCGACGGCGTGATTGGGCGCGTCGTCCAGGTGGTCGGCCTCGGGCCTCACCGGCTCAACAAGCCGACGCGGCCGGCGTGGTTCTTCGAGCACCGCAAGTACGGCGGGATCCTGTGCGACATCGGCAGCCACCAGTGCGAACAGTTTCTCACCTACTCGGGCGCGACGGACGCGACGCTCACCCATGCGGCGGTGGGTAATTTCGCCAACCCCGACACCCCCGAACTCGAGGACTTCGGCGAAGCGTCGTTCGTCGGCAGCAACGGCGCGACGAATCAGTTCCGCGTCGACTGGTTCACGCCGGCCGGTCTCGGGACCTGGGGCGACGGGCGGACCTTCATCCTCGGCACCAAAGGCTACATCGAGCTGAGGAAATACGTGGACGTCGCGCGGGCAAAGCAGGGCGATCACGTCTACCTCGTCGATGGCAAGGCCGAGCATCATCTCGCCGTCGACGGCCGGGTGGGGTACCGGTTCTTCGGCGAGTTCATCCTCGACTGCCTGCATCGCACCGAAAAGGCGATGACCCAGGCTCACGCCTTCAAGGCGGCCGAGCTCTGTCTCAAGGCTCAGGCGGGCGCGCGGCGTTTGACCTGAGCCGGACCGATGCCGGGGCGGTGGAGCCGCCTGTCCCCAGGCGGCTGACGTGTCGATGGACCGGTCCGCAGCAGCTTGAGGACAAGCCGCTCCACCTTTAAGTGCGGCCGTTCTCACAGATGTTTTGAAGGCCAACTGCATGAATCCTGAGCGGGCTCGGACCGCCTCGCGCCGGTACGCGGCGGCGGCGCCCGGTGGACATCCGTGGCGCACGAGGCGCGCGCCGTGGAAAAACGGGCAGATGGGTCCGGTTCACCGGCCGTTTCGAATCCAGGCGCTGCTCGGCTTTCGTCGAACGGACCGTACCAACCGGCGTTCGGCTCCCGCCCGACGGCCGCTTTTCGCGGACCGTGGACCCCTCCGAAACGGGTAGGGCGGACCCTTGTGCGGCTGCCCCCGTGAGATCACCGGATGGACCGGTGAATCCCTCGAACCAGCTCGAAACAGGCGTGCGTTTTCCGGGCTGGCGCGATGCCCTGCGCCGTTCCGGGCTGCCGCCGGACGTCTGCACCCGCCACACCCGCGAGATCACGCGCTTCCTGCACTTCTGCCGCGAACATCGGGCGGCGGCGACGATCCCGCTCGCGCGGCATTACCTTGAGCATTCGGCGGGTGGGGCGGAACCGGCGCGCGCGGCGCTGCGGTGGTGGTATCGGGCCGCGCGCGCGGAGCCGACGGCCTCCGGGCCGGTGGTGCCGTCGTCGCGGCACACGCCTCCCGCGGCGCGGGCCGATCTCGGCGGCGCCGACTGGGAGCGCGATCTCATCGTCGCGCTGCGGCGCAAGGGATTCCTGTGGCGCACGGAGCAGACTTATCGGGCGTGGGCGGGAAAGTTCGCCGCTTATCTGGCACCGCGCACGCCCTACGCGGCGGGGGCGCGGGAGTTGTCCGATTTCCTCACGCACCTCGCCGTGTCCCAGCGGGCGAGCCCGGCGACGCAGCGGCAGG
>CALFZM010000227.1 GCA_937952235.1 uncultured Opitutia bacterium | reverse complement strand
GAAGTACACCGGTCCGGAGCACCTCAACACCACCAACGCGCTCGCCAGCGCCTGACGCGCTTCCTGGCCCGGGCGGCGGCTCCCCGGTGGGAAGCCGCGGGCCCGCCGTTCCTCGCGGCGTATCGCTTTACCCCATGAAACGCCCCCTCCTGCCCCTGCTCCTGGCCCTGGCACTGCCCGTCGCCGCGGCTGATTCCACCCCCGTGATCCTGCTCTGGCCCCAGGGTGCCCCCGGCTCGGAGGCCCGGCGCGCGGAGCCCGAGAAGGTCGCGGGCAGCAACGTCTCCAACATCCACCACCCGTCGCTCATCGCCTACCTGCCGGCGCCGGGCAAGGCGACGGGCGCGGCGGTGATCGTGGCGCCCGGAGGCGGACACCAGCGGCACGCCATCCAGCACGAAGGCCACAACGTCGGCCGCTGGCTCGCCGACCACGGCATCGCGGCGTTCATCCTCAAGTACCGGCTGGCCCGGGATGATGCCAACCCGGCCGGCGCGCCGCAGCCGTACACGGTCGATCGCGACGCCCTCGCGGACGCGCAACGCGCGCTCCGGCTGGTGCGGACGCGGGCGGCCGAGTTCGCGGTCAGGCCCGACGCCGTCGGCATCCTCGGTTTCTCCGCCGGCGGCGAGGTGGCCCTGCTGGCCGCCACCCGGGGCGTGGGAGGCAACGCGGCCGCGGTGGATCCGGTCGAGCGGCAGGGCGCGCGGCCGGATTTTTACGCGCTGGTGTATCCCGGCGGGCTGCCGCGGACGGACATCAGCGTCGCCAAGGACAACCCGCCCGTCTTCCTGGCCGCCGGGTATGGCGACCGGCAGAACATCGCGGAGGGCCTCGCCGAGTTCTACCTGAAGTGCAAACGCGCCGGCGCCTCGGCGGAGCTGCACATGTACGCGGGCGCGGGCCATGGCTTCGGCGTGCGGGAGAGCAACCGCTCGCCGGCGGGCGCCTGGATCGAGCGTTTCGCGGAGTGGCTGGCGGACCGGAAATTCGTTCCCGCGGCAAAGTAGGGTCGGCCGGGACACTCGCGCGCGGCAGCCGGGAGAAATTCCCAAGCCCGGCACAGAAAAAGCTTTGCCCCGGCCGCCGGCAGCCGTCTCCCTCACGCGTTCCGCGCCGGAAGCCATGCCGCACGATGTCACGCTGATCGCCACCCTCGCCGTTGGCTTCGTCTTCGCCTTCGTCCTCGGCTATTTCGCCCATCGCTTCCGGCTGCCGCCCCTCGTCGGGTATCTGCTCGCGGGCGTAATCATCGGGCGGTTTTCCCCGGGGTTCGTCGCCGACGCGGCCGTGACCTCGCAACTCGCCGAGATCGGCGTCATGCTCCTGATGTTCGGCGTCGGCCTGCACTTCTCGACCGCCGACCTCATGGCGGTGCGTCGGATCGCCGTGCCGGGCGCGGTGGTGCAGATCGCGCTCGCGACGGCCATTGGCGTGGCGCTCACGCACACCTGGGGCTGGTCGTTCGGCGCCGGACTCGTGCTCGGCCTCAGCCTTTCGGTCGCCAGCACGGTCGTGCTGCTCAAGGCCCTCGAGGAACGCAACGCGGTGTCGACGCCCAACGGCCGGATCGTGATCGGGTGGCTGATCGTCGAGGACCTCGCGATGGTGCTGGTGCTGGTGCTGCTGCCGGCGTTCGCGGAAGCGCTCGGCGGCCAGATGCCCGCGGACGGGCACGGCCCGGGTGATGGCAGCCTGCTGATGAACCTCGGCCAGACGATCGTGAAGGTCACCGCCTTCGTGGTGATCGTGCTCTTCTTCGGCCCGCGGGTGATGCCGTGGCTGCTGCGCCAGGTGGCGCGCACCGGCTCGCGCGAGCTGTTCACGCTCGGCGTGCTGGCCGTCTCCCTCGGCATCGCCTTCGGCTCCGCCAAGCTCTTCGATGTCTCGTACGCGCTCGGGGCGTTCTTCGCGGGCGTGGTGCTCAGCGAGTCGGACCTGAGCCACAAGGCGGCGGCGAATTCCCTGCCGCTGCAGGACGCGTTCGCGGTGCTTTTCTTCGTCTCGGTCGGGATGATGTTCGATCCGGCCATCCTGGTGAACCAGCCGGGCAAGGTCCTCGGGGTCCTGGCCATCATCCTGGTGGGCAAGTCGCTGCTCGCCTTCGGCATCGTGGTGGTGCTCGGCTACCCGCTGAGCACGGGATTTCTCGCGGCGGCGGCGCTCGCCCAGGTCGGCGAGTTTTCCTTCATCCTGGCCGGCCTGGGCATTGCCTACAAACTGATGCCCGTCGACGGGCTCAGCCTGATCCTCGCCGGGGCGATCCTCTCGATCACGCTCAGTCCGGCCGTGTTTGCGTTGTCGGAACTCGTGGGACGCTGGTTCCAGCGCCGCCCGGCGCTCCGTCACCGCTACGAGGAAGGATCTGGCAAGGCCTTCCGCCAGCTTCTGTCCGAGCTGGAAGCCTCGAAGGAACGCGCGGAGCGGAAAGCCGCGGAGCACAAGACGTTCTCGCCCGAGGAGCTGGTGGGGCAGTTCCCGCTCTTCGCCGGCCTGACGGCCGAGCAGCGTGAAGTCCTCCTGCTGCACTTCGATTCCCGCCGCGTCCAGCCGGGCGAACGCGTGATCCGCGCCGGCGACAAGGCGAACAACGTGTACTTCATCTCCTCCGGCGAAGTGGAGGTCGTCCCCCGGGGCCGGAGCGAGCGGATCAAGCTCGGACCCGGCGCCGTTTTCGGCGAAATGGCGCTGCTCACCGGCGAACCCCGGTCCGCCGACGTCACGGCTCTCGACTACTGCAAGTTCCTCACCCTGAGCCGGCGCGATTTCCAGCAGCTCCTGCGCAAGTTTCCCGCGATCCGGGATCAGGTGGTGGCCCAGGCGAGCGAACGCGGGGCGATGAACCGCAGCCTGATCGAGAAGAGCCTGGCCGAGGCGGAAGCTCCGCCGGCCCATCCGGCCTGAACCGGGGACGTTGCCGGGACGCTTTTGCGGACGTCGGGTGTAAAATCCGATTAAAACCGGGGCTCGCTCCCCGCGGCTGGCTTAGAACCCGGGGGGCGTGCCGAAGCAGCGGGAAGGCATCCTTTCGACCTTCGGGGCGGCGGGATCAACCTGTTCGTCCTCCGGTCTGTGTCACCCGTTCCCGCATCCGCCTTGTCCCTCTTTCCAGCCACCTTCGTCCGCCTCGGATTGAAACATCTTCCCGTCCGCCTCGCCCTCGCGCTGCTGGGGGCCGCCGCGTGCCCGGCGTCCGCCGCGCCCGGCGCCCGCCAGCCGCCCACCGCGCGGGAGGTGGCGCAGGGGTACCGCGACAATGTCGTGGTGGTGAAACCCCGGGCGCACCTGCGCCCCGCGGCCGAGGCCGAGGAGCAGCGCGAAGGCCTGCGCGTCCGGCGGCGCTGGGATCGCTTTGGCGGCATCAAGGTGCTCGAGCTGTCCGGCGGCGAACCGGTCGAGCGCGCCCTCGCCCGGCTGCGGGCCAGCGGCCGCTACGAATACGTCCAGGCTGACAGCGTGCGCCGCGCCCTGGGCGCGCCCAACGATCCCGGCTTCGCGCGGCAGTGGCCGCTGGCCAACACCGGCGCCAACAACGGCGTGGGCGGGGCCGACATCGATGCCGGCCCGGCGTGGGACCTGCGCACCGACGCCGCGGAGGTGATCGTCGCCGTGATCGACACCGGCGTGCGCCTCGATCACCCCGACCTGGCCGCGAACCTCTGGCGGAACCCGCTCGAGATCCCGGGCAACGGCCGCGACGACGACGGCAACGGCTACGTCGACGACGTGCACGGCATCAATGCCATCAACGGCACCGGCACGCCCGCCGACGAGACCGGGCACGGCACGCACGTGGCGGGCATCATCGGCGCGGTGGGCAACAACGGGGTCGGCATCGCGGGCGTCGCGTGGCGCGTGCGAATCATGCCGCTGAAGTTTCTCGGCGGGGTCGCGGGCCGCGGCTCCACCTCCGACGCGATCGAGTGCATCGACTACGCCATCCGGCACGGCGCGCACATCATCAACGCCAGCTACGGCATCGAGTCGGGGCCGGTGCCGATCTTCGACACCGCGGAGTTCGACGCCGTGCGGCAGGCCCGCGATGCCGGCGTCATCTTCGTCGCGGCCGCGGGCAACGACGCCGCCGATCTCGACCTGCTCGCCCACTACCCCGCCAGCTACCGGCTGGAGAACGTGCTCTCGGTCGGCAACTCGGCCAGCCGTGACGAGGCCAGCCCCGCCTCGAACTTCGGCTCCGGGTCCGTCGAGCTCTTCGCGCCCGGCACCGAGGTGTATTCGCTTTCCCACGACCCGGCGGTGCCGTACGCGACGCTCTCCGGCACCTCGATGTCCGCGCCGCACGTCGCCGGCGCCCTCGCGCTGCTGAAGGCGCAGTTCCCGGCCGACACCTACCGGCAGCTCATCAACCGGCTGCTCCGCGGCGCGGAACCGGTGCCCGGCCTCGCGGGGCGGGCGCAGACCGGCGGACGCCTCAACCTGGACCGCGCCCTGCGCACCACGACCAACCGCCCGTTCAACGACGACTTCGCCAGCCGCGCGCGCGTGCGCGGGCAGAATCTCGCGATCCGCGCGGTCAACACCGGCGCCACCACCGAGGGCGAGCCGGCGGTCGCGGGCGTCGCGCCCGCCTCGACCTTGTGGTGGGAATGGACGGCCCCGGTCAGCGGGTTCGTGCGGGTGTCCACCGAAGGCAGCGCGTACGACACCGTCGCGGCCGTCTTCACCGGCAGCTCGCCCGGCGCCCTGACCCTGGTGGCCGCCAACGACGATGACGGCGGTCGCGTCACGTCGCGCCTCGAGTTCACCGCGCAGGCCGGCACGAACTACCAGATCATGGTCGGCGGCAAGGGCGGCACGACCGGCCTCACGCTGGTCGACATCGGCGCGATCCCGGCGAACGACCGCTTTGCCGCGGCGGAGCCGCTGACGGGCCGTTCCGCGGTCGTGCACGGCACGAACGCGCAGGCGACCCTGGAGGACGGCGAGCCGCAGATCCTGGGCCGCAGCGGCGGAAAATCCCTGTGGTACCGCTGGACCGCGCCGGCGTCCGGCCGCTTCCAGGTCGGGCTGGGCAGCGACGGCTTCGATCCGCTGCTCGCGGTGTACCGCGGCGCGACGCTCGACGCGCTCACGCTCGTCGGTGCGAGCGACGACGCCGACGCGGAGGCCGGCGCCATCTCGAGCTACAACGGCGCGCTCGTGTCGTTCGACGCGATCGCGGGGGCGACGTACGCGATCCAGGTCGACGGCAATGCCCGCTCCGGCCAGCCGCCGCCCACGGCGCGATTTGCCCTCACCGTGAACGATTCGCTCTGGCAGGGCATCGCCGGCGA
>CALFZM010000226.1 GCA_937952235.1 uncultured Opitutia bacterium | reverse complement strand
CTCTTCGTCGGCAGCGTCAGATGTGTATAAGAGACAGGCGCTGGGGGACGCGGCGGACGCTATACCCGTGGGCGCGATGAAATCATATTTCGGCCATACCCTCGGCGCCTCCGGGGCGATCGAAACCATCGCCACCCTGCTGGCTCTCGAGAGGCGCGTGGCGCCGAGGAACCTGAACCTCGATCTTCCCGATCCGGCCTGCCGGCTGCAGCTGATCGGAGGCTCGCCCCGCCCGCTGGCCGGCACCGTTGCCCTGAAAAACAGTTTCGGCTTCGGAGGCGGCAACGGCGTGCTCGTCCTGCGCGCGATTTCCTGATTCGACATTCCCGCCCCGCTCAAACCTACCCCATGGAACGCGCCGAAATCCTTCGTCGTCTGACCACCGTGATCGCTTCGTCGTCGACTGCTCCCATCGATGCCGACGAGGTCGCCGAGACGACCGATCTCCTGTCCTTCGGCGTCGACTCGCTCATCCTCGTTGACCTCATCTTCGACCTGGAACAGGAATTCGGCGTGCGGCTGCGCGCCGAGGAACTGACCTCGATGCGGCTGATGGGCGATCTCATCTCGCACCTGCAGCGGCGCCTCGCGGGTTGAGCCATGGAGACTTCCAGCGCGTGGGATCATAATCCGCCGCCCGAGGCCAGCGCGGTCCCCGAGGCGCACCGGCGGACGGCCCGGCGGCGGCCGCCTCCCGGGGTGCTGCGCCGGGTGCTGCTGCGCTACCTGGCCCCGGAGCTCGCGTTCATCCTCCTGCGCCTGCTGCGGCTGAGCTGGCGGATTCGGGAGAGCGGGCGCCCGCATTACGACGGGGCGGTGGGCGGCGACCGCGCGCCGGTGATCGCGTTCCTGCACGGCCGGGCCTTCATGCTGCTCGATACCATCGCGGGACGGCGGCGGCGGCGCTGGTTCTCGATGTGTTCGCCGAGCCTGGATGGCGATGCGATGGCACGGCTGGAGCGGCGGCTCGGCTTCGACGTGCTGCGCGGATCGTCGGGCACGAACGGGGTGCAGGCGCTCGTCGACATGATTCGCGCGGTGCGCGAAACTCCCGGCGCCGGCGCGTGCCTGGCGGTCGATGGCTCCCGCGGGCCGCGCGGCCACGTCCAGGGGGGCATCCTCGCCCTGGCGCAGCGGACCGGCGGGAGCATCCTGCCCGTCACCCTTTCCGCCGACCGTGCCTGGATCCTGCGCAAGACGTGGGACCGCACGCTGCTCGCGAAACCGTTCGCCCGCGTGGAGCTGGTCTACGGCGAACCCCTCGCGGTGCCGCCTCGGCTGCGACCGGAGGAATTCGAGCGGCTGCGCCAGGAACTCGAGGCGCGGCTCATCGCGCTGCAGGGGGAAGCCGACCGCCGCAGCGGACGGGCGGATACCGAGCCGGTGCGGGTCGAGCTCGCCCGCGCGCCGGCGGGATGATGGGCCTTTCGGGCGGCGGCCGGACCTTGAGGGCGTCGCCGGCAGCTCCGCCCCAGCCGGAATGGTGCCGCTGGACCTCGAATCACCGGGGAAAACAGCCGCACTGAACGGTGGAGCGGCTTGTCCTCAAGCCGCTGTGGACCGGTCCGCCGAACGTCAGCCGCCTGGGGACAGGCGGCTCCACCTCAACGGCATGTGTCCGCCTCAGCGGTGGTTCAGATGTAATACATCTCGGCCGGATTCCGGCTCACGAGCTGGTCGAGGGTGTAGGACTTGGCCTTGGCCACGAAGACCGCGCCGATCTCCTCCCACACTTGTTTCAGTCGCCGGCCGCTGCGGCCGGCGGAGTTGCCGCTGAGCTGGAAGCACTGCCCCTCGACCGCGACGATGATGTCGTGGAGCGTGATCTCCTGAGGCGAGCGCGCGAGCGCGTAGCCTCCCTGGTTGCCGCGACGACTGTTGATCAGCCCGTGGTCGCGCAGCTTGAGCAGGATCTGGGCAAGGAACGTCGCCGGCACCGCCTCGGTGGTGGCGAGGTGCTCGATCTGCGCCAGCTCCCCGGAACCGTGCAGCCGCGCCAGCTCGGCCATGACGCGGCAGGCGTAGTCGATCTTGAGGGAGACTTTCACGGGCGGGTCAGATCACGTAGTCGCCGTTCTCGGACTTCACCGTCTCGCGCGGCGGAAGCAGCATGCCGGCGGCCACGGTGGCGTTGGTGCTCTGCTCGATCAGGATGAACGAGCCCGTGAGCCGGTTCGTGGCGTAGCCGTCGAAAACCAGCGGCTGCGACGTGCGGAGGCGGATCTCGCCGATGTCGTTGACCGCGAGTTCGGCGGGATCGGCGATCGACTCGAGCGTCGCCATGTTGAGCTTCTTCGCGATCGACGTGACGACGGCCTGCACGGTGTGCGTCGTGTGTTTCAGGTAGTAGCGTTTGCCCGGCTGCAAGGCGCGCGCATGCATCCAGCAGACTTCGGCCTGAAGTTCGGCGCTCGAGCCGGGCAGGTGTTCCGCGCCGATCAGCATGCTGCCGCGGCTGACATCGATGTCGTGTTCGAGCACCACCGTGACGGACTGCGGACAAAACGCCTCCTCCACCTCGCCGTCGTACGTCCAGATCTGCTTCACGGTGGAAACGACCCCGGCGGGCAGCGCCAGAACCTTCTGGCCGCGGCGGACAATGCCACCGGCGATCTGCCCGCTGAAGCCGCGGAAATCGTGCAGAGCGGGATTCGTCGGGTGGTTGGGCCGGTTCACCCACTGCACGGGCAGGCGGAAGCCCTGGAGGTTCCAGTCGCTGGCGATGTGCACGGACTCCAGATGGCCGAGCAGCGTGGGACCGGAGTACCAGGGCGTGTGCGGCGACGGGTCGACCACGTTGTCACCGTTGAGCGCACTCAGCGGGATGAACTTCACATCCTTGATGTCGAGCCGCGGCAGGAACTCCTCGAACTGCGCGCGGATTTCGAGGAAGCGCTGCTCGCTCCAGCCCACGAGGTCCATCTTGTTGACCGCGACCACGAGGTGCGGGATGCGGAGCAGCGAGGCGATGGCCGTGTGGCGGCGGCTCTGCTCGATCACGCCGGCGCGGGCGTCGACGAGGACGATCGACAGGTTGGCCGTGGAGGCACCCGTGACCATGTTGCGCGTGTACTGCACGTGGCCGGGCGTATCGGCGATGATGAACTTCCGCCGCGGGGTGGCGAAATAGCGGTAGGCGACGTCGATCGTGATGCCCTGCTCGCGTTCGGCGCGGAGGCCGTCGGTGAGGT
>CALFZM010000225.1 GCA_937952235.1 uncultured Opitutia bacterium | reverse complement strand
AGATCTACACTATCCTCTTCGTCGGCAGCGTCAGATGTGTATAAGAGACAGACCGAGAGCCGCTCCAGCCTGCAGCGCGCGCTGCAACTAAAACTGGGCCCCCAGGAAGCCGCCGAAGCGCGGCGCGTGCTGGCGCTGCTCGAACGTGGCAGCGGCGCGCAGTGACGGCCTCTCGAAGGGCTGCGCTCTGTCGCAGTCGACGCGCCGGCTACGCCGCCGCCCCGCTGGCCCGGACGGCCCTCATCGCACCGCTTCGAGGACGATGCCGGGCGTGAGCAGCTCGGGCAGGATCACGGGCGCATCCTGGCCCGGCTTCCACACGACGTTGAACGGCACCGCCGACCGCTGGTAGTTCGCGAGCTCCGCCGTGATGCGCGCGTCCTTGTTGGTCCAGTCGGCCCGCAGCGTGGCGATCTTCCTGTCTGCAAACGTCCGCAGCACCTCGTCCGAGCCGAAGACCAGCTTCTTGTTCGTCTGGCACGTCGCACACCAGCGTGCGGTGAAATCGACATAGATCGTGCGCCCCTCCGCGCGGAGTTTCGCCACCGCTTCGGGGCTCCACGCTTCCCACACGACCGGAGCGGCCTCGCCCGGCCTGGCGGCCTGCGCCTGCAGGTCGCGCGGCCATCCGAGCCAGAGGCCGAAAGCGCCGACGACCACCAGGCCGATGACGCCGAAGCGCGCGCGGGCCGGACTCGCCCCGGGGGCGTTCCACCGGCCGTAAATCCAAACCGCCATCGCGATCAGCACGAGGCTGAACAGCAGGCCGCGGAAACCCTCCTCGCTCGTCTGCGCGGCCAGCACCCAGATGAGGTAGCCGACGGTCGCATACAGCGGAAAGGCCATGAACTGCTTGAACGTTTCCATCCAGGCGCCGGGCCGCGGCAGCACCTTCACGGCCTGGGGGAACGCCGAGAGCAGCAGGTAGGGCGTCGACAGCCCGAGCGCGATCACGGTGAAGATGGCGAACGACTCCACCGGCGGCACGGCCAGCGCCGCGCCGAGCGCGGGGGCGAGGAACGGCGCGCTGCACGGCGTCGCGACCGCGGTCGCGAGCACGCCGGTGAGGAACGAGTCGGCATAACCGGACTTCTGCTGCTGCTGCGTCACCCACGGCGCGTTCGAGACCGCCGCGGTGGCGCCGAGCCCGAATTCGAACACGCCGCTCATGTTCATGCCGAAGACCAGCAGCAGGACCGTCAGGCCATAAACGAAGCCCGCGGACTGTAGTTGGAAGCCCCAGCCGAGCTGTTCGCCTCCCGCCCGCAGCACCGCGAGCGCGCCCGCCAGCAACCAGAACGACAGCAGCACGCCGCCGGTGAACGTGAGCCCGTGCGCCACGATCTTGGCGCGTTCCTGGCCGGCCTGGTTGACGAAACCCAGGATCTTGATGCCCAGCACCGGAAAGACGCACGGCATCAGGTTGAGGATCAGCCCGCCGAGAAAGGCGAGGAGCAGCGTGCCGGGCAGGCCGCCCCCGGAGGCCGGAGACCCGCCGGCCACCGCTCCGGCCGCGGGGGCGGGCGCGTCCGGCAGCACCGGCCCGGCAAATTCCGTCTCGACGCGCAGGCCGCGCAGCGTCCCGCCCGGCAGCCAGCCATTGTCCGAGGTGAGCACGCCGAGCAGCCGCGCGGGCGCCGTCGCGGTCGGCGAGATCGGCGCCGTGAGGACGAAGCCGCCGCGGCCATCGGGCTTCACCGTCTGCGGCAGGTCGTAGGCGATGTAATCGCTGTCGGCGAAGAAGTGCACGTTCTTCGGTGCGTGCGTGCCGGGTTGCGCGGGTGAGATCGTGAGCACCACAGTCTTCGCGGAGCGCGCCGCGGTCACGGTCCAGGCTGGGTCGGCGCGGGGCAGCCCTGCGACCGTTGCACGGATCTTCGCCCCGTAAGCCGGGTCGGGCGACGGCGCGCCGGCCGCCACCGGGAGGGAAAGCGCCACCGGCGCGCTGCCGGGGATGCAGACGTCCGCGCACATGAGCCAGTCCGCGTCCGCCTTGAGCTCGACCGTCGCGCCGGGCGCCAGGTCGGGCGGGGAGGTGAGCACGACCGGCAGGAAAAGCTCCCCTTCGTAGCCGTTGCCCACGACGTTGCCCTTCCGGTCCTTCAGCACCATGGGGGCGGGCCACTGGATCTCGCCGGCGGACCAGCCGGGAGGGAGTTTCCAGGCGAGCGACGTCGGGAGGCCGGTGCCGGGATTGAGCCAGTACGTGTGCCAGTGCGGTTCATGGACCAGGCGCAACGCCACGGTGAGCTTCTGACCGGGCTGCACGGCGGCGTCGGCCGCCACGAGGGAGGCTTTCACGTGCGCCGGCGCCGTGGCCGCTGCCGGCAGGGCAGGCGCGGCGCCGACACAGAAGGCGAAGACGAACAGCAGCCGGCGGAACGACATGGTCATGCGAAGGTGTGCGGACCACGAAGGAGACGCAAATCCGCGAAAATATTCCACCGCGGACATCGGGAAAAGGGTAACGGCATCGTCGGAATGGCGGCACGGCGCCCGCCGAACGGCGGGAAACGGCCCCCGCATCGGGCCATCGACCGGCGCCCTTTCGCGGCCCCGCGCGTGCGGCCGGATGCCGCCCGCGCGCGCGGGCGAGCTTTCCGTTTGCCCCGGCGCCCCGCGGCCGGCTACCTCCGGCGCGTGAAGCGTGCGCTGCTGTTCCTCGCCCTGCCGGTCGCCGGCTGGCTGGCGGGATGCAGCACCTCGCCGGAGGCCGGACCGTCCGCGGCCGCGCCCTCCGCCGGGGCGCCGGTTCCCCTGCGGCCGGTTTCCCGCGATGCCTACGTGCTGCTCTCCGGCGGCGGGACGCCGGCGACGAACAATTATTCGCAGTACCTGCAGGCGCGCGCCGTCGCGGGTTTCCTCGAGCGCGAGGCGCCGCCGGGACGCAGCTGGATCTTTTTTGGCATGGGCAACCGGCCGGACACCCCCGCCGTGCTGGCCGACGTCCGGCGCGAGTCGAAGCAGGACGGCTTGCTCATCGAGTCGTGGCTCCCCGGCGTGCTGCCGCGCAACCGGCCTGCGACGCGCGAGAATTTCCTGCGGGCGCTGCGCGAGGAGATCCTGCCGGTGGTGCGGGACGGCGGGACGCTCTTCCTTTTTGTCGGCGACCACGGCGAACTCGCGGGTCCGCGCGATCGCCGGGAAAGCGCGATCACCCTCTGGCAGTTGAAGCCCGGACGGCGGCGCGCGGCCGAGTGGTACACCGACGAGCGCGAGGTGCTGGGCGTGGCGGAATTGCGCTCGGTGCTGGCTGCCGGTTTGGGGCGGGGGCGGGTGGTCTTCGGCATGACCCAGTGTCATTCGGGTGGCTTTCACGGCCTGGGCCTCGCCGCGGAGCCGGTGCCGGACCGCGGATGGTTCGTGGGCCCGCCGCCCGGCTGGGCCGCGCCCGGCGCGGCGGGCGTGCGCCTGCCGATCGCCGGTTTCACTGCGACGGACCAGGCTTCGCCCGCAGCCGGTTGCGACGCCGACCCTGATCCGGAACGTTGGGCGGGATATGAGCGGTTCCTGCCCGAGGCGCTGCTTGGGCTCGACCTCATGACTGGCGCCGTCCGGAAAAGCGGCACGCGTTCGCTGGCCGAGGCCCACGAGCAGGCGACGCTCGTCGACCTCACGATCGACAAGCCTCGCGCGACCTCGGAGCATTACCTGAGCGCGTGGGCCGACCTGATCGAAAACCGCCTGGCGCGGGAGCTGCGCGTCTCGCCCGCGGTCCGGCAGGCGCTGCTCGCCTACGAACGCGCCGTCGACCGGGGCGTCGTGACCCAGGATGTCCCGGGCCTCGGCGAGCGGCAGCGGCAGTTTGCCCGGTTCGCGGACCGGCTCGCGGGGGAACTGCCCGCGGCCGCGCCGCTGCTTCGTCAGGGCACGCGGATGGCACTCGAGGCCGCCCTCCGCGAGCGCGAGCCCGGAGAACGCGGTGGCCGGGGGCGCCGAAGTGGCGTCGCCGAGGCCCGCCGCGCGTGGAGCGAAACCCTGCGCCCGGCGTGGAAGGCGGCCGTGCTCGGCGGCGAAGTGGAGGCGCGGCTCGGGAGCGCCGCGGCGTTCGAGCGGCGGCTGCTCCAGCTCGAGGACGAGGGCCGCGATTTCCTGCTGCCCCGGGGAGGCAGCGCCGACGCCCTCCGCAACGAGATCTACTGGCAGTCGACCTACGCCGAGCCGGCGAAGTTCGACGTCGCCACGGCTGAGTCAGTGACCCGCTGGGGCGCCGGCCGGCGGGCGGGAATCGTGGCCTGGGGGCGGACCGCGCGCGATCCGCAGGTGCGCGCGGCCGCGGAGCGGGTCGGGCCCGGGCCGGTCTTCACGCCGGAGCCCCCGCGGCCGCTGGCGCGACGCACTGCCGTGGAACGCGTGCTCTTTTATCGTCGCGTGCTCGGAGCCTGGGAGTTTCTCGCGACCCTGGCGGCGCGCACGGCGCTGGCCGAGCTCGACACGCTGATCGCCCTCGAGCAGCAGCCCTGGCGCACGCCGGAGGCGCTCCCGCGTGGAACCGGCCTGGTGCCGGGCGCGGGAACGGGCGGCTGAGCCGGACTCACGCCGTTGGCCTTCAATCAGCCGTGGGAACGGCCATACTGAAAGGTGGAGCGGCTTGTCCTCAAGCCGCTGCGGACCGGTCCCTCCCACGTCAGCCGCCTGGGGACAGGCGGCTCCACCTTCCGGGGTGCTACCCACCCGCGCGGGTGGGAAAGGTGGAGCAGCTTGTCCTCAGGCTGCTGTGGTCGGATGTGCCGCACGTCAGCCGCCTGGGGACAGGCGGCTCCACCGCGACGGCATCGTCCCGTACTCCTGCATTTTTTGCGAATCTTCCACCTTTTGGTTATTCGCGGTTGCCGGGGGGCGTCATCATTGGTCGCGTCCTCTGTCCATGGTTCTGGTCCGACACGTTCTTCGCCTCCGCACCTGGTGTCTCGCCGGGTTGCTCGGCGCAAGCGGTGCCGGGACGATGGCGCAGCGGGCGCCGGAGAAAACGACCCTTCCCGCCGTGGATGCCCCGGCCCGGCCGGAGGCGGTGGCGGCGGAGGAGCCGGTTCGACTCGAACGCCTGGAAGTGCAGGGCCGGGCCGAGGAGGCGGGGTACGACGCCACGGGGATGGGCTCGTATGAGCACCAGTTGCGCGACACCACGTTTTCGAACGACCTGATTTCGGCCGATGCGATCGAGGATGATCCCGCCGCGATGGAGCTGGCCGCCGAACTCGGCGTGGTGGCGTCTCCCGCCCTGATCGACATGGCGACCGGGGACAGCCGGGTGGGACTGCGGGGTTTTCCCACCCCGCTTCTCAGCAACGGCTTCGTGCGCATGGGCGGCGTCGACGTGCTCAACACCGGGCGCACCGTCGTCATCCAGGGCGCGCTCGTCCCCGTGCTCGGCCGCGGCGCGCCGGGCGGTATCCAGGATTTCTGGACAAACCGGCCGCGGACGGCGAAGAGCCAGCGCGTCGACTACACGATGTCGTCGCTCGAGCGCCAGGCCATGTCGCTCGAGATCAACGGACCGGCCGTGCCCAAGCGGTTGTGGCACCGGGTGGCGGCGGACTGGTCGCGCCGGACCGGGCCGGAGACGTTCACGGCGTCCGAGACGCGCTCCATCAACGGCGCCCTCACCTGGAAACACAGCCCCGCCGCGAGCACGCTGTTCTCGCTCGATTATTACCAGCTTCACGCCACGGCGGCGCCGGCGATTCCCGAGTACCGCGAGGCGACGGGCCGCAAGATCGTCGGTCCGTACCGTCCGCTGGCGGGTTTCAACGCCCTCGGCCCGGAGGCCGGCCTGCGGCGCCGCAGCCTGCTCGGCACCATCATCGTCGACGCCCAGCCGCATCCGAAGGTGGCCGTGAGGGCCAGCGTCGAGGGCTGGTGGCGCCGGATCGAGCAGGATCGTTTCACCACCGGTTTGCTCAACCTCGCGACCGGTCGCTTCGAGGGCATCCGCGAGCCCCGGCACAGTGAACAGCCCCAGACGGCGCTGGTCGCCCGCGGCGAAGTCACCGGCCGTTTCACCGCGCTCCGGGGCGAGCACAAGCTGATGCTCGCGCTCAGCCACACGCGCGCCGGCTACTACCGTGAGGAGCGGGCGCTTTCGATCGCGGGCCGCAACGCCCAGCCCGCCACCGTGCGCAACTTCGACCCGGCGGCGCCGGACTACCGGCGGCCGCCCTACGATCCCGTCATCTACGACCGCGTGCTTACCGATCGCGAGGAGCGCACGCAGTACACGGCGCTGGAGCTCAGCGAACGCATGGGCCTGGCGAAGGGCCGCACGGTGCTCACCACGGGCCTGCGTTTCGACCAGGTTGACCTGAAGGTCGACGATCGTCGGGCCGGGCTGCCGGCGCACCAGGCCAGGGTGGACGACGCGGTGAACCAGCTCACCTATCACGCCGGCGTCAACTACCAGGCGCTGCCGAGCCGGCTGCTGCTCTTCGCCACGGCCAGCACGGCGTTCAATCCCTCGACGCGCGTCGACCTGCGCACGGGCCGGATCCAGGGCAATGAAACGACCCGCGGGTACGAAGGGGGGTTCAAGGCGCGCCTGGCGAAACCGCAGCTCGAGCTCACCACCTCGCTGTTCACCTTCGTGAACGAGGACATCTCGCGCCGCAACCCGCTCTACGACGACCCGATCTTCGATGCCAACCACATGCAGCCGCAACTGGTGGCGGCGGGCGAGGAGGAGTTCACCGGCGGCAAGGTCGAAGGCCGCTGGCGGCCGCTGCCGCCGCTCTCGATCTCGTTTCGCGGTTCCTACGTGCGGGCGATCACCACCCGTTCGCCCGATCTGCCGGAGGAGGTCGGCCGGGAGCTCACGCGTTTCCCGCCTTACAACCTCAGCGCCTCGGCGAGCTACAGTTTTCCCAAGGGCCGGTTCCAGGGCCTCTCGTTCAGCGGGAGCTGGACGTACATTTCCGATTTCGTCGCCAACTACGAGGACCGGCAGCGGTTCTACCTTGCCTATCCAGGTTATGGATTGAGCAGCATCAGCTCCAGCTATTCGCGCCGGATCGGGCCGCGGACGCATGGCGTGAGCATCGCGGTCCGCAATCTGTTCGACACCGACCTGCTCCAGAAACTCGCCCGGCTCGGCGCCGGCCGGGAGCTGTCGGCGACCTATCGGATGCTGTGGTGAAGTTCGCGCCAGGGTCGCGGGAGGGGATGCGCCAGAACCGATGCAATGATTCTGTCGCCCAAACCAAAACGCAAAGGCGCAAAGGAACGCGAAGTTTCGCCACGCTTCCCTTCGCGCGTCTTCGCTTCCCTTCGCGTCTTTGCGTTTGGGATCCTGCCCTGAGCCGGACTCATGCCGTTGGACTTCAAATCAGCCCTGTGAACGGCCGCACTGAAAGGTGGAGCGGCTTGTCCTCAAGCCGCTGCGCACCGGTCCGTCGCACGTCAGCCGCCTGGGGACAGGCGGCTCCACCTTAACAGCATGAGTCCGGCTGAGCCGGAACGATACCGTTGCGGTGGAGCCGCCGGTCCCCAGGCGGGTGCCGCGCACGCGGAAGGGGTTTCTCGCTTTCTCGGCCGTCGGGTAATCGACGCCGCCCCTACTGGTCGCCGCCGGCCACGGTGGCGGGCGTCTTGCCGGGTGAAAGCTCGAGGCGGCAGCGGGTCATCTTCATTTCCGCGCGCCCGTCGCGGACGATGGCGACGCCCAGCGTGAAATCCTCCGCCGGCAGCCGGTCGCGTTCGATCAGCGCCCGGAAGCCCGCGAGCCGCCAGCGCGGTTCGCGGTAGGCCGCGGCCACGTCGGGGCGCTGCAGCGTGATGCTGGTGAAGTACCGCGTGCCGCTTTCCGACTGCAGCACGAGGTGGACCTCGCCCCGCTGCGACTCGACGCCGGGAACCATCGCCCAGCCGCCGGCGGCGAAGGCGTGGTCGGTGACGGTGAGCTGGTCGAAGTGCACGATGATCCGATCGCTTGGCTCCACGTGGGGGAGGCGCACCTCGTGCGAGACCGACGGCAGTTCGTACACCCCGCGCGCCGCGGCCTGGGCCAGGAGCGCATCGGCGTGGCCCTCGCGCGGGTGCAGCCGCGCCAGCCCGCGACCGTCGCGGCCGTGCAGCATGAACGACGTGGCGGCGCGCTCCCGAATTTCGATGTAGCCCTCGGCGAGCGGGGCGTAGGCCTGGTTCGCGCCCACGTTGAACACCACCAGGGCCGGCGCGAACCAGCGCAGGATCCGGTAGGGCTGCTCCGGCGGCGTCGCGTACTCCATCAGCACGAAGATGAGCATGCTCCAGGCGAGCGCGCCGAGGACGAGGTAGCGCGAGTTGATCGCCGCGCCCGCGAGCTCCGCGCGGCCGTAGGCGACCAGCGCGAGCGCGCCGAGGGCGAAGAGCGCGCTGAACATCGCCAGCGGCTCCCGCGTGAATGCGCCGCGCGCCGCCACGAGGCCGAGCCCCGCGAGCAGCACCACCCCCGCGTACGGGGCGAAACCGGCGTCGCCGAGCGTCAGGGGGCCGCCCAGCAGCGCGAGCCAGTACACCGGCACGTCGATGAAATTGCGCGCGCCCACGTCGGTGATGTGGTGGCTCGGATTGAAGGCGAAACCCTGGAGAAAAACCGCGATGACCACCGCCGCGGACGCCGCCCACGCCCCAAGCTGGGCGCGACGGCGCTGGTGCCAGAGCAGCGCGCCGCCCGCGGCCCAGACCACCACGCCGTGGGCCAGCGTGAACGTGGCGAGCAGGGCGAGCAGCATCGCCGCGGCCACGCCGCGGCGCGTGCCGCGCGCGAGCGCGGCCAGGGCGCCGACCGCGAGGGTCACGATCTGGAAGTGGTCGATCGAGGCGCCCGACCAGAGCAGGCTCTCGAAGTGTTCGAGCTGGAACATCAGGAAGGCCAGCACCACCGCCATCCGCAGCCGCGGGGCCCAGCCCGGTTGCGCGCCCACGAGGATCGCGCAAGTCCCGACGTGGAACAGGTTGCCGATGGCGCCGATGACGTGGAAGTTCACCGTGCCGGTCAGCCAGTAGCTCGCGGCGAACAGCAGCCGGCTCGTCACGGTGCGGTGCTCGTTGTTGATCGCGAAGAGCCGCTCGCCCACCTCGCGCCAGCCGATGCCGGAGTCGAGCCGCAGGATCAGCTCGAGCGCGGTGTCGAACTCGTCCCAGAAAACGATGTTGCGGCTGGCGTCGACCGCCACGGCCGCGATGTAGGCGACCGGCGCCGCGGCGAACAGAATCCAGCCGAGGAGGGCGCGCGCGGGAGTGATGGACGAAGAACGAAACACGGGTGCCGGCCGCGGTGAAAGGGATGAACCGCCATCGGTTCGACGCGGGCCGGTCGAGGTTGTGGCCCCGGTGATGAAGCGCAACCTTGAAGGCGGGACCCGCGGCTTTTCGCGACCTCGGAGGGTGGCGGCTGCAACCGATTCGCGACGCGCGTCCGCGGCCGGCAAAAGATTGCACGCGCAGGGGAACGATTCAGCATGCGCCGGCATGAATCGCTTCGCTCCAGCCGTGTTGCTTTTCTCGTTCCTGCTCGTCTTCGCACCGTTGCTCCCGGCGGCGGAGCCGGCGCCCGCGCCGGCGGCCAGGGACGCCTCGCCCGCCGCCCCGATCGCGGCGGCCATCTCCACGGTGACGGGCATCGCGATCTCGCCGCTGCTCGGCACGAGCGGTTACGGCGCGTACAAGTGGTTCACGGCGAAAGACGACGCCGCCCGCGCGGCGCTGCCCTGGTTCGCCCAGGTCAAGTTCTGGCTGCCCGCGCTGCTGATCGTCGCGGTGTGCGCGCTGAAGGACAGCTTCGGCGCCATCGTCCCCACCGGCCTCAAGAAGCCGCTCGATATGCTCGAGACGATCGAGAACAAGTTCAGCGGCCTCGTCGCCGCGGGCGCGGTCGTGCCCTTCGCGATGGATACGCTCAGCAAGATGGTCTTCGCCGGCGGCGCGGGCGTCGCCCCGGAGCTCGCGCACACGGGCCTCGCGACCATTCACCTCGCGGCGTTCGACCTCACGTGGCTGCTCAACCTGCTCACGGTCCCCTTCGGCGTCGCGATCTACGTGCTCGTCTGGCTCGCGTCGCACGCCATCAACGTGCTCATCATCCTCAGCCCGTGGGGCGCGATCGACGCCGGCTTGAAGGCGGGCCGCACCGCGCTGCTCGGGCTCATCACGATCTCCGCCACGATGAATCCGTGGATCAGCGCCATCCTCTCCCTCGTGGTGATCGTGTTCGCGTACTTCATCGCCGGCTGGGCCTTCCGCCTGACGATCTTCGGCACGATCTTCACCTGGGAGTTCGTGACGCGCCGCTGCAACCGTTTCGCTCCGGCGGCCGACAGCAACGCGATGTTCTCGGGGGCGCACCTCGCGGGTGTCCCGATCCGCACCTACGGCCGGCTCAACCGCGCCGCCGCCGGGGGGCTCGAGTTCGTGTACCGGCCCTGGCTGTTTCTGGCGCCCCGGCGCCATGTCGTCGTCACGCCCGCCGCGCAGCTCGCGGCCGGCACCGGCGCGTTCTTCTCCGACATCGTCGACAGCGAGGATCGCACCCTTTTCACCCTGCCGCCGCGCTATCGCGGGCATGAGGAGAGCCTTGCCCGCCTGCTGGCATTCGGCGGGGTCCGCCCGATCGGGCTGCACAAGGCGTGGAGCGAACTGGGCGAAATGCTGGGCGGCCGGGCAATCAAGCCGGAAGCGCGCGTCGCCTGAGCCAAAGGCCACCGGGGTGGAGCCGCCTGTCCCCAGGCGGCTGACGTGCGACTGAGCGCTTCACGGCGGGTTGAGCACAAGGCCGCCACCTTTCCGTGCGGTCGTAGGGGGGACGAAGGCATGCGCGCCGCCGGGGCCGGACGAACGTGCGCGGTGATTGCGCCGGCCGCCGCGTTGCGTACATGGTGACGCGACCCCGATGAACCGCCGCCACTTCCTCCACAGCTCCCTCGCGGCCGGCGCCCTCGCCGGCTTCCACGTCCGCGCCGCAGACAAGGCCGGCCCGAAGTACCGCACCGCCCTCGTCGGCGCCGGCTGGTGGGGCGGCAACATCCTGCACGAGGCGATGGCGAGCGGACACTGCGACATCGTCGGCATCTGCGACGTCGACCAGCGCCAGACCGACCTGACGGTGGAGCGCGTGACCAAGCTCAACGGCCAGCAGCCGAAAAAATACCGCGACTACCGCGAGCTGCTCGCGCGCGAGAAGCCCGAGATCGTGATCGTCGCGACGCCCGACCACTGGCACGCGCTGCCGACGATCGCCGCCGTGAAGGCGGGGGCCCACGTGTATGTCGAGAAACCCACCGCGCACACGATCGGCGAAAGCCAGGCCATGCTGAAGGCGGCGCGGGCGACGGGGCGCGTCGTGCAGGTGGGCACCCACCGCCGCACCTCCCCCCATG
>CALFZM010000224.1 GCA_937952235.1 uncultured Opitutia bacterium | reverse complement strand
CCATTAGCGGGCGCCGCGCGTGCAAGGTGGCAAGCGTCTGCAGCTGCCAGCGGTGATGGTCCATGTCGTCGTGCTGCTCGCCGAGCAGCACGACCGCCCGCCCGGCCATCGCGGCCAGCAGCCCGTCCGCATCCACGCGCTGCGGCGTCGCGGCGTCGGTGCGCGCCCAGCTCGCGGGGGCGAGGCAGGCGGGTGCGAGCCCGCCCTCAGGCGCCTTGCCCACTGCGGGAATCGAGAACAGCACGCCACACCCCAGCGTCAGCGCAGTAAGCAGACAGGAGGCAGGCGACCGCGCAAGGAGCTTGCGAAAATCGGGCAGCGTCGTGGCGGACATGATCTTTAGCTCTACGAACGGGACAAGCCGTAGAACACCGATGCTCAACGGAGTTCCGGCCCTCTGCCGCCAGCAGGGCGGGCCGGTACGGAAACGTGGCGAGACAGCCCGGATCACTGCCGCACCGATGGCCAGGGTAGCCCAGCGGCGAGCGATCCCGAACTGAGGCCACCTCGTTCATGCAGGTTGAAAGGACAAATCGCCGGATCCATACTGAATCAGGGATCGCGGGTTTGCAGATACGCGTTCAGCCCGTCGTCCAAATTGTCGGTTTCTTTTCGGTCGATCCGGAAATGGCCGTCTCTTGAGAGTGCTTCTCCACGCCTCTCCTCATCAGGATAAATGCGCCATGGCCACGCTCAGCTTTCACGTCCCATACGACATGCAGTATTTCAGCCTCGGAGATCCCTACGATTCTTACGATGCCTCGCTTACGTCCACCCGGGTGACGCTCTACTGGGACGCTTCGTACCAGGATCGGACGGTGTTTACAGGCTCATTCGCCATCTCGGGTGATGATGTCAGCAGCGGCACGATCCGGGGAGTTGAGGACTACGTCAACGGAACCAAGCAATTCACCGCCTCCGGCCTCAACTACAGTGTCGGGTCGTACAAGTACTACGCGACGCGCGGAGACGGCCAGGGTCTTCTGGCGGATATTCTCAAGTCCGCAGATTCGATCTTCGGCTCGTCCGGTGTCGACCGCATCGGCGGCTTCGGCGGAAACGACAAGATCCAGGGTGGTGCGGGAAACGATCTTCTTTTCGGCTTTGCCGGAAACGACCTCCTGAATGGTGGATCGGGCGCCGATACGATGGTCGGTGGCCCCGGCAGCGACAGCTACTACGTGGACAATGCGGGCGACCGCGTCTACGAGACGACGACGCCGAGCGGAACGGTCGACGCGGGCGGGATCGACCTCGTTTATTCGTATCGATCGAGCTATACCCTCGGCCTTCATGTCGAGAACGGGCGCATCCTGAGCACAGGCACCGCGAGCCTCACCGGCAACGGCCTCGCGAACGTGCTCCACGCCGGGCGCGGCAGCAACGTCCTCGACGGCGGCGGTGGCAGCGACACGGTTTCCTACGCCAACGGGGTCGGTGGAACCACGGGTGTTCGGGTGAGTCTGGCCGTTTCGACCGCCCAGGCCACCGGAGGCTCGGGCAGCGACAAGCTGATCTCGATCGAGAAGCTGATCGGCTCGAAATACAACGACACCCTGACCGGCAACAGCCTCGCCAACAATCTCTCGGGGAGTTCCGGGAACGACCTGCTCAGGGGAGCCGCCGGGAACGACGTGCTCAATGGTGGAAGCGGCGACGACTTGCTTGTCGGCGGAATGGGGCTCGATCAACTGACCGGCGGGAGCGGCAAGGACCGCTTCGACTTCAACTCGATTGGCGAAAGCCTTGCGAACAGCCGAGTCACGGGAGATGGACCGGACGTCATCACCGATTTCACCCGCGGACAGGACAAGATCGACCTGTCCACCATCGATGCGAATTCCGCTGTATCCGGGAACCAGGCCTTCAAGACCGTGATCGGCAGCACGTCCTCGTTCAGCGCCGCAGGGCAACTGCGAATGACCAATGGGGTGCTGTACGGCAACGTCGATGCCGACTCTGCTGCGGAATTCGCGATCAGCCTCGTCGGAATAACGGCGCTGGGCACCTCCGACTTCATCCTCTGAAGAGGCGTTGGCGTCGGGCGAATTCGATCACGCGCCCTGATCTCCAGGGTGGAAGTGATCGACCCGGTCGGTGATCAGGCCGTCGAGGCCGAGCAAGCGCAGGCGCTCCGCTTCGGCATCGTCATTCACGGTGTACGCAAGGCGGCGCAGGCCCGCCGAGACGACCTGCGCCGCGGTCTCCGGCGTCCATGCCGCGCACTCGGCGATCACAGCGACACAGCCCAGCGCTCGCGCCTCGTCCAGCCAAGCTGCGCGGAAGGCCTCCAGCAGGAGCCCGCGCGGGAGGCCCGGCGCGACCGCGGCCGCGGCGGCGAGCGCGGCGGGCGCGAAGGAGCTCAGCAGCGGCGGCGTGGCGAAGGTCTCCGCGGCGAGGACCTCGGCCACCCTGCGCCCGGTGCGGACCTCGTCGCCGGGTGCGGGCTTGATCTCGACGTTGAGCATGCAGCCGCGCTCGCGGCAGAAGCGAAGCACCTGCGCGAGCGTGGGCAGGCGCTCCCCGGCGTGGCGCGGGCTGTGCCAGGCGCCCGCGTCGAGGCGCGCGAGTGCGCCCCAGGGCTGCTCGACCGCCTCGCCACGGCCGTCGGTGGTGCGCTCGAGGTGGTCGTCGTGGAGGAGGAAGACCTCCCCGTCCGCGCTCAGGCGGGCGTCGCACTCGAACATGCGGTAGCCGTGGGCATGGCCAAGCGCGAACGCGGCGAGCGTATTCTCCGGCGCCAGCTTGCCGGCGCCGCGGTGGGCGATCCAGAACGGATACGGCCAGGGCGCCGCGCTGGCGGCGGGCGGGACGCTCACCGGACGATCCTCCTGGCGCCGCAGAACATCGTCCCCGGAGGCGGGGAGCGCGTTCCCTCGGCCAGCCCTGCGGGAGCGCTCATTCCGCCGACTCGGCCTTGGGCTTGCGCGCACGACGCGGACGTGCGGCGGGCTTCTCCGCTGCGGGAGCGCTCGCGGACGGCGCAGGATCGGCAGCGGCAGGCTCGGCCGTCACCCGCCGCGACCTCGCCGCGACGAGGACTTGGCGGCGTCGGAGGGTTTGTCCTTCTGCTTCGGCTTGTCCTTGCCCTTGCCCTTGGCCTTCGGCTTCTCGACCGGGGCGAGGTCCTCGACGGCACTGCGGACCTCGCTCGCCGCGGCCGGAGCCGGAGGGAGGTCCGCAGCGGCTGCGGTGGGCGCAGCGGCGGCCGTGGCAGCGGGTGCCTCGGCCTTGCCGCCACGCCGCCGGCGCGCCGCGGATGACCGCCTGGTCTCCCCCGCTACGGTTTCGGGCCCGGCTGCGCCAGGCTCGACGGGAGCCGACGATGCCTTGGCGTCCCCGGCGCCCGCGGCGTCCCCGGCGCCCGCGGCGTCCCCGGCACCCGCGGTGCTGGCCGGCACCACCGTCTCCGTCGGCACGACGAGCGCTGCGGGCGCGCGTTCCATGGCGATCTCGCCGGCCTCACCCGCGGCGGCGTGCGCCTCGAGCGCTGCAGGCTCCGTCCCGAACTCCTCCACCGCGCGCGCCCCACGGCCACGGCCGCGACCACGACAGTCGCCCAGGTCGACCGGATCGTCGACCTCGG
>CALFZM010000223.1 GCA_937952235.1 uncultured Opitutia bacterium | reverse complement strand
CCAGCTCGTCGCCGGCCGGTTCGCCCCAGACCGCGCCGGTGTCAGGGTTGCGCGTCAGACGGTAGTGCTTGAGGCCGCGGAATCCGATGACGTTGCAGATGAGAAAATCGCCCTGCATCGACTCGGGGAAGTTCGCGCTCGAAACAATCTCGCAGGCACTCACGGGACGGACCTCCTTTTTCAGGAGTTCGGTCATCTTGAAACCCGCGCCTTCCGGACGCACCTGGAACGCGCGTCCGGTGCTGGCATCCGTGGCATACTGGTAGCCCCAGTGATCGAAGGCGGTGCCGTGCGAGTTGGGGATATTGGGCGCGTGCATCGAAATGGTGAAGCGACGCGGATCGAAGCGATACATTGCCGAGGCGGTGGAGTTGAGCGACGGACCCCACGGGTGCTCGAAATTGTGCTGCATGAAAATGCCGCTCTGCCAGTAGATGCCGCCGTCGGGGCCGAAGATGAGATTGTTCGCGCCATGATGCGTGTCGGCGGTATCGAATCCCTGGAGCATCACGATGCGTTCGTCGGCCTGGTCGTCGCCGTTGGTGTCCCGGAGGAAGATCAGCTCCGACATGCAGGTGACGAGGACGCCGCCATTCCAAAACTCGAAGCCCAGCGGATTCTGCACTTTCGCGAACTCGGTGACGCGATCCGCGCGCCCGTCCTGGTCGTCATCGTGGAAGATGAGCAAGGCATCGTTCATCGGTTTGAGCGGCTCCCATTTCGGGTAGGTCGGCCACACCGCGGCCCAGAGGCGGCCCTTGCCGTCGACCTGCATCTGGACGGGGTTGATGAGCTGCGGGAACTTCGCTTCGTCGGCGAAAAGGTTCACCGCGAAGCCCCGCGCGACGCCCATCTGCTGGATTCCCTCCTCCCCGCTGAGGTAGTGGAGCACGCCCTCTTTCATTGCGTTGGACGTCCTCGATTTCCCGCCGATGTTGGATTCCACCACGAGTGGCGCCGGGACGTTGTGGTCGTTGACGCTCAGTTCATTGCCCTGCGCGAGCGCCCAGATGCGCGGGTCGCGATTGGCGGTCATCACGTCGAGCATCGACAACTCCTGCTGGAGCACCTCGGCGTTGGTCTGGTCGTTGGTGTACTTGACCTGTGAACGGCCGCCCCAGATGTCGTTTCCGTTGGAGGCGCGGTAGCGATTGTGCCAGTGCATTTCCTTGTCCATGACGGCCGCGCGGAGCGGACTCATCGAAGTCGAGGATTTTACCGGGCGGCCCAGCAAGGCCGTGGCGATGACTTCCGCGAGCTGGCGGTTGCCCTCGGCGGTGAGATGAACGCCGTTGAGGGTCAGCGGGACCATGCTGGCCTGGTAAAGCGCGAGTGACGGATGGAAAAGGTCGACGAACGCCACGCCGGCTTCCCTGGCTGCGGCCTCCGTCGCCATCGTGTAGGCGTGGAGCGCGGCGTTGCGCGTCTTGGGATCGGGGAGATTGGGATTGCGCGTGTCCTCCTGCGCGATGGGACTGAACAGGACGATGCGAGGGAAGCTCCGGCCGTTTGCCTTCGAGCCGCGGGTGCGCTGCACGAACTCGACCAGCTTCTTCCGGTGCTCGTCCGCCTTGTCCGCTCCATCGTAGGATTCGTTGTAGCCGAAGAACGCGAAGACCACGTCCGCCTTCACGTGCTGCAAGTACTCCGTCATCCCCTTCGCGCCCTTGCTGCGCGGGAACAAATCCGGCCGGTCGCCGCTCGCGCTCATGTTGCGGAAGCGCACCTGCTGGTCCGGCAGCGCGCTTTGCAGCAGGGTCTCCATCCAGCCATCGTGCTGGAAACGATCGGGGAGGCCGTTGCCGAGAATCGCGACGACGTTGCCCTGCTGAAACGCGAACGGCGTGGGATCGCGATAGAACGCCGGCACGTCGGCGAGAGCCGACTCTTTGCCCGACGCCATGGTGCCATGCAGCGCGTGCGCGGCGTGAGCCGCTTCCGCTGAGTTCGACGCGGACGCGTTTGCGGGCACCGGACGCGCGGTGGCCGACGTCTTCGGCGCGTTCGCCCGACGCGTGTTGTCATTCGCCGGAATCGGGCTTTCGAAGCCGGCATAGGATTCCGGTTTGATGCCGCGGGCGTATGCACCGCCGGCGAATGGATTGGGCTTGAACGGGCCCACGAGCGCGACGTTCAAGTCGGGCGTGATGGCGTTCTCGAGGCCGAGCGCCCAGAGGCACCCGTTTACCAGCAGCCGCCGGTAGCCATCGTTCGTGAGGTCGACCGAGGCGCCGTAGAGCGAGGTAAAGACCCGACCGGGCCGGCCTGACTCCGACTTGTACGTGCGGGTCCATTCGGATGGCTGCGGCGGTTTCTGGTCATCGGCCGGCGAGTCGGGCGTCATGCCCTTGAGCGGCTGCGCGAGGGTGAGAATCTCGCCGTCGGTCGGTTTGCCGACATAGCCGCCCGCCTGCACCCACACCTCCTTCACGCCGCGCAGAATGGGATGCGTGTCCTTTCCGTTCGCCGCCGTGATGCGCGTGCTCTGCTGGTGGTTCTTGCCATAGTGCCCCACCCACGTCTGCCCGAGCACCTGATGCCCGAAGCCCAGCTCGTATCCCGCGACCTTGCTGTCGTACGAGTACCGCGCGAACGCAGCATCCTTCCCGATCTTGAACGCGTGGGTCGCCGTGCGCAGCCCGACGACGGGTCCGCCGCGCTGCAGATACGCGTCGAGATGCTTCATCTGCTCCGCCGGGAAATCCTGGAAACGCAGGAACACGACCGCGAGGTCAGCGGTTTCGAGCGCCTCCATTCCGGGCATGTTGGAATTCCCCGCGACGATCTCGCCGGTGCGTGGGTCGCGGTTGAACAGCACCGTGCATTTGAACCCGAGGTTCTTCGCCAGCAGTCGCGCCAGCGCCGGCAGCGTCTCTTCCGAGCGATATTCGTGATCGCCCGCGAGCAAGACGATGTGCCGGCCCTGGCCGGGGCCGTCGGCGCCCTCGTAAACGAGCGGCGCGGCGCCCGCGCGGAGCGCGAGCGAGGCGAAGGAGAGGAGCGTGTAGAGGATGTGCCTCAGCGTGAAGACAGGCGTGGATGTCATTCTGGAAATGGCGCAAAGATCGGCCTGAAGGCTGAAGCTGATGCGTGAACGCCCAAGGTTTCCCCTGGGGTGGCCAGGCAAAGCAGCAACGGTCACGCGAACGAAGGCGGCTGCCCGCGGATCGAAGGGAGGCGACCAGATGCAGTGAACCGGGGTGTTGCTGGGGTGGTGGAGGAAACGAGCCGGGGCGTGAGGTGATCGCGTCACGGGGAGACCGCCTTCACCGCTACGCCATACATCAGCGCGGCCGTGTTCAGCTTTGGATCCCGCGGGGCGCCGAGTCGGAACTCGCCCGGTCCGGCTTCGGCCCGCCAGACGGCGAACTCCAGGTAGGGCAGCCCGTCCGTGCGCTGGGTGACGCCTTCGTCCGCCAGCATCGCCGGCTGCCACGGTCCGACCGTGACGCGCGTGCCGGTCGCGGTGAAACGCTCCGTCAGCCACGACGGCACCGGCTGCCGTGCGTCGACCAGGATGAACACCGTCGCGGCCTGACGCAGGGTGAGGGTGAGCTCATAGTCGCTGACATATCTGAAATTATGATACGTACGGATGACGTCCGCGTCCTCGAGCCAGGCGGGCAGCACGTCCTCCGGCGCCGGCGCCCAGCGCGGATTGGGCTTGTCCGTGAAGGCCAGCGCGCCGCGCCGCATCCCTCCCGCCACGACGCCGTAGAAGGGATGCAGTTTCTCGTCGTCGAGATTGTCCCGCACGGCTGCGACGACCTCCGAGCTGTCCGGCGAGAGCCGACCGGCGGCTTCCGAGGCCATCGCCACCTGCTCCCAGCGGCGCAGTCTCGCCAGCCGCGAAAAACGCACGGCCTCGCCTTCGCTCAAGGTCGTGAATTCGTTGCCCTGCGCCTCGAAGCCGGGGCGTACCTTCACCTGGCCGGAAAACACCGCCACCCGCGATTCGCCGCCGCGCTCGGCCTCGACGCCGAAACTCGTGCCGAGATCCACCACTTCGCCCGCATCCGTCGCCACGGTGAAACCGATCCCGCCTTCGCCCACATCGGCGCTCAGTCTCCCGTGCAGGACCCGCAGCCGCATCGCCGATTCGAAGCGGGCCTCGAACGGGCCGATCAACTTCAGCCGTACGCCCGACGCCACGAGTCGCAGGTCCAGCGAACCGCCCGCGAGATGGATCGTATCCAGGGTGAGTCGATCGCCCACCTCCGCGCTGCGCGGCCCCGGCGCGAACCAGCGCACGCCTTCACTCTGTACCACTTTCACGTCGACCGCCCGGCCGGATTTCGTCGACGAGCCAGGGAACCAGACCGCGAGGACGACGATCGCGGCGGCGACCGCACCCAGCCAGAGTGGGAAGCGAAACCGGTGGCGTGGCACGGGGATCACGCGGGACTCGGACCTTCTTGCTTCGGCCGCGCCCTCCAGCCCGGCCGCGATGTCACCCAGCGCGCCGTCGAGGTGGACGTAATCGAGAAATTCCTTCCGGAACGCCGGGTCCGCCTTGAGGGCCGTCTGCAACTGCGCGACTTCCTCCGCCGTCGCGATGCCGTCGGCGTAGCGTTGAATCCACTGCAGGCGCTGGTCGTCGGCGTTGTTCACGGTGTCTTCACTTTACGTGAATCCCCTGATCCGCCAGGTCGCGGTGCGTGCAATCGACGAGGGCAAGACGCAGCCGGTGGAGCACCTTGTAGAGCGCCATGGCGGTCTGGCCCCGCGCGACGGCGAGCCGGTCGATGCGCACGCCGGGTTCGTAGGCATTGAGCACGAGCGCGCGCTGCGGAGCACGAAGCTTGGCCAGACAGCGCTCCAGAGCCTCACGCTGCGCCTCCCGCATCTCCGTCGACGCGGCTTCCTCGGTGGCGAGGGTCTGCAACAGATCGTTGTCAAACACGTGGCGGTCGCGGGCCTTGTCTCGCGCATAGGCGAGCACCTCGTATCGGGCGACCCCGAAGGCCCATTTGCGGAAATCCTCGTCGTCGGCGTAGCTGGCAAATTTCCGCCAGAGCACGACGGCGACTTCCTGCATGACCTCGCGTGCATCGTCGCGCGTCGGCAGCAGTGACCGGACGAAGCCATGGATGGCCGCTTCGTTGGCGGAAAAAAGCCTCAGAAACTGATTGTGACGAGAAGCGTCGAGCATGACGGGGCACGAAAACACTCCGCGAACGCCGCCGGTTTGCCGAAATATTCTTCGGAATTCGGGTCTTAAGCATGCTATCCCGTGAGGGATGATTCTCCAGATCCCCGATTCTGGCCTGCGAAAGTGTGGCTACTGTGGCGCGAGTTACTACAGCTTCCTCTACTGCGCCCAAAGGGAATGATCGGATTTTCTCCCTGGTGCATCGGGAACTGCCCCAGCATCGCACGTGTTCACGACTCTGACCAACGCCACGCGTGACGTGGCGATCGAGCAGGCTCGGGACATGTTTGGCGCAATGTTTGGCTTTGGCGTCCCAAAGTTGCCTCTCGTTGCTCAATGTTGTACCGCGGGCAGTCGCTCTTTCGAAAACGCGTAACCTATTAGCCAAGAAACCCCCGGAAGTGATTCCGGGGGTTTCAAATTGGGTGCAGGGGCTGGATTTGAACCAGCGACCTTCAGGTTATGAGGGCAACTTCGACCTCCCGCACCCTCAAGCAGTTAACCCTACTTTCGGGGCATGTTTGGCGTAATGTTTGGCTACCGCGATTTCGGGAGGTGCTGTCCGTTGCCCGCAGTTGCACGAGGTCACAAAACCTCAACGCAACAAGGAGAACAACGTCATGGCATTGGAACTACAGATCCCGATCTTCCCGCTCCTGCGGGGCGTACTCGAAAAGGCGTTGGCGAAGCCCGCGCCGCGTCCGCCGTTCTATGTCTTCCCGGATTTGGAGGCGCACTACCGGGTCAACCCCGACCACCTCACCGACCGAGTTCGCCGCGTGATGAAGGCGGCGGGTTACTTCAATCCGAAGGAAGACGAGGCGCAGCGGCCCACGCGCGGCGCGGTGCAGCAACAACGGGAACACGGCCTGCGCAAGGCCTCGCTCCGCGATTTTCATTCGTTCCGCGTCACTTGGGTGACCGTGGCGCTCACGGCCGGCGTGCCGCTGGAAATCGTGCAGAAGGTCACGGGGCATCGCACCACCGCGATTGTGCTCAAACACTACTTCCAGCCGGGCCGGGAGGAATTCCGGCGCACGCTCGCTGGCCGGTTGCCGGCCCTGCTGGGTGACCGCTCGGCGCAGCCGGCGGAGGCCTTCAACCTCGGTGAACTCCGGGCCAAGCTGGTAGCGATGGAAAACACGACCTGGCGGCACATCCGGGACGACCTCCTTCGTCGTCTCCCCGCCGAAAGGAATGTCACTCCGACCGCCTTGCCCAAATGCGCGTTTGCGGCCTGATGCGCGCGCCAACTACAGCCCGAGCCTTTTCCGGAGCTGCTCCGCGGCGGCGCGACGCTTGGCCGCGTCCATTTTGCGCAGATTGTAGAGTTTCCACTGCGGTCCGGGCAGGCGTTCGACTCCTGGCAAGCCGAGCAGCTCCCATTTGGGCTCCAGTCGTTTCATCGAGAGCAGAAACTCCCGCTCGGCGGTGGTGAGGTCCGTGTTGATCCGCTCGATCAGCCGCTCGCGGGTCTCCTCCAGCACCGCGAGCGGCACCGGATCGAGCGTCATGCCCTCGAACTGGTCGGCAAAGACCTGCTTCAAATCCTTCCGATTCGGGGTGAGCAGTTCGCTCATCGGCCGGTCGTGGCTCGCCAGAAACACGACGAAGGCGCGCCGGATTTCATCGGTGATTCCTTCGGCCTGGAAGAGCCCATGCACATCGAAAAGGTCGCGCGGGTGCTGGCGGTCGAGCGCGGCGCAGAGCTTGCCGCCGAACAGGTCCGGCAGCGACACGACGCGCATCGTGGCCGAACGGCCGAACATTTCGACGGCTCGGGGCGACAGGTTGAGGTCGGCGGTCGGATACAGCGTGCCGCGGAGAACCGTGTTGGGCTCGATCTTCACCTCGGTGCCGTCCGCGGCGCGCACGGTCAGCTTGAAAAGGAGTTGATCGCTGACGGCACGATGATCCCGGACCTGCACGCCCGGCATGGCCCGGCGGATCTTCGCCGTGATGCGTTGGAGTGCGGCGTCGATTCCCCGCAACGTCGTCGGCCGATCCTCAAGCGGCAGGTAAACCAGATCGATGTCCACGGACAGGCGCGGGAAATCGCGCAAGAAAAAGTTGATCGCCGTGCCGCCCTTGAGCGCGAAGCAGGCCTCGGCGTTCACGAAGGGCACGACCTGCACAAGCAGGTCGGCCTGCCTGAAGAACGGGGTTGCTCTCATGGGGCGTCGGAAGGGGTTTCGACCGCCGCCGGGACGGTGATCAGGTATTTGGGATCGAGGCGTCCGCCGGGGATGAGCACGCGCTTGCCGCTGCCGAGCGAAACCTTCGTCAGATCCAATTGCTTGAACCATGGGTATGCTTGTTTCTCGGCCAAGTGGAGGAAGAGTCGCTTCACCTTGATCGACGCGCAGGCCTCCAGAAGCGATTTGACCAAACCCGGGCGTAGCGTGCCGAGCCCTTCGAAAACAAGGTTGGCATGTTCGTAGCCGGCATCGTCCAGCGTCAGATGTTGGAGAAACTCGAATGCGGCCCGCTCGGGCGCGGAGACCGTCACGGTGAGTGCTCCTTCGCGGTGTTCGCGCAGCCCGAGTTCCTGGGGCAGGAAGTTCGTGCTGACATGGCGGACGCGACTGAACCAAGGCAGCCCCTTGAACCAGGCGGGAAGCCGGTCACCGGCGCGGCTGAAAAGATAGACGGGGTGAGCATCTCCCAGGGGTAGAAAATGGGCGAGGCCGGAGAGTTCCAACGCGGTGCGTCCGCCGGGATGAAACGACTTCGATTTCTGCTGGAGCCCGAAAACCGCGCCCAGCCAGGTGGGGGGCTCGGGTTGAACGGTGAACGCTCCATCTCCGACGCGGTGCAACCAGCCGGAGCTGGCGTAGTAGTCGGCCAGACGACTGGATATGCCTTGGCCCTTGAGCCATGCCGAGGTGAGCACCGCACCGGCTGGTGCGGCGTTCAGCCTCTGGTTTAATTTTTGTCGTTTTGAACCAGTATCTCTGGTCATATCTGCAACGAATTAAACCGGAAGGTTCATTTCGTTGCAATTAAAACAAGCAACTCTTCCCTTATCTGCAATAAAATAAACCCATCCAATGGCTGTGGGCGCCGGCGACGGCCGTGGTGCCGGCGAGGATGGCACCCCTCGGAGACCTCACGTGGAGCGGACGTCGCCGAGCCAAGTGTGATAAGATGCTGGCTGATGGCGAAATTCTTGCGGTCGAGATAGACGCAGTAGGACGCATCCTGCATGGGACATTCGTCGAACGCGGAGTGGAGGTACTCAGCGACCATCTCCAAGCGGAAAGCGATATTTGGCTCTCTTGGGGCAATGAGAACCGGGGTTCGAATCCCCGTGGGGACGCCAGGAAAATGCCCTGCTCATCTAGTTGATGATCAGGGCATTTCCGTTTCCGGTGACATTGCCCCACAGTTGCCAAAACAGGGTCGTGCATACCTCATCTATGCACGAAAGACAGAAAATGGAGGAAAAGAAGGGGAGAAAAGTAGACCCGCAGCGCAATCCACCCTTACCCCCTATGTGCCGCTCCGCTCCAGTCCCGCAAATCTGGTCCAGATTCCAAACGAATCTGGGCGGGCCAGATTTCGGGTGACGGTTTCCATTCAGGGCAAGCAGCGCAAGTTCGTCACCTGCGACAAGGAGGAAGCGGAGGAGAAGCAAGCCCAGTGGGAGATGGAGCGCACGTTGGGTTCAAGTGCGCCGCGGTCCAAGGCGACCTACCTTACACTCAGCCAGCTCCGTGAGGCGGAATCAGCTTTCACGTTGTTGTCGGACACCGGTCTGAGTCTGCGCGCCGCCGTGCGCGAGATAATCGCCGCGCATGTGGTTTTGAAAGGCGCCGGATTTTCTCTGGCGGAAGCCATCCGGCATGCTGTCGCGAATCCACCGCCCAAACGAACCGAGGTGAAACTGGTGGACGGCATCGAGCAATTCCGCTCCGCCCGCGATGGGCATGTGTCGTCGTCACAACTGGACAATCTCTATCGCCGGTCTCGCATGCTCGCCCAGTTTCTCGGTGCCGAGGTGAAGATCGCCGACGTCACGACCGAAGATGTGACGCGTTGGCTGACGGATCGCGACGTCGACAAGGGAACATGGAACGGATACCGAGGCGATGTTCATGCGGTGTTCGAGTGGTTCACTCTCAAGCCGCGGAAATGGATCGGAGAGAACCCGGTTGCGGACGTTGTGCGCTACAGCAAGCGCATGATCACCCGCCAACCGCCCAAACGAATGGAAATTGCGAACTGTCGCGCCACGATGGCTTGGCTGCAAAAAGAAGCACCGGAATGGTGCACCATGATAGCGTTGGCGATGTTCGCCGGCATCCGACCCTATCTGCGCGGAGGAGAAATCCACAAGCTTGCCGCCGCGGTTGGGAGCGAAGGGCTAGAGACGTATCTGAGAGAGGAATACTTGCACGTTTCCGCCGCGATCGCGAAGGACAGGCGCGCGCGTTCTACTAGAATTCAGCCCAACCTCGCGGCTTGGCTCAAAAAGTATCCGCCAACTTCCCAATCGATTTGTCCGGGCGACTACGATGAGCTGCGACCGATCCGCGAGCGTTTCGAAATCGGGCATGATTTTCTGCGCCACACCTGCATTTCCGCCTTTGTCGCTAAGTTTGGGTCGATTGCGCTGGCGGCGACGGAATTCGGAACCAGTGAGACCGTTATCCGCACGCACTATCTGAATCGGATGAGCGTGGCTGAGGCGGAAGAATTCTACGCGATTTTCCCTCTCTAGGTGTCGCTTGGAAATTTGGCTCCGGTTGTCGGCCGGCGGTCGCTTGCTGCGTTTGTCGCTCTTCTCGGCGGCGAGTATTCATTGCAGGAATCGACACCAGACAAAAGTCCGCAAACAGGTAGTCGATCACTACGGCGCGTTTATCAACCCCGTCTCAACACTCACGACTAACTTGGAGTGCGCAACAACGGGTGCCGCCCTGAAGGCGTGTTGTGGCGAATCTCAGCCTTATGTCCGATCCCTCCCCGCGGATTCATTGGTCTGCTTGACCCGCTCGCCAACGACCGAGAGTTGCCAAGATTCTTCGACGTCTGCCAAAGACTGGTCAACTCGGCCGTATTCCTGCATCCTACAGGCCCGCGTCGATGCGGTAAGCCCGGCTGCCGTCGTGCGCGTTCTGCAGGATCATTTCCGGACGGGTGTTGCCGACCTGAAAGGCCCCGGCCTCCAGGTCAACGCGCCGGGCAAACCGGATTTCGTGCATCTGGAAACCGATGCGGTCCTCCAACCTGACCCGCTGCTCCGAAGCCTTCACCGGCTCCCAACCCTCCGCGCCAAGCAGGGCAACGACCTGCTGGGTGGAAACGAAGGTGTAGCGGGAGGAAACCCCCGGCCGGGCGTGCTCGGCGAAGATCGAGGGAGCGCAACGGCGGAGCTCATCGGACGAAAGCGCCTTAAAGACGCGAGCGGGAGCAACGGGAACGGATTCAA
>CALFZM010000222.1 GCA_937952235.1 uncultured Opitutia bacterium | reverse complement strand
GTCGTTGCGACTCATTGTCTCGTCGATCGCCACATTGGGAGGGATTGGGCTGTTCATCTCTTCCATGCGGCGGTAGTGTTTCTCAAAGCTCCCTGCCACCTTGTCGCCGCCGCCCCCGGCGCTCAAGGTCGAGGCCTTGCCCAGTAGACGGTGGGTTCCAGGTACCCGGTCGGTTTACGGACCGACGGGGCTAAGGGATCGCCACGCGGAGATGGTACGCCACCGACGGCGCCGGAACCGCATGCTCAATCGCGCCCGCCCGGCATCTCCCGGAAATGCGCGCGAACGAGGCCCGCGAAGGCCTGCGCCATGGCTGAGGGCGCGGCGTGCGCGGGAAAGGCGAGGCACACCGCGATCGGGATGCGGGGGCGCAGGGGCAGCACCGCCAGATCGCGCGCGAACACCGAGGCCACGTACGGATTCACGATGCCGATGCCGGTGCCCTGCAGGGCCAGCATGCAGATGGTGGCGGAGTAGGTGGTCTCGAGGGTCGCGGCCGCCTCGATCCCGTGGCTCGCCAGCGTCCGGTTGAAGGGGGCGAGCAACTCGTCGTCGGCGTTCAGCGTGAGGAGGACCTGCCCGCGCAGGTCGCGCACGTGCAGGCTCGGCCGCGCGGCGAGCGCGTGCCGACGCCCGAGGACGCAGACGGTGTGCGAGTGGTGGACGGTGGAGGCCTCCAGCAGCGGGTGGTCGATGGGCGTGGTGGACAGCGCCAGGTCGTAGGCCGCGCGGAGAAGCCCCTCGCGAAGCGCGTGCGCGCTGACGGTCTGCAGGTTGACGTGCACGTCGGGGTGCTGGCGGGCAAAGACGTGAACGACGGCGGGCAGGACGCCCAGGCCGAGCGCGGGCGTGCTGCCGATGCGAAGCGACCCCGTTCCCGACTTGCGAAGGAGGGCTACCGTGCGCTCGATCGCGTCCAGCCCGAGATATTGCTGCTGGACCACCTCGAACAGCCGGCGTGCCTCGTCCGTGGGGCGCAGCCGCCCCTTGTGGGTGTCGAAGAGGCGCACGCCCGAGGCATTGTGCATCTGCGCGAGCAGGCGGCTCACGGAGGGCTGGGTGGTATGCAGCATCGCGGCGGCGCCCGTGGTGGTGCCCGTCTGCATTACGGCCCGGAAGGCGGCGATCTCGCGCAGGGTGAGGGGGCGGGGCACGGCGGTCTCCTTCCGGCCCGCCGCGGCGGCGGGTCCATAGGTATATCAATTCCGCATAGCCTACCAAAGGGAAGGCATTTTCCCCGCGGAGCGGGTGTCCCTAGACTGCCAGGAAATTCACCGCGGCGCCGCCGCGGGCGACGCCCTGGAGGAAACCATGAAAGCCAACCTGTCCCGCAGAACCGTCCTGGCCGGCCTTGTCGCGCTGACCATGGGCGCGGCAGCCAGCCTGCCCGCCGCCGCGCAGCCCGACTACCCGGGCAAGATGATCAAGATCGTCGTGCCCTTCGCCGCCGGCGGCAGCTCGGATGTGCAGGGCCGCCTGCTGGCCGAGCGGCTCTCGAAGCTCTACAAGCAGTCGGTGATCGTGGAGAACCGACCCGGCGCGGGCGGGCACATCGGCGGCAAGGCCGTGGTGGACGCAGGGTCGGACGGCTACACACTGCTTCTGGGCTCCATCGGCCTGCACGCGACCTACGGCGTCTACAAGAAGCTGGCCTACGACCCGGGCAAGGACCTGAAGCTGGTCACGATCCTCGCCGAGATGCCGCACGTGGTCGTGGCCACGCCGGGCCTACCGGTGAGGGACCTCAAGCAGCTAACCGCACTCGCGAAGGAAAAGCCGGGCACGATCCACTTCGGCTCGGCCGGGGTCGGATCCTCCGTGCACATGATCGGCGAGCTCTACAGGATCACTTCCGGCGCCCCCGTCGAGCACGTGCCGTACAAGGGCAGCTCGCTCGCGCTGAACGACCTGCTGGGCGGACAGATCCAGCTCATGTTCGAGAACCCGCCGACGGTTATCGGCCACCTCCAGTCCGGCCGGCTCAAGGCGCTGGCGGTGACGGGCAAGGTGCGCTCGCCCGCGCTTCCCGAGGTTCCCACCACGGCGGAGGCGGGACTGCCTGGCTACGAGGCCACGTCCTGGACGACCATCGCGGTCGGCGCGAGCGTTCCCGACGCCATCGCCGAGAAGCTGAACGCCGACATCCGCGGGATTCTCGCGACGGCCGACTTCAAGAAGGGGCTGCTCGATCAGGGCATGACGCCGGTCGGAAACTCGCGCGAGGCCGCGAAGCAGTTCGTCGCCGCGGAGAAGGCGAAGTGGGACAAGGTCATCCAGCAGGGGAAGATCACCCTAGACTGATGCGCGCGGCGGCCCATCGCGGCCCCGCCCCCGGAACGGAAGACACATGAAACCCGCACCCGCCTTCCCGTGCCGCCGCGTCGGCGCCGGCCCCGGCCACCATTTCTTCGGCTACTACAACAAGACCAACTGGGACCGGACCTCGCGCTACCTGCTCGCACAGCAGGTTCCCGCGATGGACTTCCGCCTCGACCCTGCGCGCGAGGCTGCAGTCGGCTACTTCGACCTGCAAGAGGACGACCGCTTCCACGCGTTCGACCGCACGCGGGCCTGGAACTGGCAGATGGGAAGCCAGCTGCAGTGGCTGGACGGGCGCGAGGGCCTGCACGCCGTCTACAACACCCGCACGGACGACGCCTCGGCGCGCTACCCCGGCTTCGGGGCGGCGATCTGCGACGTGCGCTCCGGCCGCAAGACGCGCCTGCCGATGCCGGTCTACGTGGTCGCGCCCGACAGCCGCTTCGCGCTGTGCGTGGATTACCGGCGCCTCTACGTCACGCACGAGACGATCGGCTACAGCGAACACGGCGGCCCCTTCGCGCTGCCGCGGGCACCCGCCGACGACGGCATCCACCGCATGGACCTGGAGACGGGCGATACGTCCCTCGTGGTGAGCTACCGGCAGCTGATGCAGGTTCGCCACCTGCCCTCGATGGACAGGGCCATACATTGGGTAAGTCACATCGAGATCAACCCCGCGTCCTCGCGCGTGCTCTTCCTGCACCGCTGGACCGAGCGCGTCGCGGACGAAACCTGCTTCCTGCACCGGCTCGTCACGATGAACCCCGATGGCAGCGACATGCGCCTGCTCGAATGCTCGGACCACCCGCTGCCGCAGCTCGCGGACGACTTCGATCCGTCGGCGGTGGGCGCCTTCGACTACGAGAAGTCCGAGTGGCAGATCTCGCACCCGCTCTGGAGGGACAACGGCCGCATCATCGTGTGGGGGCCGCACGCGGGCGCCATCCACTACCACGAGTACGAGGACCGCGACGGTAGCGAGGTGAAGGTCATCGGCGCGGGCACCCTCGTCGAGAACGGCCACATGACCTTCTCGCCGGTGGACAAGCGATGGCTCCTCTCGGACACCTATCCGGACGCGGGAACGCACGAGCGGACGCTCTTCCTGTTCGACTGCGACCGGGGCGTTCGCCACGACCTCGGGCGATTCTGGGCGGACCCGGCGCTCTCCAAGGAGAACCGCTGCGACCTGCACCCGCGCTGGAGCCGCGACGGTCGGCAGGTCTGCATCGACTCCGTGCACGAGCGCGAGCGACAGATGTACGTGCTCGACGTATCGTCGCTCACGGCACCTTAGATCGCCCCGACGCTCATGATCGCGGGTGGTCGATTATCGGGGCATTCCCGCGTCAAGGTGTGTCGCCGCCCCGCCACCACAGCCTCTGAGGTCAGACAGTGTCTGACCTTTTTTTGCCCGAAATTTCCCAATGAATCCGCGCGTTTGGCAACGGGTGCGAAGAGCGGCCCCATCGGGGTCGTGAGAATTTCGGTCGAACTTGTCCCCTTTTCCCTCTCTGTTCTCTGTTTGTGCGAAGAGCGCTCTTCGCAAAAGGCCCAACAATTTCAGTGCGTTGGCTTCGCCGCTTTGAGCGCTGTCGCCTCCGCAGTTCCCCGAGGACCCATTGCTGATTTGCTCCGATGATGAACTTGGCTCGCGTATAGCCGCTGACAGGCGCACTACTGGCATGGCGTGGTTATTGTAGATACAATAACGGGGTGCGAATCAGCTACGATCCGGCAAAGCGAATACGAACCCTGAGGGAACGTGGACTGGATTTCGAGGATGCTGTCCTCGTATTCAACGGCGTTACCGTCGAGGTCGAGGATCTTCGCAAGGACTACGGAGAGAGGAGAATCATCTGCTACGGAAGCCTCCAAAGTCGGCTCGTGGTGATCGGCTACACCCCGCGTGGCGCGGTTCGCCACATCTTCAGCATGAGAAAGGCCAACGACCGTGAGAAAGACCGCCTTGCGCCGTACTTCGGGCTCTGATCTCGCGCGCGTGGACGCGCATCGGATCAAGCCAGCCGAGTACAAGGAACTTCCTGAGCTAACCGACGACATGCTTGCCCGGGCCGTCGTCAGAAAAGGTGGCCGCCCACGCTCGGCCAATCCGCGACAACTCATCTCGCTTCGTTTGCCTGCGGACGTAATTGCGCGATGGAGGGCTACGGGACCCGGTTGGCAAACACGGATGGCAGACCGGCTCTCAAGGGTGGCTGTCGCAAGACCCAAAGGCGCGTCGTAGGAACTCGCTGCGAATGCGCTGCTACGAAAGGCGAGACTCGCAGTAAGAGACTTACACTCTGATTGAACCCTCTCGCGCCTTGACCATCGATGATGTGGCCGAAAAATCAGTCAAGCTCGAAGTGTCCTGTCTGAGAGAGCCGCCCATGGCATTCTTGAAGCTGCTTCAAACTTCGCTCACGATTCTCATCGTGGCGATTCCGGTCAGATCTGGGGCTGCCAACTTCCAGCTAATCGACGAACCGAGCAGAATCGGCATTTCGATCATTGGAAAAATCGAACATGGTGACTACCAGAGGTTTGTTCAGTTCATTACCCCGACTGAGAGCGGGTCTGCTGAACAGATTCGAAGAGTTCGGGCGCTGCTGTGGGGCACTCTCTATTTAGATTCCGCGGGTGGCGACGTAGCCGAAGCGTTGAAGATTGCTGAGCGCGTGGCCGAGGCGTTTGTGCATACCAGCGTCCAAAGAGACGGGACCTGCTTCAGCTCATGCTTCTTGATTTGGGCGGCAGGGGTCGCACGGCGGCTTGAAGAAGGGGGAAGGCTTGGCGTACACCGACTTGCGTGGACTGGACGGGGAGTCGACGTTACGACTTATGAAAAGCGGGTAGGACCCGCAACTGTGGCCGTCGATTCATTCCTCACTCGCCAAGGTATTCCACGAAGACTTCTCGATCGAATGGCCGAAACCGCGCCCAGCGACATCTACATTCTTACAGAACAGTCGCTATTGGCGAATGACCTCTTCGACGCGATCTCTTATCGACCTTCTTACCGCGATGTTGTGGAAAAGGATTGTGGACCGCATCCGGCAGGAGGTAACACGCGCCGTGCACGACGTCCTGACGAAGGAGTTCTGCTCAAGTGGCTTGAGTGTGAGTCGCGTGTCCAGGAGGCCAATCAGCTCCGTGAGTACGCGAGACTTGGTTCGGCATTGGAATACAGCTCCAAAGATAATCAGAAGAAGACGGGCCAAGGTGCTCAATCCAAGAGCACTCCCAGCGACGAAAGGGCGACCGCGAGGCCTGGGCCAGTGCAGCGGCGGTCAGGGTCGGCGGACAAGGGGCCAGCGAATCCTGGCGCTTCGGAGAGTGAGACGCGACCTCTTTCGAGGTCGGGGAGCGCTCTGCCTGAAACTGGAATTCTGAAATATCCCTTCCGATATGCAATGGCTCCCTTGACGATTAGAACGGCAGCGGGCTCGAATTTTCTTGTGAGGTTGATCGACACGAGTTCGGATCAAGTGGTTACGACCGCATTTGTTAGAGGTGGCGACGTCCTCCACATGAAAGTGCCGTTGGGTTCGTACCGTATTCGATACGCCAGTGGAACTGCTTGGTTCGGCGAGGACGCTGAGGATCCCTTTGGTCCGGACACCGCGTACTCGGAGGCGGACAGGACTTTTGAGTTCAGGGACGACGGCGCGTCTGTAAGTGGATTCACAGTTGAACTCATAAAACAGAGACATGGAAACCTTCAGTCGAAGAAAATCTCGAAGAAATCCTTCAATGGCCGGTGAGGATCGCGCTTCGTGGCAAATGCGACTGATCTGGTCACAATCCGCATGTTGAGTACGATCGCTCGATAGCGGCTTGATGCAGATCTCGAACGCACGGGTGTGCTGATGATCGCTGAAGATCTCTGGCTGTCGAATAGCGGGGCATTGACCCGTGCAGTTTAGGCGCCGCGGCACCACCACTATTCCAAGGCCAGACTCATCATCTGGCCTTTTTTTCGTCCGGAATTTCCCGATGAATCCGGACCCTTGTGGAGTCGTGCGAAGAGCGATCTTCGTGGTCGGTTTTCCTTGCCGGTTGGTAACGACTGGCCTGTTTACCCCATTTGTGGCTGCTCAGGATTCGGCGCCGTTCATGGTCCGTGAGAAGGCCGGAATCGCGAACAGCGTTCGACGACGCTCGCAAAGTCGGCCTTGAACGTGGGTGGGGACAGATTGGCGCGAAACTCCCTTTGCGCGCCAATTAAATGGCGCATGTTTTGACATTGCGCGCCAATAAGCTTACCGTATTGGCACGAATGATAGAATGCGCGCCAATAAAAGGTGATACATGCCCAAAAAACTCCCCGAGGACCTGACTAGCAAGATCGAGGACGAGATTGCCCGGCATCCGGACGGAGTGCGCATGGACGATCTGCATGCCGCATTGGCCGACATTGTCAGCCGCCGCACGCTGCAACGTCGATTGGGCGAGCTGGTCGAGCAAAAGCGAGTCGATACGGAAGGCCAGGGGCGGGGTCTACGTTATCGCGCTCCCCCCAAGAAAATCGCAGTCGAAATTACCGAGCAGGCTCACGCGACCGATGAAATCAGAGGCGAGACGTACATCCCTGTCTCATCTGCGGGTCAGGAAGTCCTCGACTACGTTCGCCAACCTGTCCAGGGCCGCAAGCCGGTGGGCTACAACCGGGATTTTCTGGAGGGATATCGCCCCAACGAGACCCGCTACCTGCCGCCCGACGTCTGTGATCACCTGCACAACATCGGACGCTCACCAGACGGCGAGCGCCCGGCGGGCACCTATGCGCGCGATATCCTGGGGCGGCTGCTCATCGATCTGTCCTGGGCATCGAGCCGACTCGAAGGCAACACCTACACCCGCCTCGACACCCAGAACCTGATCGAGCTGGGCCAGGCGGCCGAAGGCAAGGATCGCCGAGAGGCGCAGATGATCCTGAATCACAAGGCCGCCATCGAGCTGTTGGTGGAGCAGGCAGAGGACATCGGCTTCAACCCCTTCACCTTTTTCAACCTGCACGCGCAGTTATCCGAAAACCTGCTCGCCGACCCGAGCGAGGGCGGGCGGCTGCGCCAGCGTATTGTCGAAGTAAGTGGCACGGTGTTCCACCCGCCAGGAATGCCTCAGCAGGTCGAGGCCTACTTCCGCATGATCCTGGACAAGGCCAAGGCGATCGAGGACCCGTTCGAGCAGGCGTTCTTCATCATGGTTCACATCCCCTACCTGCAGCCGTTCGTCGACGTGAACAAGCGGGTATCCAGACTCGGCGCCAATATCCCGCTCATCCAGCGCAACCTCTGTCCCCTTTCCTTTATCGACGTACCGGATCGGGCCTATGTGGAAGGCACCCTCGGCGTGTATGAGCTCACGAGAGTGGATCTGCTTCGCGACGTGTTCGTGTGGGCCTACGAGCGCTCCTGCCAGCGCTACATGGCTATCCGCGAGACGATCGCCGATCCCGATCCAATGCGCCTGCGCTACCGGGAGGCGCTGGTTGCCGTGGTTGCCGAGATCGTCAAAGGCCATCAGTCTCCAGACGAGGTCGCCGTGCGCGCCGTGGCAGCGAATCTGGTACCGCCCAGGGACCTCGACCGCATCGTCGAACTTGCCCTGGCCGATCTCCGCGATCTGCATGAGGGCAACGTCAGCCGCTACCGATTGCGGCTGTCCGAGTACCGCAACTGGCAACCGCTGCAACAGGCAGGCAAGCCATGAAAGGCGACCAGGACCGCAGACGTGCTCTCTCAACCTAAGTGCGGCTTTCGGCCTGGTAAGCCATTCTCCACCACTATTCCAAGGCCAGACGACCCTCTGGCTTTTTTTCGCCCGGCGTGACGCTCAGCCGTCCCACGCCCGGATGCGAAACGCTTCCACGAGGAAGTCGATCAGCACCCGCACCTTCGGCGTGACGTGCTTGCGGCTCGCGTAGACCGCGTACACCCCCAGCTCGATCGCGCGGAATTGCGGCAGCACCTCCACCAGCGCGCCGGAGCGCAGGTGCTCCCCGACCATGAACGAGGGCTGCAGCACGATGCCCTGGTGCTGGAGCGCCGCCGCGCAGCAGGTGTCGCCGCTGTTGCTGCGCATGCGCGGCGCGACCTTCACGCTCACCGGCCCCTCTGACCCCTCGAAGTTCCACTGCTCGCCCGTCGACAGCAGCGTGTAGCTGAACACGGCGTGCCGCGCGATCTCGGCGGGATGCGCCGGCGTGCCGTGGCGGCGCAGGTACTCCGGCGATGCGCATAGCACGAGCCTCGTCGAGGCGAGCTTGCGGCTCACCAGCGACGAGGCGGGCAGCCGCGCGATGCGCACCGCGAGGTCGTAGCCCTCGTCCACGAGGTCGACGATGCGGTCCGACAGCGTCACTTCCAGCGTGACGCCGGGGTGCTGCTGCAGGAACGCCGGCCACAGAGGCGCCAGGTGAAGGAGGCCGAAACTCACCGGCACGTTCAGCCGCAGCAAGCCGATCGCCTCGTCGGCGCGTGCCGTGGCTTCGGCTTCCGCCTCCTCGACGCCGGCCAGCAAGTCCTTGCAGCGGGCGTGGAAGACCTCGCCCTCGACGGTGAGCGAGAGCCTGCGCGTCGTGCGGTGGAGCAACCGCACGCCCAGCCGTGACTCGAGTTCGCCGACCAGCCGCGAGACGGCCGTCTTCGACACCTGCAGCGCCTCGGCCGCCCGCACGAAGCTGCCGGCGTCGACCACGGCGGTGAAGGCGCGCATCTCCTCGAATCGGTCCATGGAGGCTGATTATCCTTGTTTTCAGGATAAATAATTGAGAAATGCATTATTTATCTCGATCGGCGGAACTCCTACAGTTCATCCATCGCAGCCGACGTGCTGCCCGAACCCCAGGAGAACCCTCATGAAGATCACCGTCATCGGCGCCGGCAACATGGGCGCAGCCTTCGTCAAGCAGCTCACCCGCGCCGGCCACCAGGTCAGCGTCACGGCGCGCGATTCCGCCAAGGCGGCCCAGGTCGCCGCCGCCAACCCCGGCGCCAAGGCCGTTCCCGCCGCCGGCTCCGTTGAGGGCGCCGACGCGATCGTGCTCGCCACCGGTTACGCCGACGCGGCGGGCGTGCTGCGCGGCGCCGGCGACGTGGCCGGCAAGGTCGTGATCGACATCACCAACCCGCTCACGGCGGACTACATGGGCCTCACCATCGGCCACGGCACCTCGGCCGCCGAGGAGATCGCCAAGGCCGTGCCGGGCGCGGAGATCGTCAAGGCGTTCAACACCGTGTTCGCGCAGGTGCTGGGCGAAGGCGCCGACTTCGGCAACGGGCGGAAGGTGGAAGTGTTCGTCGCCAGCGACAGCGAGCGAGCGAAGAATGTCGCGCGCGCGATCGCCGAGAGCATCGGTTTCGGCGTCGTCGATGCCGGCCCCCTGAAGAACGCGCGCTACCTCGAGCCCGTGGCGGGACTCAACATCTATCTCGGCTACGGCGCCGGGCTCGGCACGGCCATCGCGCCGGTGTGGATCCGCAAGGCCTGAGCCTCTCATCCGACATCAAGGAGAACCCCATGAGCGACAACTTCCTCAACCGCGTGCTCGCCACCGACGCGGGCCTCGGCCCCCTCGCGCTCCGCGTGCCGGTGGGCATCATCTTCGCCGCGCACGGCGCGCAGAAACTCTTCGGCTGGTTCGGCGGCTACGGCCTCGAGGGCACGGGCCAGTTCTTCGGCTCGATCGGCCTGAACCCGGGCTACCTGATGGCGCTGCTCGCGGGCGCTGCCGAGTTCTTCGGCGGCCTGGCGCTCGTGCTCGGGCTGCTGGTGCGCCCGGCCGCGGCGGCGCTCGCCTTCGCGATGCTGGTCGCCATCTTCGCCGTGCACATCAGCAAGGGCTTCTTCATGAGCAACAACGGCTACGAGTACGCGTTGGCCCTGTTCGCGGCCTCGGTGTCGTTGCTGTTCAGCGGCGGCGGCCGGTACGCCGTGGATGCCGCGCTCGCCCCGCGCGCCGAGGGGAGCTGACGATGACGCGCATGCCCAGCCTGTTCGTCTCGCACGGTGCGCCGACCTTCGCACTCGAGCCCGGCGTGGCTGGGCCGCGGCTCGCGGCGCTGGGGCACAGCCTGCCCCGCCCCGAGGCGGTGCTCGTCGTCTCGCCGCACTGGATGACGCCCGGCCCGCGCGTCGCCACGGCGTCGCAGCCGCAGACGATCCACGACTTCGGCGGCTTCGACCGGGCGCTGTACCGGATCGGCTACCCGGCGCCCGGCCATCCCGGCCTCGCGCGACGGGCCGTCGAGGCCCTCGCGGCCGCCGGCTGGGATGCGCAGGCCGACGAGCGCCGTGGCTTCGACCACGGCGCGTGGGTGCCGCTGCTGCACCTCTTCCCGCAGGCCGACGTCCCGGTGTTCCAGGTCTCGCTGCCGTCGCGGCTCGATGCGGCCTCGGCGTGGGCCTTCGGCGAGGCGCTCGCGCCGCTGGCGGACGATGGCGTGCTCGTCACCGGCTCGGGGAGCCTCACGCACAACCTCGCGGACTTCCGCATCCGCCACGGCGGAGACGAGCCCTACGCGGGCGAGTTCGCCGCGTGGGTGCGCGAGGCCGTGCGGGCCGGCGATGGCGAGCGCCTGCGCCGGACGCTCTCCGACGCGCCGCATGCCGCGCGCGCCCACCCGACTCCCGAGCATTTCTGGCCGCTTCTCGTGGCCGCCGGCGCCGCACCGGGCCGGGGCAAGTGGGAGGTGCTCGACGGCGGCATCACCCACGGCGTGCTGGCGATGGACGCGTTCGTCTTCGCGGCCGGGACCGCCTGATGGGGGCCGCGGCCATGCGCGAAGACCTCATCATCCAGAAACCTGCCGGGACCGCGGCGGCGCCGCAGTTGCTGCTGCTGTTCCATGGCGTGGGCGCGGACGCCGCGAGCATGCGCCCGCTCGGCGAGGCGCTTTCCGCCCTGCGGCCCCAAGCCTTCGTCGTGAGCGTACGCTCGCCCGATTCATCCGATCTCGGGCAGGGCTGGCAGTGGTTCCCGGTGCGGGGTGTCACGGAAGCCGACCGCCCGGCGCGCGTCGCCGCCGCGATGCCGCGCTTCATCGACACCGTTCGCGCCTGGCAGCGCGAGAGCGGCGTCGGCGCGGGCCACACCGCGCTGGTCGGCTTCTCGCAGGGCGCGATCATGGCCCTCGAATCGACGCAGCTTCCCCAGCCTGTCGCCGGCCTCGTGATCGCGATCGCCGGCCGTTTCGCGCAGCCGCCGCGCGCGGCGCCGCCGGGTGTCCGGTTGCACCTGCTCCACGGCGAGCAGGATTGCGTGATGCCCCCCGCGCTCGCCACCGACGCCGCTTCGCAGTGGGCCGCGCTCGGCGGTTCGGCGACGCTGGACCTCTTCCCCGGTCTCGGGCACGACATCGATGCGCGAGTGGTCCGGCGCGTGGCCGGGCACCTGGCGGCGCCGATGCCATGAGCCCGCCGCCCGTGCGCCTGCGCCTGCAGGCTCAGTCCACGGAGTTCGAATTCGGCGACGGCCGCGTCGCCGCGCTGGCGGTCGGGCCGCGAGGCCTCGTCGAAGCCGCGCTGCGCCACGACCCGCCTTTGCCGGTCGAGCTCGAACGCGCGATCGACCTCGTCGAGGACGCCCTCGCCGGATGGCGCGTCGCGGATGCCGATCGCGGCGAACTGGCGACCGCGGACCCCCTCCTGCGTGCCTTGCCGGGCCTTGGTTCAAGCGGCTCGGTGCTCGGGCGCGACGCCGTCGAGAGGCTGTTCGAGCGGCTTGCGGCGCGAGCGCACGGCATGCCCGTCGCCGGCGATGAACTGCCCCACGGCCGCGACATCGCGGCCGCGCTGCTCATCCTGCGCGAGTGCATGCACCACCTGGACTTCAGGCGGGTCGCGGCAGCACCGTGAGGACCCGCGCGACGAAGGCGTGAAACTCCGCCATGTAGTTGCGCAGGAACTCGGCGGTCTTCTCGTTGGTGACCTCGCCCTCGGGCGTGATGAGCCCCGGCGAAAACTGGATGTAGGCCTCGACCGTGTTCATCAGCGGCGAATTGCAGAAGCAGAGCACGCCCCGCAAGCTCTGCTGCGCCACCGCCGTGCCGATCGCACCCGGCGATGCGCCGATCACGCCCGAGGGCTTGCGCGCGAAGGAATTCTGCCCCCACGGCCGGCTTGCCCAGTCGATCGCGTTCTTGAGCCCGCCGGGGATGGAGCGGTTGTACTCCGGCGTCACGAAGAGGACCGCGTCGACGTCGGCGATCGCCTTCTTGAACGCGCGGGCGACCGGAGGGTAGTCCGCGTCGTGGTCGGGGCTGTACAGGGGAAGATCCCTGATGGGGATCTCCACCAGGGACAGCTCCGGCGGCGCGAGGCGCACGAGCGCGTTGGCGAGCTGCCGGTTGATCGAAGTGGACGACAGGCTGCCGATGAAGTAACCGACCCGGTATCGCGTCATGGGGATCTCCTTCCTCGTTTCACTGCGGTGATGCGCAGGCGAACCCGCGCGGGGTGCCATCCTTCGACGCCGGCTCCACGCTCGCACCCAGATCCGCGAGGAGCCGGCGGAAGTCCGGCGATTCGGACAGCAGCCGTCGTGCCGCGCGCCTCACGCGATCGACATCCTCCGGCGGAAGCGACAACGAGGTCGGCAGCCGCTGGAGGTACTGCCGCTCGGCCGCATCGCCCAGCAGCGGCAGCGAGACCTCGATGAAGTAGACCTCGACGTCCCGCGCCAGCACGTCCCCGCCGGCCGGGTCGGTGCCGTCGCGCACCTGCGCGAGCCAGCTTGCGAAGCGCGCGCGCAGCTGCTGCAGGCTGAGCGCGCTGTACCGGTCGATCGGGATGTCGGCCACGGAGCGCAGCGTGCGCACGATGCCCGGCACGTCGGCACTGCCCGATTCCTCGAACCCCGGATCGTTCTGCGCGTTGACGATCAGGTAGACGATCCGGCGCACGCCGCGAAGGCCGATCGCGCGCATCGTGCCGCCGAAGCCCCCGAGCCGCTCCACGGTCTCGATCGTGTTGCGTATCCCGAGGTTGTCCGACAGCCCGCCGTCCACCAGGTGGAGGAAGGGCGGGCCGTAGGGCCGGTACAAGGGCCCCTGCGGGATCGCTGATCCGTAGAGGCAGGCGGGGCCGTGGTTCCACACCGTCACGGGGCTGAGCACGCCGGGAACCGCCATCGATGCCGCCACCGCCCGGGAGACGGGGAATGCGGACAGGTCGCTGCACAGCCCGTCGAAGCTTTCCTGCGTGAACTCGAATCTCTCGCCGTCGTAGAGGCTGGTGGCGGAGACGATCGCCATGGGCGGCGACTTCCGGCGGGCGAGGTCTCCGAAGGTCATCCCGGCGAAGAGGCGCTCGTCGAGCAGTTCCGCCAGCATGTCGGCCCGGCCGAATCTTCGGGAAGTCAGGCGGTGCAGGCCAGCCGGCGCGAGGATGCGCGATACGAGCGCCCCCTGCATGTCGCCGTGGAGGAATCCGCAGGCGAAGCGGTCGAAGAAGCGTGGGCCGAAGGCGGCGTAGGCCGTGGCCGCCACGGCGCCCCCCGAGACCCCCGCGACGATCGTCAGGTCGTCGCCGAGGCGGCGCTGCTCATCCTTCCTTCCGTAGCGCGTTTCGTGGAGGACTTCGAGCACGCCGTAGGCCAGGGCGGCGGCACGCGCGCCGCCACCGGAAAACGCCGCGTGCATGAAGAGCCCACCCGGCGCCTCGCCGGCCAGCATCTCGCGGCGCGAATAGCGGGATGCGGGCGGCTCGCCGACGAATCCTTCGTTCACCGGGTAATGCGCCGTCGAGCAGGCGGTGGCGGCAAGGAGTGGCACGAGGGCGGCCATGAGCAGTGCCGGCCCGCGCCGGTGGCAGACGCTTCCTCGATGCACTCCTCCGGAATTCATCGGGCTCCCCGGGGCGTTTGGTCGCGCCATTGTAGTCGCGGCAATCGCATGACACGATCCACCGGTGCAAGGCGGCTGGCCAACCGGCCACGCGCCGGCCGCGAGAGAGCGACATGACCCTTCCCGCTTCCCCGATCGACCTCATCGGCTTCGCCGCCGGCGTCCTCACCACCATCGCCTTCGTGCCGCAGGTGATCCACTCGTGGCGCACGCGCGACCTGGGCGGCGTGTCGCTGCGCATGTACGCGCTCTTCACCGCCGGGGTGGCGCTGTGGCTCGCCTACGGGATCGCGCTGGAAAGCTGGCCCATCGTGGCGGCCAACGCCGTGACGCTCGCGCTGGCGGGCGTGGTGCTCGCGCTCAAGATCCGGCATCGCTGAATCGCGCGCGGCGATTCGCGGCGCAAATCCCGAAGGGCTGGCCTTCCGGGGCGAACCCGTGTAAAATCATGGACATGAAGACCCGTCCCGCCCGCATCCTCACGGCAACGCAGCCCGGCAACCGCCAGGGCCGCGCGACGGCCTTCGTCTCCGCGGCCCGGTAGCCGCGCCCGAAGGCCCCGCGAGCACGCGGGCTCACCTTCCGGCGGCTTCCGGGCCTCCCCTCAGATCCGAAT
>CALFZM010000221.1 GCA_937952235.1 uncultured Opitutia bacterium | reverse complement strand
ACCGGATTCTGTTCCGCGCCTTGCGGCGCTTCGGTCGTCATTTCTCTCGGGACGGCTTGCGCCGCCCCGCCCCGCCGCGCCCCGGAGGAGCGCAGCCGGGTGCGACATACCCGTGGCTATCGGACGGGCCGCCCAGCCACCTATTTTGCCTTGCACCGGATGGGGTTTTTCGTGCCGCCCCGCTTGCGCGAAGGCGCGGTGGGCTCTTACCCCACCTTTTCACTATGACCCTGGCGACCGGCCTTGCGGCCGGTCGAAGGGCTACCTGTTTTCTGTGACACTGTCCGTCGGCGCGCCTTGAAACGCACCGCCCGCACTTGCGGTGAAGCTCGTGCGGCATCCTGCCCTGCGGTGTCCGGACTTTCCTCTCCGAACTCGAGACCGGGACGGGTTTCCCCGCCCCTTGGGATCAAAGAACTCGGAGCGACGACCAGGCCCCAAAGCCAGACCGGCCACGTTACCGCCCCAACCCGGCGGCGCAAGGCGCGAGTACCTCGAAAGCACCCCAGCCTCGCACCCGGGAAAACGTTGCGCGATCGCAGACGGCGGCGACCAATGACATCACCCCCTCACCGGCCATGCACTCCACCACGGTTCGTCCCACGTCCCGCCCCGCCGCGTCCCTCGAACGCGTCCTTCGCGCCGAAACCATCGACGATTTTGCCGCCGGCTGCCAGGACCTGATCGCGGCCACGATGCCGTTCCACTCGGTGTGCGTTTCGTTCAGCCACCTCGAGTATGTCTGTCCCTGGCTGATCCGCGACACGCTGCCGATGCCCGCCGATCTCGCGGCTTTCAACGAGCGCTACCATGCGCTCAATCCGTCGCTGCCCTTTCTCCGGCGCAACATCGGGATCGGGCAGAGCCTGCTCTCCGACCAGCTCGACTGCATGCCGTCGGCCGCGCGCGAATCGTACCAGCAGCGTTTCCGCCAGCCCGAGGGCTGGGACAAGTACGCTGAGATCCATTTCTGGGACCAGCGCACCCTGCAGGCACAGGTCTGCGTGCGTCGCGACCGGGGCATGCCGGAATTCTCCGGGCGGGACCTGCGGCTGCTGGCCGAGCTGCGCGAGACGCTCGCGGGCGCGGTGGACCGGCTGCACCGGCAGCACCGCGAACGCGCCGCCAACGACTGCCTGCATCAGGTGCTCGCGAGCCTCCCGGTGCCGCTCCTGCTCCTGGACTGGAGCCTCGAGGCGGACCTCGTCTCCGCCCCCGCGCGCCCGGCGTGCCTCGAGTGGCGGCTCGGGCTCGAGGCGGCGCGGACCCTGAAGCCCGGGCGCGGCGCGGAGGTACCGGCGGAGATCGCGGCCGCCTGCGCGGCCTGGAAGGCGGAGATCGACCGCGACGGCATCACGGCGCCGGCCGGGAGCCGCGAACTGCGGCCCTCCCGGAGTGTCGTCCACCCCACCCAGCCGCACCTGCGCGCGCAGATCGAGTTGATCGAGCCGAGCCACGAACTCATCGCGCTTCCCCGCTTCCTCGTGCGTTTTCACCGCGAGCCCGGTGAGGCGGCGGTGCCCGCGCGGTCGCAGCGGGCGCTCGCCGCGCTCGCCTGCCTCACCCCGGCCGAACGCGAGATCGCGCTGCTCGTCGCCGAGGGGCTCACCAATCAGGAGATCGCCCAACGGCTTTCCCGCGCCGTGCCGACCGTGAAAATGCACCTGCGGTCCATCTTCAAGAAACTCGCGCTGCGCAACCGCAGCCGGATCACGCGCCTGCTCAACGCCCCGGAGGAGTAACCCGCGGAGGCGGGGCTGAAGCCCGGGAGGGTCCCCTCCTCCGAAGGCAGAACGGTGTAGCGGCTTGTCCTCAAGCCGCTGCGAAGCGGTCCGTCGCACGTCAGCCGCCTGGGAACAGGCGGCTCCACCCGCTGGAGCGTCGGCTCAGTTCCGAGGACTGCGCTCCGTCGCAGCCGCCGCTCCGTTTCGGGAACATCCCGCCTGCCGCAGGCCGGATCCCGCCCGCGCGACCGCCTGGACCGGCGGGACGCCCTCAACGGCGCGGCTCGGGCCAGTTGAACCGGCGATGGAGGAACGCAAACGTATCCACGCCGTGGATCTCGTGGCCGCCGTCGAAGAACTCGATCGCGGTGCGCTCCGGGATCTTCAACCGGCGGTACAGCCGGTTCACGCGCGCGTACTCGAACGCCACCCACTCGTCGATGCCCACGCCATCCGCGTGGCCGCGCTCCACCATGAAGGCCCGCGGCGCGATCAGGGCCGCCATCTCCGCGTGGCCGAACGTGAGCCCGAGGCGGAAGTTCAGCGTCTCGTATTCGGGCACGTACAGGTAGCTGTTGCCCCACGAGGTCGTCGCGCTCTTCCAGATCCATTCGTTGAAATCGCCGGAGCACACGCTCAACGCGTACCGCGTCTCGATCGCCGGCACCCGCATCGCGACTTTTCCGCCCCAGGAAAGGCCGTAAAAGCCGAGGCGCTGCGGGTCGACCCACGGCTGCGCGGTCAGCCAGTCGAGCAGGCGCCGGTGCTGCTCGAGCACGACGGCAAAGTGGGTTTGCCCGACGGCGTTGGCCTTCCGCTCCGCCACGCGAAAAAAGCGATCGGAGGTCCGCCAGGGAAAATGCGGGGCGAACACCACGAACCCCCGCTCCACCAGCCGCACCGCGAACGCCTTGTAGGTCCTGGACGCCGCCGGGCCTTCGTCGATCACGACCGCGGGCACGCCCGAGCCGCCGTGCTGCGCCACCACCACGGGGCGTCGTTCGCCCGGCGCGACGTCCTTCGGGAGAAGCAGGTAGCCCCAGACGAAAAGCTCGGGGTGACCGAGCGAGAGCGTCACTTCGTAGCCGCGCCATCCCGGCCGGTCGAGGATCTGCCGCGAGCGCGGGTGCAGGGCCGGATCGCCCGGCGGCAGCCGGCCGTTGAGTTCGTCATGGAAGACCGCGCGGAACGGGGCCATCGCCCGGTCCCAGGCGTCGGGCGTCGTGACGGGGGTCGGGTCCCACAGGAACGCGTCGCGCTCCAGTCGGGAACGCGGGATCAGGCCCTGCAGGTAGGCGCCCAGTTCCGCCACCTGGCGTTCCTGGCGGCCGGCGACCGCGGCGGGCTCCGGCGGGGGAAGTTCTGCCCGGCCGGCGGGGGCAAGCGCCTTCACGCCGGGCGCGAGCGCCTGCAGGTACGCCAGCAACGTGCCGTCCGCGAGGGGCCCGATCGTGCGGTCGCTCTCGGCGCCGCCCGGCCGCTCGTGGTCGCGATAGAGCAGGCGCAGCGCGCCCCGCTGCGGACCGGCGAGGCGGCGCGCGCGTTCGAACTCGTCGGCGACGTCGGCAAACACCGGCGTGACGATGCGCCCGGGCGCCGCCGATGCGCCCAGCCGGGGCGGCACGCCGGCGAGCGGCGGCGGCGGACCATCGACCCGCGGCGCGCGGGCGTGCTCGATCAGCAGGGTCCGCGGCACGACCAGTTGCGCGATCTCCGCATCGCCAAACTCGCGGAGCAGCCCATGGAGGTTGCGATAGAGCGGCTCGGTCCAGAGGCGCTCGCGCCGGTCAAAGTACCCGCTGACGAGCGCCGCGTCGATGCGCGGGTCGACCGCGGCGCTGTAGAACGCCAGCAGCGCGCCCTCGCCCCAGCCCGCCACGCCGATCGGCCGCACGTCGCCGGCGGCGTTGCGCGCGGCGAACCAGTCGACGGCGGCCTCGATCTTCTGCACCTCGAGGCCGATCACATGCCGGCCGAAGCTGAAGGCCTGGCGGTAAATCCATTCGCGGTGCGGCTGGTTGGTGAACCGCTTCAGCGCCGGATTGCCCGCGTGCGTGGCCGCGCGATCGACCAGCACGGGCACCAGCACTTCGCAGCCGTTCTCCGCCAGCCGGCGGGCGAACGGCGCCACACCCGCCACCACCGGACCGAGGCCTGCGATCGCCTCCGGCGGCTGGTCGGCATCCGGCACCGCCACGACACGCGCGACGACGCGCCCCCGCGGCTGGAGCAGCAGACCCTCGCCGTGCACCCCGTCGAAGAGCGGCCAGCGCACCCGGTGCACGGTGAACGTTTCCGTCGCCCCCGCTTCCGCCGGTGCCGCAACGCTGCCGGTGAACTCGAGGGCCCGCACCGGCGGGCGCACCTCGATCGCGCCGATCAGGCGGCGAAAGCGCTCCCGGTTGGGCGCGACCGACACGGCAAACGCGGCCGGCGAGGAAGGGTCCGTCCGCCAGAAGGCGGCGCGACCGTCGGGCGAAAGCACCGTCGCGCGCTCGAAATAGCGCGCCACCCCCGCCGCCATGGCCTCGGAAAGGTCGTCGTCGCCGGTCAGCAGCGCCGTGCCCGGGAGCGCTTCGGCCGCCCGGCCCAGGCCCGCGCCAGCCAGCGCCAGGACGGCGACCAGCAGCCGGCAGGGAGGAAAGAAGCGACCCGAGTGCATGGCGGAGACGGGATGCCACTGCACGCCGGCACCACGTCGGCCACAACCTCCAACTGCGGCGGCCGACCGATCCCGTTCCTTGGGACCGGACGTGCGCGACCGCGGCCGGCCTACGCCTCCCAGAACACGATGCGGCCGCACTGGTCGCACGTCGGCAACGGCGCGATGGGATCCACGCTCCTGCCGCGGGCAGCCGACTCCACCTCGCTCGAGACCTTGAGGTGGCAGCCGCCGCATTTTCCCGCGTGGATCGGCACCACGACCGGAAAATTACGGGCCGCGATCCGATCGTACTGTCGCAGCCGCAGGTCGCCGGCCGGGGTGCGGGCGGACGCAACCTCGGCGCGCGCGAGCACGAGCTCGTCGGCCAGGCTCTTCTCCCGGTCGCGCAGCGTGCGGATGCGCTCCTCATGGCCGGAAATGTTGGCCTTCAACTCCGCCTCGGCGCCGGCGAACTTTTTCCGGGCCTCGTCGATCGCATACATGATCTCGAGCTCCCGGCCCTCCAGTTCGCCGATCTGCGCCTGGGTGGTCGCGATCTCGTGTCCCAGCGCCTGGTATTCGTCGTTCTTCCGGACGGCAAGCTGCTGCGTCTTGTAGCGGCCGAGCCGCTCCTCGGCCGAGCCGATCTCGAGCTCCAACGCCTTCTTCTTCGTCTCCAGTTCCCGCAGCTCGACCCTCGCCGCCTCGATCGCCACCTTTTCAGCCGCGATCTTCTGCTCCACCCGGGCGATGTCACCGGGGACCGCCTTCAACTGGGTCTCCAACCCAAGCCTCTTCAAATCGCGATCTTGCAGGATGAGGAGGGCTTGGATCACGGGGTTCGCCATGCGAGGCGACATTGGGACCGCAGCGGCGACGGTCAAACGAAAGTCTGGGTGGGCCCGAGGGATCGCACGGCGACCGGCCCGCTGGGCGGGCGCTCCCGGGCGCTCCACCCCAAAACTCCGCGCCGGACCCGCTTCCCCGCCTCCCCCACCCTCCCCCGCCGCGGCAAGCCTTTTATCGCGAAAAGAAGGGGGTTTGAGGACCGCTTTTTATCCAAAAAAACCCTCGCCACTCCGGGCGCCCGACGAGACATTTCCCCTTTCATTTTCGCTCCTCCCAACCGCCGCGAAACCCTACATGTCCGACGCTTCCGATTCCGTTCCTCCTCCCGCGAATTCCCCGGCCGGCGCCGAGTCGTACGACGCCTCCAAGCTGGGCAAGCTCGAAGGCCTCGAGGCCGTGCGGAAGAAGCCGGGCATGTACATCGGCGGCACGGATGAGCGGGCCCTGCACCATTGCGTTTCGGAGGTGCTGGACAACTCGGTCGACGAACACCTCGCCGGCCACTGCTCCCGGATCGAGGTGGTCATTCATGTCGACGGCTCGATCTCCATCCGCGACAACGGCCGCGGGATTCCGGTCGACATCCACCCTCAATACGGAATCCCGGGCGTGGAAATGGTGCTCACCACGCTGCACTCCGGCGGCAAATACGGCCAGGGCGGCTACAAGTTCTCCGGCGGCACCCACGGCGTCGGGGCAAAGTGCGTCAACGCCGTGTCGGAATGGTTCGAGGTCGAGGTCTCCCGCCACGCTCAGGTGCACCACATGAAGTTCGAGCGCGGCAAGACCGTGAAAAAGCTCGAGGTCATCGGCAAGGCCAAGGGCACGGGCACGCTCATCACCTTCAAGCCCGACGCGGAGATCTTCAAGGAGACGACGGTGTTCCAGGGGAGCCGGATCAGCCAGCGGCTGCGCGAGCTCGCGTTCCTCAACTCCGGCCTGGAGATCATCTTCACCGACGAGCGGCCGGCGGAGCCGAAGCCGGAGCGCTATTACTACAAGGACGGCGTCGAGGAGTTCGTGAAGCAGCTCAACCAGGGCAAGGTCGCCCTGCATCCCAAGCCGGTCTCGATCCGGAAGGAGACGAAGGTGAAGACCGACGACAAGGAGGCGGAGATCCACGTCGAGGTCGTGCTCCAGTACAACGACACCTACAACGATCAGGTCCTCTGCTACACCAACACGATCCATAATCCCGACGGCGGCACTCACCTCTCGGGCTTCCGCAGCGCCCTCACGCGTGCGATCAACCAGTTCTCCAAGGCCAACAATCTGCTCAAGGACAAGGACCCGCAGATCACGGGCGACGACGTGCGCGAGGGCCTGGCCGCCGTCATCTCGATCAAGCACAGCGATCCGAAATTCGAGTCGCAGACGAAGGTGAAGCTGCTTTCGCCCGAGGTGGAGAGCATCGTCGGCTCCGTCTCGTACGAAGGCCTGATGCTCTATTTCGAGACCAACCCGCCCGTGGCCAAGCGGATCGTCGACAAGGCGCTCAACGCCGCCCGCGCCCGCGAGGCCGCGCGCAAGGCCCGCGAGACGGTGCGCAAGGGCGCGCTCTCCGGCGGCGGCCTGCCTGGCAAGCTGGCCGACTGCTCCGAGCGCGATCCCGCGCTGGGCGAACTCTACATCGTCGAGGGCGACTCCGCCGGCGGCTCCGCCAAGCAGGGCCGC
>CALFZM010000220.1 GCA_937952235.1 uncultured Opitutia bacterium | reverse complement strand
CGGTCAACGTGCCACTGACGAACTGCACGACTCCCGCGCCGGAGCTGCCGATCGAAGATCCACCCTGCAGGGTGGCGTCGATCAGGCTGAGCGTGCCACCGGTGACGGAGACCGTGCCTTGATTCGTGAAGTTGACGCCCGTCATCGAGGTCGTGCCCGCGGACTTCGTATAGGTGCCGCCGGCGGCGTTGACGAAAGTCGCGCCGCCTCCGTACGCATTGGTGAAGTCGCCGGTGGTGGTGTCGTTCCACTGGGCCTGGTTGGTGAGGGTGCCGCCGCCGCCGGAGCGCAGGTGTCCGCCCTGCCAGTTGACGGTGCCCTGGTTCAACCACCCGTGGCCATTGAAGTCGTGATTGCCGCCGCCCGTGATGTTGAGCGTCGCGCCCGTCCCGATCGTCGCGGTGCCGGGGGTGTTGAAATCGCCGGCGACCCATTCGGTCACGCCGAGAAACGTCATATTGCCGGAAACCTGTCCGCCCGAGAGCCGGAAATTGTTCGCGGTGAAACCGGCGGTGCCGCCGGCGGTGAGCGTGCCGCCGGTGAGCTGCGCGACGCCGCCACCGGTCCCCCCGATGCCCGAGCCATCGTGAAACACGCCGCCGCCGTTGAGACTCAGCGTGCCGCCGGAGACCGTGACGTTGCCGCGGTTCACGAACGGGACGTTCATCGTCGTGGTGCCGGTGGTCTTGAGGTAGCTGCCCGCAGGGCCGTTGATGAAGGTGACGCCGCCGCCATAGGCGTTGGCGACCTGGGAGGACGCGGCGGAGTCAAGCACCGTGGCGTGGTTGGTGAACGTGCCGCCGCCGCCGGAGCGCAGGTCGCCCGCGCTCCAGTTGACGGTGCCGTTGTTCACCATCGCGTGCCCGTTGAAATCGTGGTTGCCGGCGTTGGCGATGAGCATCGTGGCGCCGGCGCCGATCGTCGCGGTCCCGCTGGTGTTGAAGTCGGTTCCGATCCATTCGGAGGTTCCGAGGAACGTCATGTTGCCGGACACGGTGCCGCCGCTGAGCTTGAAATTCGTCGCGGTGAATCCCACGGCGCCTCCCGCGGTCAGTGTGCCGCCTGTGAGCTGCACGACCCCGCCGCCGGAACTGCCGACGGAGGAGCCGTCGTGAAAGGTGCCGCCGGCGTTCAGGTTGAGCGTGCCACCGCTGACGGTGACCGTGCCATAATTCACCATCGGCGCGTTGAGCGTCGTGGTGCCGCCGGTCTTGAGGTAGGTGCCCGAGGCCTGGTTGACGAACGTGGCGCCGCCGCCGTACGCGACGTTGAAGTCGAAGCCCGAGGCGGAATCCTCCCACAGCGCAAAGTTGGAGATGCTGCCTCCGTTGCCCGAGCGGAGCGAACCGGCGGTCCAGCGGATCGTGCCGTCGTTGGCGATCGTCCGCCCGTTGAAGTCGTGGTTGACGGCGCCGGAAAGCGTCAGGGTGCCGCCCGCCGCCAGCGTGGTGACGCCGGACGAGTTCAGCGTGCCGTTCTGCCAGTTGAGCGTGCCGGTGAGCGTATGGCTGCCGGCGACATCGCCTCCGGCGAGAGTGAAGTTCGAGACGGCAATCGCGCCGTTCAAGGTGAGCGTGCCGCCGAGGAGCTGGACCAGTCCCCCGCCGGTGCTGCCGATCGAGGCGCCGGAGGCGAAGGTGCCGCCCGCATTCAAGTTCAGCGTGCCGCCCGTGACACTGATGGCACCGTTGTTGTTGAAGCCGACGTTGAATGTCGTCGTGCCCGCCGTCTTCGTATACGACGCGCCCGAGCTGTTCACGAAGGCGTACCCGCCAAACGCGGCGTTGATCTGCGCGGACGCGCTGTCGAACCACTGGCCGTTGTTGGTCAGCGACCCGCCGCCGCGGAGATTGCCGTCGATCCAGTTGACCACGCCATTGGTGACCACCGCGTTGGTCGCGATGTCATGATCGGCCGTCGTCACGATGTTGAGCGTATCGCCGACGTTGAAATTCGTCGTGCCCAGGGCGGTGAGGATGTTGCCGCCCGTCCAGTTGTAGACCGTCTGCGCCCGGCCCACGGAACCACCGGAGAGGAGGCTCAACGCGAGCGCGACCGCGAATCTGCTGGTGGGGAAACGCGGAAGGTGACGCGGGGGCGCTTGCACGAGCGCGGATCAAGGCGGGAGCGCTGCGTCAAGTCGACCGGGAATCCCCGTCGACGAACCATTTTCATTTTGCGAATCCCTGTTCGGCGGCGCGGAAACGGCGTCGGCCAGGGAAGCGGCGCAAAAAAGGCCGCCCGGGAAATTCCCGGGCGGCCGTAAAAACGCCACTGAGCGTGGAAACGTTATTCCTTCTTGGCGGCCTCGTCGAGGATGTCGCCGAGGTTCATCATGTCGTTGCCGGCGCTGCGATTGAGCGCCTCGTAGGCCGACGTCTCGGCCGCGAGCTGCGAATCCGAGTAGTTGGCCGCCTTGATCGACAGGCCGAGACGGCGCTCCTCGCGATCGATCTTGATCACGCGGGCGGTCACTTCCTGGCCGGGCTTGAGCACGTCCTTCACCTTGTCGATGCGCTCCTCGCTGATCTGCGAGATGTGCACCAGGCCGTCGATGCCGTCCTTCAGCTCCACGAAGGCGCCGAACGACGTGATCTTGGTGACGGTGCCCTTCACGACGTCGCCGATCTTGAAGAACGAGTCGATGTCCGACCACGGATCGGTCGCGAGCTGCTTCATGCCAAGGCTGATGCGCTGCTGCTGCGCGTCGACGTCGAGCACGATGGCGTCCACTTCGTCGCCCTTCTTCAGGACTTCCGACGGGTGGTTGACCTTGCGGGTCCAGCTCATGTCGGAGACGTGCACCATGCCGTCGATGCCCTCTTCGAGTTCGATGAACGCGCCGTAGGTGGTCATGTTGCGCACCTTGCCGCGGACGCGGGCGCCCATCGGGTAGTTGTGGCGGACCATGTCCCACGGGTTGGGCTCCAACTGGCGCAGGCCGAGGGAGATCTTCTGCTCGTCCTTCTGGACGCCGAGGACGACCGCATCGAGCTCCTGGCCGACCTTGAGCAGCTCGGAGGGCTTGGTGATGCGCTTGGTCCAGGACATCTCGGTGATGTGCACCAGGCCTTCGACGCCGGGCTCGATCTCCACGAACGCGCCGTAGGGGACGAGGTTGACGACCTTGCCGTGAACCTTGGCGCCGACCGGGTACTTGCGGTCGATCTCGTCCCACGGGTTCTTGGTGGTCTGCTTCAGGCCGAGCGAAACGCGTTCCTTCTCGCGGTTCACCTCGATGATCATGACCTGGACTTCCTCGCCCTGCTTGAGCATTTCGCTCGGGTGCGAGATGCGGCCCCACGACATGTCCGTGATGTGGAGCAGGCCGTCCATGCCATCGAGATCGATGAACGCGCCGAAGTCGGTGATGTTCTTGACCACGCCCTTCCGGATCTGGCCCGGCTGGATCGAGTCGAGCAGGTTGCGGCGCTTCTCGGTGCGCTGCTGTTCGATCAGCTCGCGGCGGGAGAGGACGATGTTCTTCCGGTCGAGGTTGATCTTGAGTACCTTGAAGTCGTAGGTCTGGCCCACGTACTGGTCGAGGTTCTTGGGGGGCTGGATGTCGATGTGCGACGCCGGCATGAAGGCATCGACGCCGATCGAGATGATCAGGCCGCCCTTGACCTTCGCCTTGACGCGGCCCGCGGCCACGGAGCCCTCGGGGAACTTGGTGAGAATGTTATCCCAGTTCTTCTTCTGCTCGGCCTTGTCGAAGGACAGCACGGGGGCGCCGGACTTGTCTTCGAGCTTTTCCACCAGCACCTCGATGGTGGAGCCGATCTGGAGTTCGCCGATGTCGATGAACTCGTTGGCGGGGATGACGCCTTCGGATTTGCCGCCGATGTCGACGACGACCTCATTCTGGCGGATTTCGGTGATGATGCCCGGGACGATCGCGCCTTCCTTCAGCTTGTCGAAGGAGGACTGCGCCAGGAGGTCTTGCATTACTGAACTCATAGGACGAAAACGCCGGCCGTGCGCCTGCTCCGGGGGCGCCCATCCGACGGGTCGATCGCACCGCGAGGCGCGACCGGAATGGTTGATGGTTGCACTGACGTTGGGAGGCTGGCGGGAGCCCGCGGCGAAACGCCAACCTGACCGACTGACTGCCGCGAACGATCAGGGTCGACCGCAGCCCTAGCCGCGGCAAGAGGAAAACGAGGGTTTCCCTCCCCTGGGAGCGCGGACGTCCCCGTCCACATTCGGTTCGCATTCCGATCCCTGCGGACGAGGACATCCGCGCTCCCAGGGAGAAGAACCTTTACGACTTTACGCCCAGCATCCGCCCCACGCGCAGGAAAAACACATCATACTGCGGCGTATCGCGTAGCGGTGCCTCGGTGGCCTGCCCGGCCCGGTTGGAGGAGTCGGCCTCGATGATCTCCTTCAACCGCACCGCGACGTCGGTCCCCTGCCCGTCCAGCGTCGCCTGCAGCGTCACCTTCATGCTGATCTGCCGGGCCGACCCGATGGTCTCGCCGGAGCGGACCCCGCTGATCGCCTCGAATTCGCCCTGTGCCGGGCCGCCGCGCACAAACCGATAGCCCATGTCGGCCGCGGCGGCGCGCACGGCCTCGTAAACGGCCCGCGGAGTGCCGGGAAACGTCTTCACCTGCGGCTGGTCCCGCGCCGCCATCCGCTCGCGCACGGAAGCCGCCGCCTCCGTCACCGACTCGCAGCCCGCGCCGAGGAGCACGGCGGCGGCCAGGGTGGCGATCATGAAGGTCCGGCCGGCCATGTTCACGCGGGCTGCTGTTGCGAGATGCAATGCAGCGTGCCGAGTCCCCAGATCAACGCGTGACAGTCGATCGGGATCACTTCACGCCCGGGGAAACAGCCGCCGATGATCGCGCAGGCCGCCTCGTCCCGCCGCTTCTGCCGGAACGTCGGCACGAGCACCGCGCCGTTGATGATGAGAAAATTCGCGTAGCTGGCCGGCACGCGCTGGCCCTCGAACGCGAACGGCTTCGGCATCGGCAGCTCGACGATCTCGAACCGGCCGCCCGCCGGCGTGCGGAAGCCGCGCAGGCGCTCCAGGTTTTCCGCGAGGATGCGGGGGGTGGGATCGCGGCGATTGGGCTCGACCGCGGTGATGAAGCCGTCGGGCCGGAAGAAGCGCGTGATGTCGTCGATGTGCCCGTCGGTGTCGTCGCCCAGGATGCCGTCGCCCACCCACAGGATGGTCTTCACCCCGAGATAGTCGCGCAGGTTGCGCTCGATCTGCGCGCGCGTGAGGTGCGGATTGCGGTTCCGGTTCAGCAGGCACTGCTCGCTCGTGAGCAGGAGGCCGCGGCCGTTGACGTCGATCGAGCCCGCCTCGAGCACCATGTCGTTCTCGAAGCGCCGCAGCTTCAGCCGGCGCGCGATCCGCGGAGGAATGTCATTGTCCCGCTCGTACGGCGGATACTTGTCGCCCCACGCGTTGTAGCGCCAGTCGGTGAGCGCGACCTCGCCGGTGCGGCGGTGCTTGACGAAGATCGGGCCGTGATCGCGGCACCAGGCATCGTCGGTCGGATGATCGTAGAACGTCACCCGCGCCATGTCCGCGCCCGCCGCGGCGCACAGGCGCTTCGCCCGGGGCTGGAGCGCGGCGGCGGCGTTGATCCGCACCTCCTCGAACCGGCTGATCTGCGCGACGATCCGGGCGAACGTGTACGGCACCGGCCGGAACATGCCGGGCCAGGATGCGCGCTTGTGCGGCCACGAGAGCCAGACCGCGACCTGCGGCTCCCATTCGGCGGGCATGCGAAAACCGAGCTTCGCCGGTGTCTCGCGCGCAGATTTCTTGGGTACGGTATTTTTGACCACGGATAACACGGATCTCACGGACCAAACGGAGCACCCGGATACGCCTCCAGGTCATCCGTGCTATCCGTGGTTGAGCCCTTCAGTCGATGAATCGTTTCGTGAGGTTTTCGTACGCGTCGATCCGGCGGTCGCGGAGGAACGGCCAGTGGGTGCGCGTGACGTCGACCTTGCCGAGGT
>CALFZM010000219.1 GCA_937952235.1 uncultured Opitutia bacterium | reverse complement strand
CGCGGACGAGCTGGTCGAGCTGGGGCCGGCCGCCGGCACCGAGGGCGGCCAGATCCTCTTCCAGGGCACGCCGGCCGCGTGCATGCGCCAGCCGGCCAAGCTGTCGCGCACGGGCCCCTACCTGGCGCGCACCCTCCAGGTCACCCGCGAGGCGAAGCCGAAGCGGCCCGACGGGGCGTTTCTCACCGTGCGCGAGGCGCGGGCCCACAACCTCCGCGGCATCGACGTGAAGTTCCCGGTCGGGCTGCTCACGTGCGTCACCGGCGTGAGCGGCTCCGGCAAGAGCACGCTCGTGCTCGACATCCTCGCGGCGCAGGCGGCGCGGAAGCTCAACGGCGCGAAGTCGATCCCCGCGGCGCACCGCCACGTCGAGCACCTCGATTTCTTCGAGAAGCTCGTGCAGGTCGACCAGGAGCCCATCGGGCGCAGCCCGCGCTCCAACCCCGCGAGCTACGTCGACCTGCTCCCGCTGCTGCGCGACCTGTACGCCCAGGTGCCGCTGGCGAAGGTGCGCGGGTACAAGGCGAGCCGGTTTTCGTTCAACGTGCGCGGCGGGCGCTGCGAGCGCTGCCAGGGCGACGGCGTGATCAAGCTCGACATGCAGTTCATGCCCGACGCCTACGCGCCGTGCCCGAGCTGCGGCGGCCGACGCTTCAACCGCGAGACGCTCGAGGTGAAGTTTCACGGCCGGTCGATCGCCGACGTGCTCGACCTCACGGTGCGCGAGGCGATCGCATTGTTCCGGAACATCCCGCGCGTGATCGACAAGCTCGAGACGCTCGAGGCGGTCGGGCTCGGCTACCTCACGCTCGGCCAATCCGCGACCACGCTGTCCGGCGGCGAGGCCCAGCGCATCAAGCTCTCGCTCGAGCTCAGCAAGCGGCAGCAGGGATCGACGCTCTACGTCCTCGACGAGCCGACGACCGGCCTGCACTGGACCGACATCCAGAAGCTCATGGACCTGCTCTTCAAGCTGCGCGACGCGGGCAACACGGTGATCGTGATCGAGCACAACCTCGACGTGATCAACCTCGCGGACTGGCTGATCGATCTCGGTCCGGGCGGCGGCCGCGAGGGCGGCGACCTGATCTACGCGGGACCGCGGGCCGGCATCGAGGCCGAGCCGCGCTCGCTCACCGGCGCGGCGCTCCGGCGCTGGCGCGAAGGCGGCGCGGGCTGAGCGCGGAGCGAAGGGGTGGCGCGGAGGGCGGCGGACCCGAGGTTTGGTGCTGGCGCCCGCGCGCGCGAACGGCGAACGTCCTGACACCCCTCGCTCCCCATGCGCCTGTTCATCCTGTGCGGCCTGCTGGCCGTGGCGGTCGGTGCCCTGCAAGCGGCCGACGCGTTCCAACCCGAGGCCGGCTTCACCCGCCTCTTCAACGGCCGCGATCTCACCGGCTGGAGCTATCGTGACGGTCCGCGGTTCGACGAAAAAGTCGCCGCCGACTTCGCCGGCCGGAAGTCCTCGCACGACCAGCGGTTCTCCGCGGAGGACGGCGTGCTCGTCGTGCACCCGCACGAGCCGCGCCTCGCGCGGAAGCTCTGGACCGTGCGCGAGTTTCCCGAAAACTTCATCCTGAAGCTCGAGTTTCGCGCCGAGGCGAACGCCGACAGCGGGATCTTCATCCGGAAGCCGCAGCTCCAGTGCCGCGACTACCCCGTGGCCGGGCCGGAGAAGTACAAGGCGCTGAAGAAATACCGGCCGCAGGACTGGAACGAGATCGAGATCGTGGTGAAGGACGGCGTGGCGCGGTGCACATGCAACGGCGAAGTCCTGGAGGAGGCGTTGAAGCTGCCGGCAACGGGCCCGATCGGGCTCGAGGCCGACCGCGGCCGGATGGAGTACCGCCGCATCCGGATCAAGGTCACGCCGTGAGACGGCGGGCGTCCGCGGCGCTTCACCGCGCTCGACGTCGCGCGGCGATCCCGCTCTCGTTCTCCCCATGAAATTCCTGCTCGCCCTGGGTTGCCTCGCGACCCCGTTGCTCGGCGCGGAAACGGTGCGTCCGCTGGAGAAACCCGGAGCGTGGACGATGGCCGATCCCGCGGCCTGGACCTGGAGCCGGGAGGACGGCACGCCGGTGCTGACGCTGCATCGGCAGCAGGAGTTCAAGCCGAAGGTGCGCAGCCCCTTCAACCTGGCCTGGCTGCAGACGCCGGAGTGGGAGTCGTTCACCCTCACCGTCGAGGCGCGCCTGACGAAGTTCGACGCGGGCAACAACGACCTGTGCATCGCGTTCGGCGGGCAGGAGGAGACGCGCTTCTACTATGCGCACCTCGGGGAGAAGGCCGACGGCGTCCACCATCAGCTCCACCTCGTCGATCGTGCCGACCGCCGCGCGATCACCGCGACCCGGACGGCCGGCACGCCCTGGCAGCCGGGCACGTGGCACCGGCTCAAGGTGGTGCATGACGCGCGGGCGGGAAAGATGGCGGTGTACTTCGACGACATGAGCCATCCCGTACTCACCGCCGAGGACCGGACGCTCGCACGCGGGAAGATCGGGATCGGGTCCTTCGACGACCTCGGCCAGTTTCGGAATCTCGAGGTCCGGCGCGATTGACGCGGCGGCGGGCGCGGTGCCGAATCCGGAGCCGCCCCGCGGCCTACCCCTGGTACCCCGTGAGACTGTTCCCGCCCGCCCTGCTGCTGCTGGTCGCCGGCGCCTTCGTCCCCGCCGGCAACGCCGAGCCCGCGCCCGCGATCGATGTCACGACGCCGCTGCCCGTGCCGGAGTGGGCGCGGCTGCAGCGCCGCCTGCTGGCGGAGCAGGTTTCCGCCTGCCGCGAGTTCTACGGAAAGTATTTCGACGCGCGCGGCCACCTGCAGTGCTTCGTGCGCTGGGGGGCCAACGACGGTCCGGATGATGCGTTCGAGAATTTCAATGGCTGGCCGGAACTGCACGCGCTCGGGGCCGACGACGAGATCATGCGCCTGTATGTCCGCGGGCACGAGGGGCTGCTCCGGCAGTACACCGAAGCGCGCACGGTGGAGACGCCGATCGCGCGGGAGGGAATGTACCACCGGGAGTTCATCGTGCAGTCCGACTGGATGCACCACGGCGAAGGACTGCAGCTTTTCAACCGCATGGGATTGTCGCTCGGCGCCGAGCCGCGGCATGTGACGCGGGCGCGCCGGTTCGCCGGCTTCTACCTGGGCGAAGATCCGGAAGCGCCGAACTACGACCCGCGGCTCAGGCTCATCCGCAGCCTGCAGAACGGCAGCCGCGGGCCGATGCTGCGGCCGGCGACCGCGCTCGACTGGGTCGGCGATCCGTTCGACGTCGCCCAGTTCGTCGCCCTGCACGGCGAGAAGACCTACGCGCAGTTCCTGGCCCATTATCAGGAGTACACCGACGTCGCCGGCGATCATTTCCTCAACCTCGTGGCGACCACCCTGCCGCTCACGGCTTACCTGGTGACGGGTGAGCCGAAGTACCGGGACTGGATCGTCGGATACCTGGACGCCTGGCTCGACCGCATGGCCCGCAACGGCGGGATCGTCCCGAGCCATGTCGATCACCGCGACGGCCGGATCGGCGGCCCCGGAAATCGGTGGTGGGGTGGCGCCTACGGCTGGGGCTTCAGCCCGTTGAATCCGGTCAATGGCCGGCGCGAAAACCGCAACCGGATCCCGCGGGCCATGGTGGGCTTCGTCAACGCCACGCTGGTCACGGGCGACACCAAGTACGCCGACGCCTGGCGCGCCATGCGCGACGCGATCAATGCGCAGGCGCGCACGGTGGACGGCCGTCGCGAATACCCGACGATGCACGGCGCGGACGGCTGGTATGGATGGCAGGACCGGCCGTGGAACATCGGTGCGCTGGAACTTTGGTACCTGTCGATGCGCCACGACGACCTCGCGCGGGTGGAGCGCGCCGGGTGGCGGGCGTTCCTGGAAGGCAGCGACCCGGATTACCCCGCAACCGCGCTTCGGCGCGACCTCGACACGCTTGCCCGCCGCACGGCGGCGATGCGCGCGGACGCCACGCCGCCGGAGCGGCGCCTGGCGGACAACATGCTCGACTACAACCCGGCCACCATCGGCGCCCTCACCCAGCTCATGCAGGGCGGGCTGGTACCGGGTCGCGAGGGCGGGTTGCTGCAGGCGCGCCTGCGCTATTTCGATCCGGAGCGGAAGCGGGCGGGGGTGCCGCCCGACGTGGCGGCGCTGGTGTCGTCGCTCTCCGCCGAGGAGACCGTGGTGACGCTCGTGAACACCAGCGCCACCGCGGCGCGCACCGTGCTCGTCCAGGGCGGCGCGTACGGCGAACACCGGTTCGAGTCCGTCCGCTTCGACGGACGCAGCGTAACCTTGGGCGCGCGGACGTTCACCGTCCACCTGCCGCCCGGAACGGGAGCGAAACTGACGCTCGCCCTGCGCCGGTACGCGGCCGCGCCGACGCTGGTCCATCCCTGGGAGCGGCCATGACCGCGGGCACGAGCACAAGCTGGCGGCGCCTGGCGCGGATCCTCTGCCTGGGGTGGATGCTGGCGGCGTGGATCCGCGGGGCCGACGTCGGTCCCGAGGTCGTGCCGCTCTGGCCTGAAGGCGTCCCGGGTCTCCAGCCCGGGGCGGGACCGGAACGGGAGGACCAGGGGCGATATTCGAACATCCACCATCCCTCGCTGCTCGTGCACCGGCCGGCCGCGGGCCGCGGCCACGGGACGGCCGTGTTGTACGCGGCGGGCGGCGGGTACGTGCGCGTGGCGGCGGGGCGGGGCGGGGGCGAGATCACCCGGTGGCTCAACGGACTGGGCGTGACCGTCTTCATCCTGAAGTACCGGGCCGCTGAATACGGGCATCCGGCGCCGCTGCGCGACGCGCTGCGGGCCGTGCGCCTGGTGCGAACGCGCGCGGCGGAGTGGGGCGTGCGGCCGGATCGCATCGGGATGCTGGGCGGCTCGGCGGGCGCGCACCGGACGCGGCGGCGCTGGAGGTCCTCGCGCTGGTGGCCTATCGGCAGCCGATCTCACAGGACGAAATTCAGGAACTGGGAAAGCCACAATGTGGCGGGACTTTGCGGCAACTCGTACGGCGCCAATTGCTGGCAATCGAACGGGATGCGGGAGATGCCCGCCGGGTGCTGTATCGCACGACCGAGCGGTTCCTGGCCCTCTTTGGCCTCCGAAGCCTCAAGGACTTGCCGCGGCCGGAGCTGGTAGAACTCAAGTAATGTTCGGGTCGAGTTGCCGTTGGGGATGAATTCGCCACAGCACATTACGGCAACGGCAGGAAGTCTTTCACGACGTGGAGTTCGGACTGAATGTTCGAGCCCTCGGGCACGCCGGTGTAGTAATACAGATAAACGCGATCCGGCAGGACAAGAGCTTCCGGGTCGAGCCGGGCAGCCGC
>CALFZM010000218.1 GCA_937952235.1 uncultured Opitutia bacterium | reverse complement strand
TCCTGTTAATCCTGTTCATCCTGTCTCCACCCCGATCCTGGCGCAGTCGGCGAGGCAATCGCTTCTGTCCTACCGTCAGAGCAGGTTCAATCGAGGAGGTCCTTCCATCGCTTCGCCGCGTTCTCAGAAATGCCCGACTCAGGTTTTGGACAGGATGAACAGGATTCACAGGATGGCTGGATCGAGCCGTCAGCTTCGGACACCGGACTCGGATCAACGCCCGCCCCGGGCCTTCATCCTGTAAATCCTGTTCATCCTGTCTCCACCCCGATCCTGGCGCAGTCGGCGAGGCAATCGCTTCTGTCCTACCGTCAGAGCAGGTTCAATCGAGGAGGTCCTTCCATCGCTTCGCCGCGTTCTCAGAAATGCCCGACTCAGGTTTTGGACAGGATGAACAGGATTCACAGGATGGCTGGATCGAGCCGTCAGCTTCGGACACCGGACTCGGATCAACGCCCGCCCCGGGCCTTCATCCTGAAAATCCTGTTCATCCTGTCTCCACCCCGAGAAGTCCGCGGCCGCTATCGCCGGCCGGGGCTCCCCGCCGGCACCCAGTCCGGCGAATCGGACCGCGCCGTCTGCAGGTAAGCTTCGATCTTAGCCACGATCTCCGGGTGGCGGGCGGCGACGTTGGTCTTCTCGGCCACGTCGGTCTGGAGGTCGTACAAGGCAAGTGGAGACGCCAAGCCGCGTTCTCGGATGCCCTTCCACCGTCCCAGATAGAGCGCAGCCTGGTTGAAACCCCGTTCGTGAAACTCCCAGTAGAGGAACTCGTGCCGCGCCTGCCCGGAGCGTCCGGCCAGCGTCGGCGCGAAACTGATCGAGTCGAGACCCGCGGGCACCTGCGCCCCGGCCAGCTCTGCCGCAGTCGCGAACCAGTCGCCGAAGTACGCCACGTGCTTCGTCTCGGCGCCGGCGGGCACCGTGCCCGGCCGCCAGGCGATGCAGGGCACCCGAGTACCGCCGTCCGTGAGGCTCCGTTTGATGCCGCTGAACGGGCCGCTCGGCTGGAAGCGCGCGAGGTCGTGGTTGCTTTCGTTGTGCGGGCCATTGTCGCTGGTGAAGATCACCAGCGTGTTCTCCGCCAGGCCCAGTGCCCGCAGGTGATCGAGCATCCGGCCCACGTAGCTGTCCATCCGCGTGATCATCGCGGCCTGGCCCTTGTCCTGATCGGACCATGCCTCCCGCGCGTACGGGCCGAAATCCGGCACCTGCGCGCCATTGCCCAGGTCGCGCGTCCGCTCGTTGTTCGCGTGCGGGATGATCATGCTCCAATAGAGGAAGAAGGGCCGGTCCTGATGGCGCGCCACGAACTTCAGCGCCTCGTCGGCAAACAGATCGTCGGCGAACACGACGGCCTCCTCCGCGTAGCCCGCGCCATCGGGGCTCACGGTCTTCACCCGGTTGGGTAGCGTGACCTTCGTTTCGTTGCGCCAGAGAAAATCGGTGAAGTGATTGTGCGCATGACGCTGATTGAGGAACCCGAAGAAGTGATCGAAGCCATGCCGCCGCGGCAACCCGCTCTCCGCCTCCCCGACGTCACCCAGTCCCCACTTCCCCACCAGCGCAGTGGCATAGCCCGCCGCCTGCAGCACGCGGGCGACCGTCACATCCTCCGCTCGCAGCGCCTGGGCCTTGGGGTTGGTCGGCCCGGCATTGCCTCGCACGCGCGTGCGCCCGTGGTGCTGCCCGGTCATGAGCACGCTCCGTGACGGCGCGCACACCGTCGCGCCGGCGTAGAAGTGCGTGAACCGGAGTCCCTCGCGCGCCATGCGGTCGAGGTGCGGCGTGCGGATGACCTTCTGCCCGTAGCTGCCGAGGTCGCCGTAACCCAGGTCGTCGGCCATGATCCAGATCAGGTTCGGACGCGCCGCGGCCGCGGCGGCGCAACCCGCGGCGGCGAGGAGCGCGGTCAGGAGGAGCAGACGGATCGATGTCATAAGATCTGTACGACGGAAACTCCTCCGCCGGCTAACGCGCCTTCTTTTTCTTCTTCGCCGCCGGCGACGCGGCGCCGGTAACCGCACGCGGCGCCGCGCCGACCACCCAGTCGGCGGGCGGGCGGAAGCCCTCGCGGCCGTCAGCGTAGGCGCCGACGCCCGGACGCTGCCACGAGCCGAACTCGCGCAACTGGCGGTGCAACTCCGCGACGCGGGCCGGCTCGCGCGCAGCGAGGTCAGTCATCTCGCCCGGGTCGGCGGCCAGATCGTAGAGCTCGAACTCGGGCGGTGCGGCCGGCCGCGCCGCGAAGAAATCGCCGCGCGCCACCAGTTTCCACGCTCCATGGTGCACCGAAGCGTGGGCGTCGGCGTTCTGGTGCAGGTACGAGAACCACGCCCGCTCCGGCAGCGCGCCGCTGCCGCGCAGCGCGGGCAGCATGTTGACGCCATCCAGATCCGCCGCCGGCGCCACGCCCGCCGCGGCGAGGACCGTCGGCACGACGTCGATGTAGCCAACCCGGCCCGCAAAAATCCGCCCGCCTGCGAGCCCGCCGGCCGGCCAGCGGATCGCCGCACAAACCCGCGTGCCGCCCTCATACACCGTGAGCTTGCCGCCGCGCCAGGGCGCGTTGCTGCTGCCGACACGCGGGATGCCGCCGTTGTCGCTGCAGAAGAGCACGAGGGTGTTCGCCGTCTCACCGCGGGCGTCGACGGCCGCGAGGATCCGGCCGATCGCATCGTCCATCGCCTCCACCATCGCCGCGTAAGCCCGGCGGTCACCCGACAGGTGCGGATGCCGCGCGAGGTCCGCCTCCTTCGCCTGGTAAGGGCTGTGCGGCGCATTAAACGGCACGTAGAGCAGCCAGGGCGCGCCGGCGGGCGCCTCCCTGATGAACCGCCCGGCCTCGGCGGCGATCAGGTCGGTCGCGTATCCGGCATCCGGCGACGTACGGTCGTCGTCGTGCCAGTCGCGCTCGCCGTCGCGCTCGAGGGTGAAATAGTCGATGGCCCCGTTGTAGTGCCCGTAGAAACGCGTGAACCCCTGCGCGAGCGGCAGGAACTCGCGGCGGGCGTGGCCCAGGTGCCACTTGCCCACGATCCCCCGGGCGGCATAGCCGGCCGCAGCCAGGCGCTCGGGCAGCGTCACCGCGTCGGGCGGCAGGCCGTAAGTCGACCAGGGCGGGACCACGGCCCGCATGAGACCGTACCGCAACGGCCACCGTCCGGTGAGCAGCCCCGCGCGCGTCGGCGAGCACATCGGGCAGGCGCGGAAATCGGTGAGGTTGATGCCTGTCGCCGCCAGCCGGTCGAGATTCGGCGTGGCCATCGCCGTGCCGCCATTGAAACCGACGTCGGCGTAACCGAGGTCGTCGGCCACGAGGAGGAGCACGTTGGGCGCGGCGCCGACTGCGGCAGGCGCGCCCGTCCCGGCGCCGAGGGCCGCGATGCACCAGGCGACGACGCGCAGAACCGGGACGAAGGAGGGGCGGAAACGCGTGGCCATGGCTTAGCGGCGGGCGGGATAGTCGGCCCCGCTCAGGCTGCGTTCGACGGAGCGCTGCCAGGTTTCGAGCTCCCCCTTCATCCGCCGCACCACGTCGGGAAACCGGGCGGCAACGTCGGTCGTCTCCGCGGGGTCGGCCAGGAGGTCGTAGAGTTCGACGCGGGGGCCGGTCTTCGCCCGACGCGCCTCGCCCACGACCAGTTTGTACCGCTGGTCGGTCCACGCTGCCTCGCCGCCGAAATCGCGCGTCTTCGGCACCGGGTGGCGGAAGTTCTGGAAGGCGATCGCTGGATTGCGGGTCGTCGGCGTGGTGCCTCGCGACAGCTCGGCGCTGATCCACCGTTCGTGGCCGCTCTCTCCCTGCACCGGATACCGCCAGAAGCCGATCGGCTGCGGGCGCTCCGTCGTCGCGCCGAGGAGGAGCGGCTTCAGGCTGATGCCGTCGAGCGGGCGTTCCGGCGCCGGGTACGCGAGGCCGACCAGGTCCAGCACCGTAGGCAGGAAGTCGGAGGTCACCGCGCGAACGGAGGAAACCCGTGGCGCCCGAATGACCGACGGCCATTCGACGAGTCCCGGCACGAGGAAGCCGCCTTCGTAGATCTCGCCCTTCTTGCCGCGCCATGGTCCGTTGTAGAGGTCCGCGCGCTGCGCCTCGGGGATGCCTTCCCACGTGATGCCGTTGTCGGAGTTGTACCACACCAGGGTCTGGTCGCGTACGCCCAGTTCGCGAAGCGCCTGGCGCAAGGTCCCGATGGCGCGGTCCAACGCGGTGATCTCGGCGAAGCGCCGGCTGATGGGTTCGGGCAGGTGTCGGTAGAGCGCGATGTCCTCCGGCCGGCCCGAATACGGATCGTGCGGCGAGCCGAAGTGCACCAGCACGAAGAACGGGCGCCCCTCTGCCTGAGCGCGGCGGATGAAGGCCACTGCCTCGGCCACGATGACGGCCGAGCTCTCACCGGGCATGATCTCGGGCGGCGCGCCGTCGCGGCTCAGCGGCGGGTCCATCTCGAAAAAGTTGTCGTGCGACACGTACGCATCGAAACCCATGCGCGACGGGTTGAGCGGGGACTCCCGTTTGACGGGCCCAACGTGCCACTTGCCAAAGTGGCCCGTGCGATAGCCGGCCCGCTGCAGGATGTGCCCGATGGTGATCTCCTCCGGCCGCGTCGACCAGTTGGGCGCGAAGGCTCCCGAGCGATTCGCGTGCCGCCCGGTGAGGACGCTGGCGCGGGTCGGCGAGCACACGGACGACGCGGCGTAGAAGCGGTCGAGCCGCAGGCCGCTCCGGGCCATCTCGTCGAGCACGGGCGTGCGCAGGTGGGGGTGACCGTTGTAGCCGGTTTCGCCCCACCCCTGGTCGTCGGCCATCAGGAAAACGAAATTGGTCCGTTCAGCCGCTCCTGCCGCCGCCGTCGCGAGGACGAGCAGGGCGCAGGCGAGGCCGCGCCGCCACCGGGCGCGGACGTTTCCGCGTGCAGCCGGGGCGCGCCGCACCGATGGCTCCGCGCCCCGCGGGGAAAATGCGGTCCTCATCCCTTCTTCTTTCCGCCTTTTTTCTTCCCGGCCGCGGGACCTTCCTCCGGGGAATTGCGCGGCTGGCGCGCGGGAGCCGCCAGCTCGGTCGCCATCCCGCGATCGCCCTGCTGCCGCATCCAGGCTTCCAGCGCGGCGCCAAGCCGGTGCCGGACGTCCGCGAGGGCTGGGTCGCCGGCCAGGTTTCGCGTTTCGAGCGGGTCGCGCTCGAGGTCGTACAGTTCCTCGGCCGGGCGATGGGAGAACCCGCGCAGCCGCGCCGCGAGCGCGGGGTCCCGCGCGGAGTCGCGGACCCACGAGCGGAAGACGTCGGTGCCGTGGATGCCGCCGATCCACCACTCGTTTTCCGGCGCGAGATTGCGGATCAGCTTGTAGCGGGCGTCGCGCACGGCGCGCTTGGGAAACGGATTCCGGTTCCCGTTGACGCCCACGGCGGTGTCCTGCGCAAAGACCAGCTCGCGGTGCTGCGTGCGCCGGCCGGTGAGCACCTCGAGAAAACTCCGGCCGTCGAAGCCCCGCCCCGATCCGCCCGGGTCCGCGCAGCCCGTATCGATCCGCGCCGGATCCGCACCGGCGGCGGCAAGCAGCGTCGGCGGCACGTCGACGTACTGCATCAGCGCGTCGCTGCCCGACCCCGGCGCGATCCGGCCCGGCCACCGGGCGAAGGCCGCGACGCGGATGCCGTTGTCGTAGAGGGTCCACTTGCCGCCGCCGGGAAACTGCGCGCCCTGCTCGCTCAGCAGCAGCACGAGCGTGTTGCCGGCCTGGCCGGTGCGCTCCAGCGCATCGAGCGCCGCGCCGACCTGGGTGTCGAACTGCGTGATCTCCGCGTAATATGCGGCGAAGGCGGCGCGGGTCTCCGCGTTGTCGTGCAGCCAGGGAGGCAGGGCAAGTTTCGCCGGGTCGAAGCGGTCCCGCGGGCCGCGGGTCCAGGGGGAATGCGGGTCGTTCGACGCCAGCACCGCCATCCAGGGCTGCGCCGGATCGCGCGCCATGAACCGGCCGAGCGCTGCGGCGTCATCGGCACTCGGCCCGAGGTCCTCGAACGGGAACGATGCCTTCGGCTGGATGTGCTGCTTGCCCAGCAGCGCGGTCCGGTACCCGAGGGCGTTGAGATGGGTGAAGACGCTCCGGGTCGTCGGGTCGACCATGGTGTGGTTCGGATACGCGCCGGAGCGAATCGGATACAGGCCGGTGTACAGGGCGTGGCGGGCGGGCGAGCAGGTGGGCGACGGCGTGAACATGCCGCGCAGGTGCATGCTCTCGCGCGCGAAGGCGTCGATCCGCGGCGTGTGCACCTCGCGGTTGCCGGTCGCGCCGAGGTCGCGCCAGTTCAGGTCGTCGGCGATGATGACGAGAAAGTTCGGCCGCGATGGCGTCGCGGCGCCGAGGGAGGCGCCCCCGGCGGCGAGTCCCGCCAGCAACGTCAGCAACGGCAGCGACGGTTTCATCGGGCGGAAGGACGCGTGCGGCCGTCGGCGATGGCGCGGGCGAGGCGGTCCCGCAACTGCGCCGCGATCTCGGGGTGCTGCGCGCTCACGTCCGTGGCCTCGCCCGGATCGCGCGCCAGGTCGAAGAGCTGGAACTGCGGCACCCGGAGGTTCGCGAGCTGCTGCTCGACGACGACGTTGCGGGCCGATTTCGAATCGTACCGCACGAGCTTCCATTGGCCGGCGCGGAAGCCGAAATTGCCGGCCTGGCCGTTGTCCTGCTGGACGAGGTGATCGCGCCCCCGGGCGCCGGGCAGGCCGAGCAGCGCGCCGGACACGTCGAAACTGTCGCCGCACGCGTCGGCCGGCAGCGGCGTGCCGGTCAGCGCGGCGAAACTTGCGGGCAGGTCGATGGTGCAGACGACCTCGTCGGACACCCCGGGTTTGATCCTCCCCTTCCAGCGCGTGATGAAGGGCGTGCGCGTGCCGCCCTCGTACACGCTGTATTTGCCGCCCCGGTACGGGCCGGCGGCGCGGTGGTCGCCGCGCTTCTCGAGCGCGAAGTCCTTGTAGCCGTCGTCCATCACCGGCCCGTTGTCGGAGCAGAAGACCACGAGCGTCTTCTCGGCGAGGCCGAGGCGGTCGAGGGTCTGCATGAGCTGGCT
>CALFZM010000217.1 GCA_937952235.1 uncultured Opitutia bacterium | reverse complement strand
TCGTGATTCAGCGCGACCTCGAGCCCGCGGTCGTCGACCAGGCGCAGCACGGGATCGAGCGGCGACGCCAGCACGTGCGCGTCGAGCGTCGCGGCGACGGTCTGGCCCGCCGCGAGCGCGAGCGCGTAGCAGTCGACGTCGCCCGTCTTCTGCAACCGGCCTTCGATGGTCACCGGCATCGCCGCGATCGTCGCCGCCCGGGCGAAGTCGTCGTTGGGCTCGGCCTCGAGCGTGAGCGGAGCCGGCGTGACCACGAGGAAGCGCGCCGCGCTCGCGCCCTGCCGGTTGTACAGCCGGACGAGATGCGGGCCGGGCGCCACGTCGGGCCCGACTTCGACCGTGAACTGCCCCGCCTTCCCGCCGGGCCGAAACACGACGCCCGGCGCGTCGGTCCACACTTCGGGTGGCCAGGGATTGAACTTCCCGACCGCGGTGACCGGGGTTGTGGAGCCGCGCGTGGCGGCGACGGGAAAGAATTGTTCGAGCGTCGGGGCGGCCGGTGCCGCCGGCTTGTCCGCGCCGGACAGCGAGACGAGGGCCGCCAGCGCGCCGGTCGCCGCCGCGGCGGCGTGCCGCCGCCAGCGCGTCCGCGGAAGGAGGTGCACGAGGGCACGCACGGGGGCGCTCAGGCGAAGAGTTCCTTGATCAGGCGCCCGCTGTTCACGAGCTGCACGGGCCGGCCCGCGCTGGTGTGCAGCACCTGGGCGTGGTCGATGCCCATCTTGGTGTACACCGAGGCGGCGAAATCCTCCGGCCGGTACACGTTGTCGGAGGCGAAGTAGCCCTTGGAGTCGGTCGCGCCCACGATCTGGCCGCGCGGGATCCCCGCGCCCGCCATCAGCACCGACATCGCGTGCGGCCAGTGGTCGCGGCCGGCGTCCTTGTTCACTTTGGGCGTCCGGCCGAATTCGCCCAGCAGCAGCACCATCGTCGTGTCGAGCAGCCCGCGCTGGTCGAGGTCGTCGAGCAGCGCCGCGACGCCCTGGTCGAGCCGCTTCACCATGTCGCCTTTGTAGGCGTCGAAAAGTTTCGTGTGGTGGTCCCAGCCGCCAAAGTAGACCGTCATCCACGAGACTCCGACCTCCACGAGGCGCCGCGCCATGAGCAGCCGCTGGCCGAAATCGTTCCGGCCATAGGTGTCGCGCACCTTCTCGTCCTCCCGGTGGACGTCGAATGCCGCCTGTGCCGTGGGCGAGAGGACGAGGTCGATGCCCTGCTGGTAGTATTCGTCGAACGTCACCGCGGGATCCTCCGCGAGTTTATCGGTGTAACGCAGCATGCGGTCGAGCGAGGCCCTCAACTCCCGGCGCGAGGTCGCGCGGCCCTCGCTGATCTCCGGGGGCAGCACGACGTCGCGCACCTGGAAGGCCTTGTCGTTGGGATTGCCGTTGATGACGAACGGCGCGTGCCTGCCGCCGAGGAAATTGGGCCCGCCGCTGCGCGACACCCGCGGCACCGACATGTAGGCGGGCAGGCCCTGGCGGACGCCGCGGTGATGCGACACCACGGAGCCGAACGACGGATGGAAGGTCACGAACGCCCCGCACGCCACCGGCACCGGCGTCTTCGCCCCTGTCATCATGTAGTGATTGCCGCCGCCGTGATTCGGATCCTTGTGGCAGATCGAGCGGACGACGGTGAACTTGTCCGCCGCCTGGGCGAGGCGCGGCAGCACTTCCGAGAAGTGCACGCCGGGCACCCGCGTGGGAATCGTGCCGAGCGAGCCGCGGATTTCCTCCGGCGCTCCCGGTTTCGGATCGAAGGTCTCGTAATGCGAGGGCCCGCCGTCGAGCCAGATCATGATGCAGTTGACCTTGCTGCCGGCGCGGGCGGCGGGCGTCGCGGCGACGGCGCCATGGGCCTGCAGGCGGAGCAGGCTCGTCAGGCCGAGGCCGAGCGTGCCCCCCATGCCGAGCTGGAGAAAATCGCGGCGCCGCATGCCGGCGCAGTTGTGCGTGAGGCGACTCATGGGCGGTCGGGCGGGAAGGCGGGGTGGGGGAGCTTCACGTCGTGCACCGGGTCAGTGATTGAACACGAAGGCGGCCGAGTTGAGCAACGCCCAAAAGACATCCTCGGTCGCGCTCCGCCGCGTGGCGCCTTCCGCCGCGAAGGCGGCCGTGGCGACGGCGAGCTCCTCCGGCGACGGCGGCCGGCTGAGCGTCGCGAGGTACAGCGTCGTCACGATCTCCGCCGGGCTGCGCCCGCTGTCCGCGAGCTGCCGGGCGCGGCCGGACGGGCTCGCGAGCTTGGCCTGGATGCCGCGCGAGTGCATGAGGTGGAGCGATTGCACCACGCTGATGTGGGCGTCGCGCTCGCACGGCGGGTCCATGCTGGGATCGGGCCGGCTGAACGCATCCATGAACTGCGATTCGATCTTGTAGCTCCAGGCCTGCACCGCCCGCGATCCCGGCGGCATGCCCGCAAAGGTGTCGGTCGTCCCGGTGGCGTCGTTGAGCGCGTCGAGCAGCACTTCCGCCGGCAGCCGGCGCCGGTACGCGCGGGAGAAGTTCCGCGTGTCGGCGAGGTTGTGTTCGTTGGGCGTGGAGCTGAGCTGGTAGAGCCGCGACTCCATGATCGTCCGCATCAGGTGCTTCAGGTCGTAGCCGTGCGCCGCGAAATCGCGCGCCAGCGCGGCGAGCAGCGGCGGGTTGACGCCGGGGTTGGAAATCCGGAAGTCGTCGACCGGCTCGACGAAGCCGCGGCCGAAGAAATTCGCCCAGACGCGGTTCACCGCGGCCGCGGCGAAGTACGGGTTGTCCGGCGCCAGGAGCGAATCGACCAGGGCCTGGCGCGGATCCTGGTCCGGCGGCGGGGCGGCGAAACGCGCGTCGAGCGGGCGCGGCGACATCACCGCGCCGGAGACCGGATGCTTCACGGTGCCGCCGGGGGCGAAGTAGAACGTCTCGGCCCCGGCGGAGATCGGCGGCGAGACGCCCGTGCCTTTCTGCTTCACCCCGCCGAAGAAGGCCGCGAACTGGTAGAAGTCGTCCTGCGACCACTTTTCGTTCGGATGATTGTGGCAACGGGCGCAGTCGAGCCGCGTGCCGAGGAAGAGCTGGCTGAACATCGTCGCCCGGTCGGCCGGTTCCCGCCGGTCGCGGTAGATCACCGCCGGTCCGTCGCGGTGGTTGCTGCCTTCCGCGAGCAGGATGTCGCGCACGAATTCGTCGTACCGCTGGTTGCGGCGGAAGCTCTGCCGCAGCCAGTGGTCGAGGGTGAACACGCTCTTCACGCCGACGCGGTCCGGATTCGGGCGGAGCAGATCGGCCCACTTGGTGGCCCAGTGGTCGGCATACGCGGGCTCGGCGAGCAGCCGGGCGATCAGGGTGCGGCGCTTGTCCGGCGCGGGGTCGGAGAGGAAAGCCTGCACCTCGTCCGGCGTGGGCAGGACGCCGATGGCGTCGAGCTTGGCCCGGCGCAGGAACTCCGCGTCGGTGCAGGGTTCGGAAGGGAACAACCCGAGCCGCTGGAAATGCGCGTACGCTTGCTCGTCGATGAAGTTGTGCCGGGGCAGCCCGGCATAGCGCTCGGCGGGGAGCAGCCGCTCGGCGGGGATCGTGACCTGCGCGTCGGCGACGCGGCCCATGTAGCGCGCGACCACCACGCCCTGGCCGCTCTGGCGGCCGGCCTTCACCCGGCCCTGCTCGTCGACGGTGGCGAGGTCGGGATCGTTGACCGCGTACGCCGCCAGGTGCGTGACGTCGCGCACGCTGCCGTCGGAATAGTGCGCCTCCACGCGCAGCGCCTGTTCCTCCGCCTTGCGATACGTGCGCGCGGCGGGCGTCACGGCGATGCGCTGCAGCTCGGGTTCGCCGGGCACGCGGTACGCCATGCCTTCCCGCAGCCACCGGACGAGCAGCGCGTGAAACTCCGATCCGGGCTCGATCCGCCGCCCGCCCTCGTGGTCGATCGCCGTCGTCGGTTTCTGCACGAGCAGGCTCTCCTCCGGTGCGGCGGGAAACACCCGGCGGCCGCGCACCGCCTGCACGATCGCCTCGTAGTCGCCCTTCGGGTCGTAGGAGAAGACCGAAAGCCTGAAGCCATTCTGTCCCTCGGCCTTGGCGTGGCACCCGCCGGCGCTGCAGCCCGCGCGGCTGAGCACCGGCAATACGTCGAGCACGAAGCTCGCCGGTCGCGGCGCGCCGGACGCGGTCGCGACGGCCGGCGGCGGGTCGGGCAGCAACTGGACGACCGACTTGCCGTCGCGATCCCATATGTCGACCACGCCATCCTGCCCGCCGGCGATGAAGCGGTCGCCGGCGGGCGTGGCGACGGCGGTTTGCAGCGCCCCGGCGTGTTCGACCACCTTGCGTTCGTCGCCGCCCTTGGAGCGTTCCGTGCCCGCGTGGCGCTTCAGGTTCGTGTAGGAAAACACGCCGCCGGCGGCCGTCGTGGCGATCACCGCCTTGCCGTCCGCCGCCCAGCCCGCGGCGGTGACCGCCCCGGTGTGGTTCCCGAGCGAGATGACTTTCTCCCGCGTCGCGACGTCCCAGACGTGCAGCTCGCGGTCCGCCCCGCCGCTCACGAGCTCGGTGCCGTCGGGATTGAACGCGACGGCCAGCACCTGCGCGCCGTGGCCTTCGAATCGCGCCTGCTCGCGGTGCGTCGCGGCGTCCCAGACCTTGATCAGGCGGTCGCCGCCCGCGGTCGCGAGCCGCGTGCCATCGCGGCTGAAGTCGACGGCGTAGATCGTGTCGTCGTGGGCCGGCCAGGCGGCCACGACGCGGCGCTCCGCCAGGTCGAGGATCCGGATCACGCCGCTCCGCCCGGTCACGCCATCGGCCGCGGCGAGGCGGGTGCCGTCCGGGGAAAACTGCAGCGCGGTGATCCGGCCCGCCAACCCGTCGGACCACGCGTGCTCCACCTCGAGCGCATCGCCGCCGCGCAGGATCACGCGGCGGAACGCTCCCGAGGCCAGCCGGCGGCCGTCCGGACTCCACGCCAGCGCCTGCACCGCGTCGCGGTGGTCCTCGAACTGGTGGCGCCGGGGAAACTCGCCGCTCGCGTCGTGCACCGCGACGTGGCCGGCGCGGCCGATCGCGAGCCGCGCGCCGTCGGCCGACAGCGCCAGGGCCAGCACGGGCCGGTAGGAGGGGGGCAGCGCTGCCAGCTCGACCGGACGAGCATCGTCCTCGATCAGCACGGCTTCGTTCCATGGCATGCCGGCCTGGATCCACTCCCGGATCAGGGCGATCTGCGGCTCGGCGAGCTGCCGCTCGGGCGGCATGTGCGGATCCGCACCCGGGAGGAGGACGTCTGCCAGCAACGTGGCATGGTGTGTCCCGGCTGGTACCACCGGTCCCGCGTCGCTGCCCCGGAGCAGGGCGTCGCGACTGGTGAGCACGAGGCCGCCCTTCCGCTTCTTCTCGTTGTGGCAGGAGAAACACTCCGCCTTGAGCACCCGCAGCGCGTCGCGCGCGAGCGTGGCGCCCGGATCGTCCAGGGCTTCGGCCGCGCCCGCGGCGCCGGGAAGAAGCGCCGCCGCGAGCGCGCACAGGCGGGTCCACCGCGCGGCGCCGAAGCGTCGGTTCCGCGCGAACGCGGGGAGAGGATAGGGTCGGGCGGGCGGCACCGGTGGAACGACCGGTTACTTGGGCGAACGCGGGCGGCAGTGCAAGGCGGCAGCGCGCGTCCCGCGGACGCAACCGGGTTCCTCCATTTCCGACTGGTACGCCGTCGGGGTCGAGGAGCGGGGGCCAGGTACGCCGTCTTCATGGGGGGCGTGAAGAC